>DJRQ01000015.1:5655-29459 GCA_002440125.1 Caryophanales bacterium UBA6356 | reverse complement strand
ATGAAGAGAAGATATTGTTTTTTGTTTTTAGGCGCTATGTTGGCTTTCGCTGAAGGCGCCGCTCTGTTGGCGGCGAATAGCGGGTCTTTCCTTGACAGGGTGCAGGCTGAGGCAGCGTCTCGTTGGAAGCATTTCCAAGGCGTCGAGGCGACATACGATAAGAGAGGTATCAAAGAATATTGGACGGACTGCATCGGCGGAAACCCTGTGTTTGAAGCGCCTTCTGACGTTGAAATTGTCGAAGGGGGGACGCCCGATAGCGAGTTCATCAATTCCTTGGATTTGTTTGATGAAAGAATATTACCATCTTTCTATGATTATGACGTTTATGCGTCCGATTACTCTTTAACATATGATAAAGTCGCTGTCACTAAGACAAAAGAAATCGATCACACGTATGGTGAAGTGTATTGCTATGACATGGGCAGCATTAGTCTTTCTTCAAAAAACGAAGCTCATTTTTCCCTCAGTAGCGTAATCAATGGTAAATTCGATAACAGTGCTAGATTTTATATCTATAGTGAGGTGTCGTTTAATATTGTATATGCGCGATCCAAACCTGAGTGGAGCGAAACACCCATTACAATTCCTTCCAAACAATGGTTTGAATTCAATATTCCGGAAGATTTCACATCGAAAGGTCAAGGCCAGGATTTTGTTTATTTTTTTGCCTTAGACAATAAAGCGGAATCGTTAGCTACTCTAGGAACCGTTAAAATTTCTAGACTAGTCGGAGGAATCTCCAAATACCAAAATATTGATGAAAACTTCTCCGTTGTTCAAGATACTCCATGGAAGGCGTTTGCGAAAACGGCTGGAGAAGATTCTACAATTGGCACGTATTATAAAACGGACCTTTCAACCTTTGATGACGCTACGAACAAACGTGCCTATATTCTTCATAAAGCGCTAGTGAACAACATAAAAGGGCGCGAAACATTCTTTTATTTCAAATTTGATAGAAAAGATGTTTCCGCTAGTATGAAAGTTTCTAATCCCGGAAATGCATGGGAGGGTTTTGAAGTTAACTATGTTCCAGGAGAATGGACGAAAGTTACACTTAGTAGAGATTATGTGTCTCGGTTAACCGCAGAAAAAGGCGTTTATTTCTTTATCTACAATAAAACCGATGGAGAAACGGTTGCTGACTTAGGGAATTTCTACATCTCGTCTGTTTATGCTATTAACCATTAAGATAGAGACGCTATTCTTTGCTGCATTGATCCAATAAAATGCTGATTTTGTGGCTCTTTAAACTTTGAGGTAGCTTAAGGTAGTTAAGTCAAAACTACCAGCGAAAGCTTTAAAGACGGGCTCTGTAGCTCTTAATGGTGACAACAAGAATCGCCATCCCCATCGATTGTTACAGCTTTGGCGGGTTGCTTTAGCGCCTTCCCCATCCATCCCCTTAAAAGGTACAGGGCCGAAAAAAGGTCGAATGCCATAGGTATTTTGGCCTTTTTCTTTCTCCATTTTTTGGAAAAAGGAAAGGATTAGTTGTCCCTTTTCCTTCTTTTTAGCGAAGCACCATCGCTTTCCCTCGCCCAAGCGCGCATTATCTTCGCCAATAGGCAAGCACCTTTGAGTTTTAGAAGAATTCTCTGTTTTTTGAGATTTCTTAAAATCCGAATAAAGCCCATACTCCGCTCGTTCCAAACCTTTTTGGCACGCATTTTCTATTGCTTACAATGCTATAATGCCGTTTGTTAGGAGATAAACATGGTTACTTTGCGTATTAAAGATTATGGCGACATCGTTCTCGAGATGGATTATAAGAACGCTCCCGTTTCGGCTTCGAACTTCGTAAGCCTTTGCTCAAGCGGTTTCTATAATGGCCTAACGTTTCATCGTATCATTAAAGGCTTCATGATTCAGGGTGGCGATCCTTTGGGAAATGGCATGGGAGGGCCAGGCTATTCCATTAAGGGCGAATTTCGTGCCAATGGCGTGAAGAATGACCTTAGCCATAAAAGAGGCGTCATTTCTATGGCTCGAAGCGCCTCCTTCGATAGCGCCGGCTCCCAATTCTTCATTTGCGATAAGGACGATACCTTCTTGGATGGCCAATATTCCGCTTTCGGGAAGGTTATAAGTGGGATGGAGGTCGTCGATAAAATCGCCAAGCAAAAAAAGAGCCCAAGCGATCGTCCTCTTACGCCCATTGTGATCGAGGAAGCGATTGTGGAAAACGAGCCAACGCCCGTTTTCGAAAAGATCCAATAAGATGAAACTTCTTTTTGTTCGGCATGGAGATCCTGATTACGAGAAGGATTCTTTGACGTCTATAGGCTTTCGCGAAGCGGATGCCCTAAGGGATTATATCGTTTCTTTTTATCCTGATATAACCTCTTTTTATTGCTCTATTTTAGGGCGCGCCAAAGCGACCCTTAAACCCACCTTAGCCGCCTTCCATAAAGAAGCGACTTATTGCCAATGGCTTCGCGAATTCTTGCCTCCAAAAACTATTTTGGAGCCAGGAGTTCCGCCTAAAAGCTGCTCTTGGGATCTTTTGCCCACGACCCTTGATAGATATCCTGATTTGTTCGATTCTCATAAGTGGATGGATACGCCACTCTATAAGGGAAGTGGCGCTTTCGAAGAATATCAAAGAGTCACGAAGGAATTCGACAATGTCTTAGCAAAATATGGATATCTTCGAAATGGCGCTATCTATGACGTGAAGGAAAGCAATCATGAAACGCTTCTCTTTTGCTGTCATTTAGGCGTTATGTGCGTTCTTTTGTCGCACCTTATGAATATCTCTCCCGTCGTTGCTTGGGAGTATATGGTCCCTCTCCCTAGCTCTTTAACGGTTCTTGTAAGCGAAGAAAGAAGGGAAGGGAAGGCTTTCTTCCGGATGAACCAATTCGGTTCGCTTGCCCATTTAAGGCTAAAAAAATTAGAGCCGAGCTTTGCCGCACGCTTCTCCGAATGTTTTAAAGACGATACGCGTCACGATTAAACGGATTTAGTTTAAACTCTTAGCGCTTTTTAAAACGCTCTAGAAGAAGCAAGAGAAGGAGCCTTGCCGTGTTCGAAAAGAAGTAGCTATCCTCCTTTAGCATCTTTTGAATTTCTTCTAAAGAATAGAGTTTTGCATGGATATCTTCGAATTCTTCAAGCTTCTTTTCTTCGAAAGAAAGAATTCTTCCTAATACGATAGCATTGGTTTCATCGCTTAAGCCGCTGCTGGTTGTGCCTATCTTACTAAGAACCTCCAACTCGCCAATAATGGCACCCGTTTCCTCTTTCGCCTCTCTTTTGGCAACCTCCAATATATCCTTATCGTTTGGATCCATTAGACCGGCAGGGACGCTATAAACGTATGCTCCGATGGCGGGACGGAACTGCTTGGTAAGAAGAATGGAATAGTTGCCTGCTTCATCGCGGTAATAGAGAGGGATGGTCACGCCATCCGGACGTGCGAGATTGTGCGTTTCTGGCAATAATTCCTCTTTTTTATGACGACTTGCCAAGTAATACGAATAGTTCTTCTTTTCGTCGTTTTTCAAGACTTCGTAATGGAGGGTGAAATAATTCAAGAATGGATGCGAGGTTTCTTGCGTGACCTCTACTAGGCGCCACTTCATAAGCTTATTTTTTCTTGGAAAAGGAGATAGCCATCCTCTTTGACGCTATTCCCTTTGAGGGAGACTTCCATGGTTTTGCCTAGAATCGGGGAAGAAAGGTTACCGATTTGGAGCGTTTGGTTTTCTTTATCGACCTCTATCCAATACTCATCGTCAAGGGCTGTTCCTAACAAATCGAAGAGGGTTTTGCTAAGGTTTTCCGAAATTTCTTTCTCGCCGATAAAGAAGTGATCTTTCTTTAAGGAAAGCATGGCGCTTCCGTCGACCTCTTTAAAATTCAAGATGGCCGGAATCTCGTATCCGCCGAAATTGATTCCCAAAACAAAAGAGATTTTCTCATCCACGATGTTGCTATAAAAGTTATCGACGCTCACATAGCTCGATTCATAGGCTCCATCAAATGGGGCGCTTACGAGATAGCTTGTTCCTAGAAGGGAGGTGTCTTGGAAGAGGAGGTTGAGTTCGTCTTCGCTTACCTTTATGCCACCCGTTAGAAGGCTTCCTTTTCTTTCCTCGAGGAGAGCATTAAGATCTTTTCCTTCGGCGGCGTATCTCTTTCCTTCATAAAGAAGCGGAGAGGCGATGCCAACGCTTCTAAAGTCTTTATCTTTGATGTAGTTCTTTTCCTCATCGCCAAGCTTGCTATAGCCTTTGATGAGATATTCCATCAAATAGGTGTCGTAAGGCGTTTCTTTTCGGAAGGACTCTTCGCTACTAAGCAAGGTAACAACCTTGTCTCTATAGGAAGTTAAATCTTCCGAAAGCGAGAGGTTTTTGGAAGGGGTTAAGAAGTCCTTATTGTCGTGGATGGGTTCTAAATCCATGGATAGAGATAGACCATTCATCGAGCTTATCGTCAAGAGATCCATGTCGATAAGTTCTTCAAGCAAAGAGGAATATAGGGAAGCGTCGCTGGAAGAGGATAAGAGGGCTATCGCGTCCTTCTCTGCGTTTTTCTTCTTATAGACAATCTTTCCTTCGGATAGGTTGCTAGAGACGTGGAGGCCCATCGATACGAAGGCATTATCGATATCCTCGTCATTCATAGAAGCTCCGACCTTAGAAAGGATATCTGATCCGACCCCTATCTTCCCAAGTTTAAAAGAATCGATATGGAATACATAATCCTCGTTCTCTTCACTAAGGGTGGTGCAAAGGGTGATTTTGGATTTGAAGGAAAGGGGAAGGTTCCCTATATAGCACTCAAAGAGGTATTGGTTCCCTTCTATTTTCGCATCGAATCCGCGAAGGTATTTGTTTTCCGAAGAAAGACTCTTGGTGGCATTTTGAATAAGGCCACGGAGATCCTCCTCCTCAAAAGAGAAAGCGATCTTTTGCGTTTCTTCTCTTTCTTCGCTTAAAGCCTTGACGGCTTTTTGCTTTAAGGAAGTCGTGACATCATAGCCCTTTATTGGGGTTGGATCTCCTCCATCGTAGACAAAGATATAAAGGGAAGCGATCGGGAGAGCGATGATAAAGGCAATGACAAGGAGGGCGATAAGCCAACCGAAATGTCTCTTCTTCTTTTTGCTTTTCGTTTCTCCGCAATGGTATTTATCCGAAGGAGTTTCTTCGATCATTGTTTTTCCTCCTTATTGACGTTCTTTCTAAGGGCTTTTTTCGTTTTTTCGAGTTTCTCGATGTTCTTGATGTCTTCCTTTGCTTTTTCAAGAAGCGTCTTTTCATCCACTTCGTCGAGCTTTCGATTCTCGGCGTTCATTTTTTGACTGAGCATTTTTTCTTCTTTCGAGGCGAAAGGCCTATTCTTCGGATCTGGCGCATTCACGACGATTTGAGCGTAGGGGATTTCGATGTTATTTCGAACCAGGGCGAGATAGATTTCCCTTTTGAGGTCACGAGCGACTTGGAAGCGGTATTCCGCTTTACAAGTGGCGCCAAAGGCCAAGACGACGCCCGCATCGTCATAGCCATCCACGCCCTTATAGATAAGGGGGTCTTCGAGTTGTGGCAAGGCGGCGTTGATCTTGGGGAACTCTTTGGCCAAAACGCCCTCCACCCGTTCTAAGTCTTCGTTATAGGAAACGGTGAAGTTGATGTAAATAAGATTAGGGGACCTTGAGAGATTGACGACGGTCGTTATTTGGCTATTGGTGATGGCTTTGACGTTGCCGCAATGATCATCTAACTTCACCGTTCTTAAGCCGATGGACTCAACATATCCTCTAAAACCGTCGACGATGATCATATCGCCGACGCTAAAATAGTCGTCGAAGACGATAAAGAGCCCACTCACAACGTCTTGGATGAGGGATTGGCAACCTAAGCCGATAATAAGCGTCAAAACGCCTAAGCCGGCGACGATGGAACCAACATCGACGCCCCAAGCTCCTAAGATGAAAGCCAAAGATAGAATGATAATGATGTATTTGATAAGAGAACGGATAAGGCTACCGACGGTTTTGGCTTTCTTGCCCTTTAGCGTTGTCACACGCACCAAGAAGTTCGATATGGAAATAAGCACTAAAGCGATGGCGATGATCATCAGGGTCGTCACAATCGCTGGCGTTCTCTTGCTAAAGTAGTGCCCTAAGGCCATCCAACCATTCTGCACTCCTTCGCCTAAGATCCTGTCACCGACCGAATCGCCCCAAATTTGCCTTGAATAGACGACTAAAAGGAGGCCTATCGTAGAGACCAGGAACAAAAGGCCATAGACAATATATTTGGCGATGTTTTGGGGCTTCTTTTTCAAAGAGGCGATATTTTCTATGTTTGCTGCTTTTGCTTTCTTCTCTTCCATTTTGTCTCTCCTAAATCTTCTCTTCGTAAAGCGCCTTCCAATAGTCAAGGCCATTAGTGGCGCTTAAGGTTACGACAAGTTCTTCTTTTCCAACGTGGCGAATAATTCCTTGGTAGGTGCCACTTTCCTTAAAGGTCTCTTCATAGAGCGTTTCTTCTTCTCTTTGAAGTAGCAAGGATACCTCGAGCGTCCCCATTTCTTTGATTTCGAAGGAATAGTGGATATCATTCGTCTCCCTTTTAAAAGAAATATTCCCAAGCGTGGGTTCTTTTCCGACGAAAGCGTTCGATAAAAGGGTGCCTCCGAGAAGCGTAGCGCTCGAAAGAGTCAAGGCGAAGGTGAGGACCTTCAAAAGCTTCTTCTTCGGCTTTCCCTCATAGTTTCTTACCTCTTTGGTTCCCACATTGATTTCCTTGTTGTTCTTTTCGTTATCGGGAACGAAATAGGTTTCCTTCGTGTTATTAGGATCGGTGTTATTGATTTCTTGGACTTCGATTCCTTCCATAAGTCCATTCTAACATCGTTAGAAAGCATTCCTAAGAGTTCCTTTGCTCTTCGCTTCGATTTTTCTTCTTTTTCCCTTTCCTTCCCTTTTTTGGAGCTCAATAAGGATATCCTTTAGCTCTTTTTTAACGGATGAATGCTCTTTTCTTGGCTTTTGTTCCTTTTTCTTTTTGCTTTCATTTCAAGGCGTATCTATAATTTTTGCTATATGCGAAACTTAACAAATGAAACGGTTTGGGAAATAACCAATTATTTCTCTTTCGAAGGCAAGGTGTTGGAGATCCTTGGCGAACATAGTGGCCACATCAACGACACCTTCCACGTGGTGACGGATAAAAGACGCTACATCCTCCAAAGACTCAATCACAATATTTTCAAGGATCCGGAAGCGGTTATGTCCAACATCGAGGCCGTTAGCGCTGCCCTTGTAGCAAAAATCAAGGAAAGAGGTGGCGCCCCTGAAAGGGAGTGCCTGATGCTCGTCAATACCAAAGATGGCAAGAAGTTGCATTATGACGAATGCGGCGATCCTTGGCGTGCTTTCGTCGAAGTGGAAGACTGCCGCACCCTCCTTTATAGCGAGGATCCCGATATCGTCTTTGAAGATGGGAAGACGTTAGGGAGGTTCGAAAACGATCTGAAGGACTTCGATGCCTCAAAACTCAAAGAAACAATACCCCATTTCCACGATACGAAAAGCCGTTATCGCGATTTCGAGGAAGCTAAAAAGAAGGATGCCGCGGGTCGCTTAGAGTCTATTAAGGAGGTCATCGCTCGCATTGAAAGCTATAAGGAATATGCGGAGGACTATAAGGGCCTTGAACTCCATGTCACCCATAACGATCCGAAGATTCCAAACGTCCTCTTTGAGAAAGACGAAAAGAAAGCGTTATGCCTTATTGATTTTGACACCATCATGCCAGGATATGTGCCAGACGACGTCGGGGACGCGCTTCGAAGCAGTGCCTCCAAAACCGACGAAGACGAACCCGATCTTTCGAAGGTTGGCGTCAATATCGATCTCTTCCATGCCTTCATGAAAGGATATCTTATTGAAGCGAATTCGATGCTTGATGAAAAGACGAAGAAGTACCTTGTCTATGGATACCTCAAGATGACTTATGAGCTCGTCCTTCGCTTTATGGGCGACTACCTAAATGGCGATACTTATTTCCACGTCGCTTATCCAGAGCACAACAAGGTTCGTGCCCTTTGTCAGCTCACTCTCTTCGAAGACATTCTCGCTCATCGGGACGAACTCGAGGAATACGTCAAGAATCTCTGAACCTTTTTCTTCCTTTCTCCTTCATACCTCGCCTATTATTGAAGGCGAGGTATTTTCTATATGAATGAATTTGAGAAGATGGCAGCTGGAAAGATTTATGATCCGAATGATCCAGAGCTTCTTACGCTACGTCAAAAGGCCCATCGTCTATGCCTTCGATATAACCAAACGACGGAATCAGATCCTAAAGAAAGAAAAGCGATTCTGAATGAGCTTCTTCCCGATAGGGGAGAAGGATGCTATCTCCAAGGGCCCATTCAATTTGATTTTGGCATCAATACCCATGTTGGCTTAAACTTCTATGCCAACTTCAATTTCGTCGTATTGGATATCGCTTCCATCCATATTGGAGATAATGTCTTTTTCGGTCCCAATTGCTCCTTATATAGCGCCATGCATCCTTTTATTCCCAAAGAGAGGAATCCCTATCAAAGCCCCAAGGGCTATATGACGGATAAGGAATACGCAAAGCCAATCGCTATCGGAAGCGATTGCTGGTTTGGCGGAAATGTTACCGTCATCGGTGGCGTCTCTATCGGAAGTGGATGCGTTATTGGCGCCGGAAGCGTGGTGACGCGCGATCTTCCAGACGGTTATCTTTGCGTTGGGAATCCATGCAAACCAATACGCAAAATAACGGAAGAAGATAGCGTTTATTTGATGAAGGAACTCTTTTAAATCCGAGGGGTGGAAAATCGGAAAAACAATAAAAAAGCGCAAAACAGCAATCGTAGATTTTGCGCAAAATCCGGATTATCAAGTCTTTACAAAATGTCCATACGTCTAATTTTGATAGGGGTTTAATGTAAATATCGTTCTTTTTTCTTTTTTTCCTTTTTTGTCGTTCGTTTTTCTTTTTTGAATAAGATAAAAGGGTTTTGCTAGGGATTTTTGAGTATTACAACCAAAAAAGTCTTATAGATACTTCCATTCCTTGGAGGGGTGAGTCGTTTTAACCCTTGAACTCTCTCTTATTTTTACTATATTTTTTAGCGCCGAGAGCTTAGAGCGCTAAGAGTAGCCTCTAGAAGCCTCAAGGTGATTTCATAAAGTGAGCCGTTGTTTATGTCTCTTTATCCTATATATAGGATGCGAAGGGAAGAAACATAAACACCTACACATTAGTCATTAAGTGAGGAGGCTACGAAAGGAGAATCTCAAAATGAGAAAAGAAATCAATTCGAAATCCAAGAGAAAATGGGTTGCTGGCGGTTTGGCTGCCTTTGCATCCGTTGCTCTCCTTACGACTGGCTTTGCGACTTGGGTGGTTATTAACAACAATGTCACGGATAGCAAAGATATTGGAGTCACCGTTGATACTGCTTCCAATGAAAGTGTTGATTTTAAGATGACTCTTGCAGCAGATGTGAAGGTCGAGTTCAGGGAACAAAAAAAGATTTCCAAAACAGAAACTGTTGACAGCACCGAAGGTAAACACCATATCATGGCCACCGAAAACGATTCGAGTTGGGACGAAGCAAAAAATCCTCTTTCCTTCCAATACACTGGAATGACTATTACTTATGGTAAGGATTACAGCGAGGATAACTTTAACAAGATCGTTTTCTCTATTGGGGGTAGTTCTGAAGCGGATACCTATATCGATAATAAGGTGAGTGATTCAAACATTAAACTTTCCGCTATAGAAGCCGCTAAGAGCGCGAGAACAGGGGAAAATTTCACATATTTTGAAGCGCCAAAAGAAATTAGTGTTACCGCTGATATGAAAAGTAAAGCGACAAATGGGGCGAATGGAACAAAGATCATCTCACTCCCAGCTGGTACTTTAGAATTCCAATGGGGGAGTTTCTTCGGTAATCAATCTCCAGCGAATTTTTATAACACGAAATTTGATAGCTTTGATGAAGGAGATACCAAACGTGACATTAGAAACGCTGCATATGCGGAGCTTGATGCTATGGAAGCGCAATTCCGCACAAAGGACTCGACTGCTGAGAATCCTTCTTACAAGAAGATCAAACTTGTTGCGACTTTGACGAAATAATCGGAATTAATGGAGATTAATAATGAATAAATTTGCAAAAAGCAAAATTGTTGGCGTTGCTGCGGCGAGTTTGGCGGCGGTTGCAATTGCTTCCGTTGGCTTTGCTTCCTGGATTGTGTCTTATATCGATAACACGGATATTTCGAACATCAGTGTCGAAGTGGGTGAAATTCAAGATCAATCAATCGTCCTTGGAAATGCCGAAATCGTTTGGCCTGATGGGAATAAAAGTGAAAAGATAGTTTTCGATGCTGATTCAACCGCAACCGGAGATGGTGTTGGCAAAGTTTTCAAAGCGTCCCAAGGATCGAAAGAATATCTCGATTTTGGTATTTCCTTAGATATTACAGTTGGAGCTGATGCGACGAATTTTGCAGGCATTACCGCATGGATGGAAGTTGGTGGAGAAAACTCTAGTCTTGTAGCATCCAAGGATGGCGATGGTGTATGCGTTATTTCTCCAATCGCTTTGGGCACGAAGAATGGCAATGCTTGGACGGCTCCGACTACAAAAACAGAAGTGTTCACCGCTGACAAAGTAACCACAAAAGGTTCTAAGACAATCATTACTACTGGATCTAAAGCTTTAAAATTCGGATGGGGCAAAGCGTTTAACAATCAAAACCCCGTATATCTTTCTGATAAAGCGCAGGTTTCAACGTACAAAGCAAATTTGGAAAAAATGAAGTTCTTGACTTTCAAAATACATCTTGAAGTTAAAACTACTAACGCCTAATGTCCTCCACCGAAATCATCACCTTAATCGTCACGATTGTATGTCTTATTAGTTTTAGTGCCGTCTTCACGATTCTCTTCCGTCATTATTACAAGACGAGCACCGAAGAGGTGCTCTCTGGTAAGGAAGATATCGAACTCATCGATAACGCCATTGATGAGGAGAAAGAGAAACGGAATAAAACTAAAAAGACTTTTAAACTCGTCGCCAAAATCGCTTCTAGAGTCCTTCTAGGAGCGATATTCGTTATATTCCTCTTTGCTATAGTCGCAAAAGTTCGTGACAATTCGATGCCTTTTGGCGATAGCACTGCTATCGTGATCGCTTCGGGCTCGATGTCCCAAAAGAATAACGATTACGTCAAGAATAACGACGATCTTAATAATCAGTTTGATACCTATGACATCATTGGCTTAAGCCGGTATCGTAGCCAAGAGGATGTCAAACTCTATGACGTTGTCGCCTATAAGAACAAGAAGAACGTCACCATTGTTCATCGTATCGTCGAAGTCAAGACCGATAGCGAGGGCAACATCACTTACCTAACCCAAGGCGATTCGAATGCCTCCGCCGATAATGTCGGCGGTTCCCAATATTCCGGTTATCTCACTTACGACAAAATCATCGGCTATTACAATGGCACGCGGCTAAAAGGAATTGGCATCTTCGTCATCTTCCTTCAATCGCCTGCTGGCATCGTCACGGTTCTTTCGATCGTCTATTGTCTCTTCATGTTCGATACCCTCTCAAGCAAATACAAGAAGGCGATTGAAGAGCGAACCAACATGCTTATCGGCCTTATTGATTACGATCTTAGCGAGGGCACTGAGAAGAATCTCATCGGAAGCTTTAGCGAGACGCTCTTCTATAAGGGGAATGCCTATACCTTCCAAGATGGGAAGTTCGTCTCCAAGAAAGAGATGAATGAGGACGACAAACTAAACGATCATATGGTCTTTGTGAAGTCCTTGGATGGGAAGAACACCGTCACGGTGACGGATACCAGAGACCATTCGAGCAAAGTCTATAACGACGTCGAAAAAGAAAAGCTCTCAAATCCGACAGGCTTTGTGGATGAGGAGAAAAAAGAAGGGGAATAGCCTCTAGAAGGAGAATGCCTATGTTTAAGACCCATTTCACCAGAAAGAACTTCATTGCGATATCGCTTGTGTTCTTCTATTTGCTTATGGTCCTTTTTAGCGCGGTAGCGATCGATGGGAACAATCCCTTCTTTGTGAAGAACAATCCCATTCAGCTTTTAGCGGCTTCGCTTTTCCCGCTTAACGACTTGGAAGGACGGGTAGTGAAAGGCGTCCCAGCGGGTTCCTTGCAAGCCTATTTCCTCATCATTCTCTTTGTTATTTATATCCTTCTTTGCGTTTCTTCTATCATTTACGAAGTTCGTTTGGCTAAGTATTACGACGAGAAGCCGACTTCGAAGAAGTGGCTTTTGACGTATGGCGTTACTTTCTTAGTGTGTGGTGCTTTGTGGATCGGCATCTCTATGGTCTCGCAAATTAGCGATAAGCCCTATCCATATTACATCGGTACTTCCTTCATCTTCTTAGGGGAAGCCATCGTCATCGGCCTTCTACTCTTCCTTATACTTGGTTCCATCGTATTGAATGCTTGTTTCTTGGTGGTGAACCTTAAGAACATCGATAAGCCTTTCAAATTCTTCGATGGTTCGAAGGTAGAACAAAAAGAACTCGAAGAAGAAGAAACGGAAGAGGCCCGCGCCAAAGCGCAAGGCCAACTCGCCGAATCCTTTGGCGAGAGTAGCGATCCTACAAGCGTCTCTGGCGCCGTTACTTCGGCTGGCGCTTCATCAAACGGCGCTTCCATCTCCGAGGACTCTTCGCCACTAAAAGAGAAGGAACGCGTTTTCCCAGGACTATGCTCCATCGATTATCTCAATATGGCGCCAAATAATGACGTCTTCGACGATTCCTTGTCGCTTAGCGAGATCGCCACGCGCTTCCGCAACTACCTTGCGAAAGAAGAAGGGCTCTATTATTCCCTTCTTTCCATTCGCGAATTCATTAGTGCCTTCGCCGCTTCCCGTCTTATCATTTTGGAAGGTCTATCGGGTACTGGCAAATCTTCCTTGGCTCGTTATTTCAGCGAATTCATCGGCGAGAAATCCTTCTTTGAAGCCGTCCAAGCCACTTGGCGCGATCGTACTTCGATTCTAGGCTACTATAACGATTTCTCCCGCACCTATAACGAGACGGAATTCTTAAAGAGACTTTATGAGTTCGGCTACAAGAAAGAACACGTGAACATCATGGTTCTTGATGAATTGAATATCAGCCGCGTCGAATATTACTTTGCCGACTTCTTGAGCATCCTCGAATATCCCGAAGACGAATGGAAGATCAAAATCATGCAATTCCCGTATGATTTCGATGCCCCTCTTCATCTTCAAGACGGCATTCTCCAAATTCCGAATAACACCTTCTTTATTGGCACCGCCAACAAGGACGAGTCGACTTATACCATCACCGATAAGGTCTATGACCGTGCTATCACCCTTGACTTCGATGACCGTAACGAACCTTTCGAAGTAAGTGGCGAGAGTAGTCCTATTTCCTTAAGCTTCACCCGTTTGGAGTCGCTTTTCGAAGAAGCCATCGCGAAGAAAAACAATCAGCTTACCATCGACGACTATAACACGTTCAAGAAGCTTACCGATTTCACTTACGATACCTTTGATTTGACTTTCGGCAACCGTATCCTTCACCAGATTCAGCTTTTCGTTCCTGCTTTCGTGGCAACTGGCGGAACGAAGGAGGAAGCCTTGGATTTCATGTTCGCCGAGAAAGTGATTTCGAAGCTGGAAGGCCGCTTCGAAGACTATATTCTTCAAGGTCTATTGGATCTCAAAGCGCTTATTGCGAAGACCTATGGCGAAGGAAGCTTCCAAGAGACCAATCGCCGTATCGCGAGGCTCATTAAGAAACTTTAAGGAACGAGCCTAAGGGGAAGAGGATGGAAGAAAACACGAGCTTCTTAAATCTTTTCGAGACGAAGCTCCAAGAGGTCTATAAAAAAGGCGAAAAAGACTTCTATAGGAGCCTCGAATCTTTTCCTTATGGCACCAAATACGAATATGACGAGGAGAAGCGGAAGCTTCTCTCTTATAAGGAAGTGTCTGACCGTATCCTCTCCATCCTTCATGATCCCCATATCCAAGTGGAAACAAACGAAATCATTTTGCGAAGCGAATTGAGTGGGAAGCTCTCTTACGACTCCTTCGAAAACACTCTTCGCGATCCAAAGCTTTGGAAAAGGAAAAGGGGCGCCATGGCGCCGGAATATGTTCATTCCATTGAGAACGTCGATTCCTTAGACACCTATGAGAATCGTTTTATTTGTTTTCTTATCGAAAGAATGGACGAAGAGACTGATCGCCTCTTGGAATCCCTCTTGCCTCCGAGTCTTTCTTTGACGGACCTCTATCAAACGAAGACCCTTCGTTATGGAGAATTCTCTTTGTTTCGCAATATCGAGAAAGAAAAGAGCCTCCTTTATGGAGAAGCTCGAAACGAAAAAGGAAGCGAAAGCCTTTTGAAGCTCGCTCGGACCTTGAAAAGGCGTCTAAAGCATCTAAAGGCCACGGAATTCTATAAGATTTGCCATAAGGCTTCTTTCTTGCTTCCTGTCCTTGCCACAAACGTCCTTATTCATGACCCCCTTTATTCCTATTGCTATCGCTTCTATAACAAGAACAAGTTCGAAAAGGGCGGTAACAAAGAAAAGGATATCCTTTATTACGATTTTTCGGTGGTATCCATATTGCGGCTCTTAAAGGAAGAAGGCCTTTTGCCTTTGGCGTCTTTCCCACGACTATCCTTTGGAAGCGACAAAAGGCTTCATTTTTCGCCCTTTAAGGCGAGCGATAAGACTTTCTCCTTTCTCTTTGAGGAAGATTCAAAGGAGCTTGCTTTAAAGATTGAGACGATTTACGAAAAAGCGAAAATCCATAGCAATACCTATCTCCTTTTTAGTGAAACCCTTTCGGAAAAGAACGCTCCGGAGTTAGAAGGCAAAAGGCTCACGAAAGAGAAAGAATGCGATAACGTCATTCTCTTTACTTCGAGCAACTTGCTTCGCGAATATCAAAGAACGTGCCCTTTCTCCTATCTTAAGGAAGGAAGCGAACTCTATCTTCGGGATTTCTTTAGCAGCCTTACCTTGCTTTTGAGGGTAAGGGACGACGTTTTTGAAGAAGTGTGCCCGATTTGTGGGAAACCTCATATCCGAAACACCGGTGAAAGCTACGAATGCGCTTCTTGCGGAGCAATATACGTCTTAACGAAAGGCCAAGAGGATGAAACTCTTTGGATAAAGAAATGGGGGAGGGAATAACTATGGAAAAAACGAATCTCAATAACAACGTCTTCTCGCCTCTTTTTAACAAAAAGAAAAGGGAAGAGAAGGAAGAGACAAGGGAAGTCATTCTTTCGATTCATGACCTTCATAAGAGCTATGGCAAGAAAGAGGTGCTTAAAGGCATCAATCTCGATGTCTATAAAGGCGAAGTTTTTGGTTTTATCGGCAAAAATGGCGCTGGCAAATCGACCACCATCGACAGCGTCGTTGGCCTAAAGGACTTCGATAGTGGCGAAATCATAATCGATGGCCATAACATCAAAGAGAATCCTATCGACGCCAAGATGGCGATCGGTTACGTTCCGAGCGAGCCTGTCACTTACGAAGTGATGACGGGTAACGAATATCTGGAGTTCGTGGCGTCAAGCTATGACATGTATCAGGAGGCGTTTGATAAGAACTACGCCTTCCTAAAGAAGAAATTCATGATTGGCGAGGATGATTTGAATCGCAAGATCGGCGAATATAGCCATGGTATGAAGCAAAAAGTGTGCTTAATGGCTTCGCTTATCCATAATCCAAGCCTTTGGGTGCTCGATGAGCCAACCGTCGGACTTGATATCATGGTCTATCAAACCCTTATGGATATGCTTAAGGAATTCGCCAATAACGGCCGAAGCGTTTTCATCACTTCCCACAACATCGACTTGGTGAGTCGCGTATGTTCGCGCGTCGCCATCATCAATAATGGCGTGGTGGCGGAGCTTATCGACTTTGCCAAAGAGCCTTTGAAAAGAAGGGACCTTAGCAGGATCTTCTTTGAGATGTATGGCGAAAAGAAAGAGGATTAGGGATGTTTTTGGAGCTTCTTAGAAAAGAATTTATCGAAAGGAGGAGCCTAGGGTCAAAGACCTTATGGGCTCGGTTGCTTTCGCTTCTTTTCTATGTGCTTTTTGTGGGTCTTTTAATCGCTTTGGAATGCTTTATCGCGGTGACGCTTGATAAGAAGATCGAAGCCTATAGCTCTTATGGATCCTACGATTTCCTCGTGCTTTGCTTGTTCTTGACGATGGTTGTTGGCATCTTCTTTGCGATGCTTAAGGCAAGGTCGTCTCTTTTTAATGAGAGCGATAGCCGCGTGACATTGCCTTTGCCCATTCCCCCGAGTACCGAAATCATGGCCAAGGTCGTCTATATCTATGCCGAAGCGGTCCTTATGGAGCTTTTTATCGCCACCCCTTTGCTTATTTGCTATGGGGCGAGCCGTCACTTCATTCCCTATTACTATGTCTTTTCGATCCTCTATCCTTTCATCATTAGCGTTTTCATTATGGGCATCGCTCTTATATTCGCCATCGTCTACCAACAGTTCTATAAGCTCGTCAAACGAAGCGACATCGCCCAATTCGTCATCGCTTCTTTGCTTGTCATCGCTCTTTGCTATCTCTATAAGGTGATATTGACTTTATTTTTAACTGCCCTCACCGATAGCGCGATCGGTGGCGTGCTATCTCCTAAGCTCGTTGAGACGATTCATGATGGGCTTCCTTGTTTTTTGCCTGTCTCCTATTGGCTCGAAGCCATCATTCTCCAAGAACGGATACTCTCCAATGTGCTCATTTCCCTAGGCGCAAGCTTCTTTAGCGCTTCCCTAGGAATCGCCATCACGTGCTTGGTTTTCTATCATGAGCTTCGGAATGGCAGTAAGAGCTTCTCGAAAGCCAAGAAAGAGAAGAAGATCGTCTTGGATAAGCCTTTCAAAGCGCTCCTAAAAAAAGAGATGTCGCTTCTTTTTAAGGACTCGACCAACATCTTCTCCTATAGCTCGCTTCTCATCATGTGCCCCTTTTTGACTTATGCTGTCATCTCGAGCCTCAATTCCCTTATCTATTCCAACTTGGAGTTCTATGCCGCTTACTTCCCAGAGCTTATTAGTGGCATTAACCTCACTCTTATTTTGCTTTTTGTGGCGGTTATCAATAGCAGCTCATCTTTGGCGATGTCGCGCGAAGGGAAGGCCCTTAAAATCGTCAAGTCGATTCCTATCTCGAGTGATAAGCAACTTCTGGCTAAGCTCCTTATCCCGACCTTCTTTTCCTTCTTGTCGTTATTGATTACCATCATCGTGCTTCTTTCTTCTGGCGTTATAAGCGCGCCCGTCTTCTTTTCTTCCTTGGCGATAGGGGCTCTTTTGGTTCTTTTCACCAACGTCTTTGGCCTTTATTGCGACATGCACGATCGAAGCGCTAAGGAGATAAAGATGAAGCTTGGCATCTTTAACGACCTTATTCCTCTTCTTTTCCCTTTCGTCATCTTCTTTCTTTTCTTCCTTCTTTCGATATACCTTAAGTGCCCAAGTTGGGCTCTTTACCTTATTGCCTTTTGCCTTAGCGCCGCTTTATTGGTGCCGATAGGCGTTATTGTGTATCGCCGTTATCCGAAGGCGTTTTTGGAAATGGAGGTCTCAAACTAGCCATGAAAAAGAAACCTCTTATTTTGCTTCTTATAGTCCCTTTTGTGATAGCTCTTTTGACTTTCGCCTCCATCGAGATTCTCGATAACCAAGTGGCGGTCGATATCCTTGGCATTGAATGGGACTATAACGAAAACGAAGGATTCCAAATCGATGAAGCTCACGGCTATCCTTTGAAAGCGAAAGCCATCGTCGATCCCTCTCTTATTTTGGCGAATGGCAATAACCTTGTTTGGAAGACCAAAAAGATTCATTCGACGGATGATGATTTCGCTAGGGTTGTCGAAGACGAAAACGGCAACTTCTCTCTGCTCGCTTTGAAAGAAGGGGAAGTGGAAGTCGTTTGCTCGAACGAAAGGGGATCGGTTTCCAAATTCTTTACGGCCATTATCTATAAAGATGGCGCGATGGTCATTAACCCCGTTCGCAAAGGAAGCGGCGCCAATATCGATAGCACGAAGTATTATGGTTCGAAGGATCTCGTCTATAGCGAGCTGAAGAAAGACGCCTATCAAAAAGTCGATGCTGCTTTTAAAATCGAGACGACTTCTTTTAGCGAAAGCGGCGAATCGCATCAAAATGTCCTCGTCGATGCCAGCGACAATCTTTCCTACGACAACACAAGCGGAACAGTGACCATTCGGGCTCCTCAAAAGGGAAGCTTCCTAAAGCTTCAAGATCCTCTCTCCCATTTTTTCGCCACTTATACCTTTGACGTCTTAGATGCCGTCAACGTCTATAGCTATGACGATTTGCTTATGGCTACCAATTTCTCAAGCGAAGGCGAGAATATCGTCTTGGGGACGAACCTCGAATCGCTTAAGAACACTTATAAGACCAACGACAAAGGTGAAGCTATCAATGAACAAAAGAGCGAGAACACCTCTCTTTTCGGCCATTATGACTTTGAGAAAAAGACCTATAGCTTCGAAAAAGAGATCTACTCTTTCGAGACCACTTACGATTCGAAGTTCATCGATGATTTCAATAAGGCGACGGGGGCGAACTATTCCAAGACCCTTAAAGCGGGCATCTCTCTTAAGAAAGATCTCTATGGCAATGGCTTTAGCATCAATATGGATGCTTTATGCTTCCCCCATAATGGCTCTATTGATAAAACGACGGGGAAGTTGAAGCCCGATGCCGAAAAAGATTATTTCCATGGCCCTCTTCCTTTTGTGGGGGTTGGCGATATTAGCAAGATTCCTCTTGTGGTTGCTTTGGGGCAAGACAATGCCGGAGTCTATGTCGAAAGGGATGACGTGACCATTAACGACGTGAAGCTTTCGAATGCCGATGAAAGCGATAACCTTTACCAATATACCTACACTGGGAGCGTTTTGGACGTGGAAAGCAAGAACGTCACGATCTCCAATTCCATCTTATCCAATGGCAAGGTGTGCCTTAGGGCCTATGATGCCGATAATCTTCTACTAGAGAATTCCATTCTCAAGAAAGCGGGGGAATTCCTCCTTTTGGCTGGAAGCAACCAGAAAGAAGGCTACGACACTTCGAAACGCGTCCAAGAAACGATGGGCGGGAATGCCATCGATAAGAGCTTTAACGAGTTTTTCGATGATATTGACGATTCGAGCGTTGGCACGGCCAACGAAAGACTGAACGCTTTTATAAGTGCCACGGTCAATGGCACCTTGAAGGAATACGATTACAAAAAAGATCTCGATATCATCCAAAAGTATCTCGATAACGGGAGCGCTTTCCTAAATGAAGACGGCACGATTCAAAAATATGCCGCTTCGATGACCATCAAGGATACCTTCTTTGGGAGAAGTGGCGTCTTTGGCATTGCTTCCGAGTCGATGTTCAATGGGCCTCTTCTTTATGGGAACATCCCTTCGAGCATCACTTCCTTGTTGGCGATGTTAGATTCTCCCACGCCGAACAAAGTCGGCGGCACAAGCGCCCCTATTCACATCACTTTAGAAGGGGATTGCCGATTCTACGATTGGAAGGAGCTCGACTCGATCGACGTGAGTTCTTTGATCGAAGAGAATATCTCGACTATCCTTAAGCAACTCAATATGGGCGATAAGAGCGTTACTATCGACGACATCTTCCCGATGAAGAACGCCCTTCGAAAAGCGATGAATGCCAAAGGCCTTATCCATCGCCTTTCGAACAAAGACTACATCAATACGGCCATCGCCTATTATGGCGGCGGACTCAACGTCTCGAAAGTAACGGGTTATAGCGATAGCGCTTATAATACCTATAGCGAGCCTCTTGAGGTGAACTTGGTGGATGAGATCGTCAATGGCGGTCAAAGCGGAATGCGGGCGATGCTTGTCGACTGCGTTATCGTGACCATCGGTTCCCATCCTTTCCACTTTATCACCAATGGCTTAGAGGAAGCGAAGAATCCCATTCTTCTAAACGAAGTGCCAAAGATCGATGACTTAAAGGCGCACTTATCTATTAATAAATAAAGGAGAATAAGTTATGAAAAAAATGAAAAAATCCCTGCTATTCCTCGGCTCTTTGTTCTTGCTTGCTCCTTTGACATCGTGTTCGAGCGCTTTCTTCGGAGGAGAAGATAGTGGCACAGGCATTGCCAATATCACCACTCGGCAAGATAGCGAAAGCGGCAATACCGTGGTAACCATCACCTTTACCGATGAAGAAAAGGATCCGGTTGTCTTCTTCATTCCTCAAGGCTTATCGGGAAAAGACGGCGTCTCTATAAAAAGCATCGTTCCGACCTTAAGCGAAGACCAAAAGAAAATCATATTGACGATCACTTATAGCGACGATTCGATGGAGCCCACCGTTATCGAAGTTCCCGTTCTCGAAGGAAAAGGCGTCAAGGACGTGACTATTGGAAACGACGAAGAAGGGAATACGACTTTGGTTTTTAGCTATACGGATGGCTCGGAAAGCAAAACCATCACAATCCCAAAAGGCAAAGATGGCAATGGCATCGCCTCCTTTGAGGTTTCGCGTCCGAATGCGAAAGGCGTCATGACGATTACTGTCACCTTCACCGATGGCACCAATACCACCTTTGAAGTCAAAAACGGCGCTGGAATCGCCTCTGTTTCCTATGATGAGAGCCATAGCGATACGAGCCGCTACGCCTTGACGATCACCTATACAGACGGTTTTACGGAAACCGTTTATCTCCCTCGGCCAAAGAGCACGAAGTGGATTACTGGCACAACCAATCTCGAAAGCGACTCCGTCGTGAGCGGCGCTGAAGTGGGGGACTTCTATCTTAATCGCGTGACAGGCTACGTCTATCAACTCCAAAGCGATGGCACTTGGCTTTTCCTTTTCGGCATGAAAAGCGAAGAGACCTCTCACGTGAAGCAATACGCCGCTTTGACGTTCAATGCGGGGGAAGGCCTAATCAACGGCTCCACTCCTTTGGCGATCGTGAATGCCGTCATTGGCGAAGCCGTTCCTTTAGCGGCCATACCCACCCCGACCTATGAAGGACACGTTTTCGAGGGGTGGTTTACTGACACCAATAACATAAATGCTGGAAAATTCACCGATCTTACCATCGTCACCGGGGATTTAACCTTATTCGCTAAGTATTCCGCATAGTCTCGCCCTCGGATCTTTTTTTGAAAACGTATAAGATTCTAGAAGCTTCAGCGTTCGAAATTGTGTAGGCGATGCCCATTTGAATCGTTTCCTTCATGAGGCATTCAAAACCATCGCTATATGGCGCTTTTTCCGATTGCCAAAAGAATCCAACAAAAAAGAGGGCTTGCCCAGAGCATTTCCCTTTTGAACGATGAGAGCATTTGATGAAGCCTCATTTTCGCGACTCTAAAGCGTCAACAATAAGTCGTTAAATGGCGTTTCCGGGTATCATTTTTGAATATTTATTCATTTTTATACCCGGAAAGGCTGTTTTTCTCTATAGCTAACGCCTTTTTTCTTTAAAAGACTCTTCGAATGGGAATAGGGCTTTTTTCTTCTGATCTAAAAGGATGTGTTCCCTTTCCAAAACGAAACGCGGAAGGAAAGCAATTATCCGAACAATTGTTTTTGATTCCTTTGCTAGATTAAGTTTTCTTTCCCTAACATCAAATCGATGGCGTTAATGTGCTTAACGCCTTCTTGTTGGTCTCTATATCTATCTAAGGAAATGATATATCTCGGATATCCATTGCGAATGTATCGGAATGGCCTATATTCCCTTTCCTTAATTCTGTTTGTGGCCTTCGCATCTTCCCCTTGAAGAGTGTAGGTTACCTGAATGTAAGCGTACTCCCGGTTCTCTTTTCTAATGATGAAATCGCACTCGAAGTTTCCGATTTTTCCCACGCTTACTTGATAGCCATTGCTTATAAGGTAAAGATAGACGATGTTTTCTAATGACGGCCCATAGTTGAGCTGGTTATCGGTAGAAAGAGAAAAATAAAGGGATAGATCCGTCAGATAGTATTTGCTTTCCTTTCTTAGGGACTTTTTGCTCTTAAGGTCGAATCGATTGCATTCGTAGATGATTTTTGCGTTTTCGAGATGCCTTATGTATTTTCCGACTGTCGCCGCTTTCGTTTTGATTCCGCTTTTTGATAGCTCGTCAACGATGTTTGAAACCGTCATCTCGGAAGCGTAGTTATCTATTACGAAATTTTGCACTCTTTTGAATACGGGGACATTGGTTACCCTATTTTTGCTTGTTACGTCTTTCTTGAATATCTCTTGTACGATTTCTCTGGTGTAAAACTGCCTAGCCGATAAAAGATCGAATTCTAAAGATTTCGGGAAGCCCCCATTTAGAATGTATTCATTAAACTCCGTGTCGACATCGTCGTTTGTTGTTTTTCCTAAAAATCTTTTCATTTCGACGTATTCCTTAAAATCCAGGGGAAACGTTTCGAATGTCAAATACCTTCCTGTTAATTTCGTGGATATTTCATCGCTTAAAAGGTAGGAATTCGATCCGGTCAAAAAGATGGAATAGCCTTCTTCTTGATAAGACAAAACAACCGATTCAAAGCCGGAAACGTTTTGGACTTCATCGATGAAAAGGAAATAACGCCCATCCTCTTTTATGTAGGATTCTATCCTGTCTTCGAGTTCTTTAGGCGTTTTTATATCCTTGAATCCCCTTCTGTCGAGCGGGAGGTAAATAATCCTCTCGTCTGGAATGCCGGATCGTTTCATTTCCGTCATAATGGATTTTAGCAAACAAGATTTGCCACACCTTCTTATTCCCGTTATGACCTTGACGATGTCGCTTTGGTAGAAAGGCCTGATTCCTTTCAAGTATTTTTCTCTCACGAAAATCTTCTCTTCCATCTTTTTTCTCCGATATTATTATCCAGTTAAATGGCGTTTCCGGGTATCATTTTTGAATATTTATTAATTTTTATACCCGGAAAGGCTGTTTTTCTCTTCGTTCGATATTCGTTTTAAAAGAAAAATATCTTAAAACCACTACAAAAAACATTTCTCTAGCGGTTCCATAAAGAAATCTCTCAAGACATCTTAAAGGGTATAGTCTTTCCTCACGGCTTCTTCGATTTTTCTAAAATCCACCGTCGCCTTCAAATAGTTTGGCTTTTTTCTCCCTTTCCAATATATTTCATTGCTTTCGTTCACTTTGGCGCTGTAAAGTCTTTTCGTTTTGCTCGTTATTTCCCGTATGTTTTCCTTAATCCAATTGAGCTCATCGATCATTAAGTCCTTATATTTATTTTCTATTTCGATAAGGACATCTTCTTCTTTTCGACCGGTTAGAGGCTTTTTGGATAATGAGATTTCGCTTATTTCCGAGTTAGGGGCCGGAATCATATTGTTTAGGAGGATTTTTCCTAGGTACTCGTCCTTTTTGTTTTTCATTCTCAAAATCGTTTGGGTAGAAGGACGGAGGCGTTTGTTCTCATCGTAGTCTTTAGGATCGCTCGACGAAAGTGGCAAAAAATAGTCGTAATTATTCACTTTCACGATAAAACCAACATAGGGCCTTAAATGTTTCCTTTTTTCTTCGTGATTCGAAAGAACCCTATGGTCTACTAGGCGTAATCTGGCAATGAAAGCATCGGCGATAGAGTAGAAGCGAATGTCCATAGAAGCCTCCTAGTTGAAAAAAGGATCGTTATCCAAGCGATCCTTGATTTTAGAACTCCGCACTCTA
>DJRQ01000015.1:3114-5554 GCA_002440125.1 Caryophanales bacterium UBA6356 | reverse complement strand
GGCAGCGGCCTTCCGAGATTTTGTAAGGATTTCCTTACCTCACTATACTAATATCCCCTAGAGATAGTGTCAATGAGGCACCCTTTTGCTACCTTCTAAGGCGTTTCCTTAAACTTTTATCGAACTTCATCCATGACTTCTCCTTGTTTTGCATATTCATTTTAAAGAAGCATTTCAAGGCAAAATGGGGAGCGTATATAGGACAAAACAGGAATGCTCTATGCTATTGATAGTCTCTTTTTCCTGTCTTTTGTGCTATAAAAATACTATGCCTATTTTAGGAAGCTTCATCGTGCCTCACCCTCCTCTTGCGATTCCGGAAATCGGAAAAGGAAAAGAAAGTGCCATACCTAAGACAATAGCCTCTTTTGAGACTGTGGGCAAAGCGATCGCGGAACTTCGCCCCGAAACCATCCTTTTTATTTCTCCTCACGCTGAAAGCTATAGCGATTATTTTCAAATAGCCGATGGCGAAGTGGCGATGGGCTCTTTTAGCGAGTATAGGGCGCCCAATGTGAACTTTCGTCTTTTTTACGATAAGCCTTTGGTAGAGGCGATTTGCGCCGCTTCGAAAGAAGTGTCCTTTCCAGCCGGCACCAAGAATGGGCAAGAGCTTTATTTGGACCATGGAACGATGGTCCCTCTCTATTACATCAATAAATACTATCGCGATTTTAAGGCGGTTCGTGTCGGTCTAAGCGGCCTTTCCCTTAGCGATCATTATCGTTTTGGCCAATTGATATTGGAAGCCATTGAGAGAATTGGCCGAAAAGTGATTGTCGTGGCAAGTGGCGACTTAGCTCATACCCTTAAGAAAGAGGGGCCTTATGGCTATCGTCCAGCCGGCGAAGAGTACGATAAGCAAATCCTTAAGATCCTTTCGAGCGGCAATTTTGGGGAACTTCTTAGCTTTAACCGCGAAACACTCCGAGAAGCAGAAGAATGCGGGCACCGCGCTTTCTCGGTGATGGCAGGGGTTCTGGACCGTTTATCCTTGAAGCCAACCCTTTTAAGCTATGAAGAAACGACGGGCGTTGGCTACGCGACATTTCAATACCAAGTTCTTGGCGAGAATCCTTCGCGCGCCTTCCTTGAGCTATATCGATCGCGGCAAAGCTTCCTTGTGAAAAGGGAAATCGAAAATAGCGATATCTACGCAAAACTCGCGCGAACTGCCATTGAAAGATATGTTTTGACGGGTAAAGTTCCCACTCTTGGAGAAGAATGGCCTAAAGTTTTTATGAACTTAAAATCCGGCGTTTTCGTTACTATCCGCAAAGATGGCGAGATACGCGGCTGTATGGGTTCCTTGCGTCCTTTAAGGAAAAATTTGGGGAGCGAGATTATTGCTTCTGCGATTGCCGCTGCCACTATGGACACGCGTTTTCCAAAGGTGAGGAAAGAAGAGCTTCCCCTTCTTAGCGTTTCGGTGGATGTCGTTCGTTCTCTTATTCCGATCCTTTCCATTAGCGACCTTGACCCAAAACTCTATGGCGTCGTTGTCGAAAGTGGCGACAAGAAAGGCGCCCTATTGCCTGGACTTCCTGGCATCGACACACCAGAAGAGCAAGTTATCACCGCCATGTTTAAGGCAGGCATCCCCGAAAATGAAGACGTCGCCCTTTATCGTTTCAATGTCATTCACCATGTCTAAGAGGGAATTCGCTTATGTTTTTTGGTGATTTGTCGACAAGGGGCGCTTTATGATGCGCTTTGTCAAAAAGGAAGCATAAGGCGTTTTTTAGCCGCTTTCGAAGATGAATCGCTCTCATGGTTGAAAGGGGCAATTTTTTACTTATAACGGAACGATACCCAACGCCCTGGTGTCGCCTTTTGTAAGTTCTTAAGAAGAGATCATCACTCTCTTGCGTTCCTAGAATCTAGCGGAAGGAAAAAGAATTCTTAATTCGTGGGGAAATTGTCAATGATTTTTGGCTTTTCGGAATTACCTTAGGATCTTCTAAATTCTTTTTAGGCGCTTCAAGCCTTTTCGATATGCATCGATGCTTGGCAAAATGAAGGGAAATAAGTGAGCAAAGCCCATAAGGTTACGGTTTTCTTTCGGATGTATTTTTAAATATATTTGGATAGACCAAAGAGAAGAATAGCTAAAAGAGAAAACCGTAAAGGCCGTACACAATCGACTGCTTTAACTTTACAAAAAGCAAAAAGACTTGAAAATGGCTGGGGGGGGGTAAAATTTGTATAAATTATTGATGGAGCAAAAAATGAAAAATTACAAAATCCTACCTGTTTTGGCGTTATTGGCGTTGCCGCTTTTTAGTTGCGGAACAAACGACGAATCATCTTCTATTACGAAGAGCAGCTTATCCGATACGAGCGTAGCATCTAGCAGCATATCAAGTGATATTTCTAGTTCCTCTTCTTCAACAAGCCTATCTGCTTCTTCTTCGCTGTCTTCTTCGTCTTCGTCCTCGTC
>DJRQ01000015.1:0-3092 GCA_002440125.1 Caryophanales bacterium UBA6356 | reverse complement strand
TCCTCCTCTTCTTCGTCCTCTTCGTCCTCTTCGCCAGATGTTCACGCCACTGGTTTGGAGGTTGCTCTTTTTGAGAAGCTACCTAAAAAGAGCTCTTCTAGCGAAGGAGAGACATGCCTCTTCTATCCCGCTAGCGAATTTGATTTAGGAGCTGTTGTTGTTCCAAGCGAAGCGCTTGAACAGAATATTGTCGTTACAATTCCTGAGGAACATAAAAACGAAATCACTTATGAAAACGGCAAACTCATCACGAAAAACGTTTACACGACCGCTCCTTTTGATATCGTCGTGTCCATCGAGGGGACGGATGTCTCTATCACTCAAAAAGTGGCCGTTGTCCCTGCATCCGATTATTTGGTGGCTCATTTAAGCGATCATATTGCCGCGACTGATAAAGGGGAAGGGGAATGTGCCACAAGCGCCTCTTATGGAATGTTTGTGGGCCCAGAGAGAACGGATGGCTCCGCTCCGGATTCAAGTTGCAATGTCACATACTTCGAAAATGAAATTACTGAGGCGTGGTTCAATAACGGGAATATTCGATCTAAAGCGACGAGAAGAATTGAGAACGATTGCTATTACAACGTTAACTATAAAGGAGACGGAACGGCAATCGATCTTGATAGAAGCTATAAAACGGCTATTGGCGAAGGCGAAAATCAAATATCTAACGAGGACGCTTCGTATCAAACCAGTCGCCTTTCGTATATGAATGGCCGCTATGGGTTCGCTGCGGTCATCTCTGACCTCCTTCTTCAGTTTGAATTATTGGATGGAGGAAGCGAGCATTTCGTTGAAACGTTGCGTTTTGATGTAGTGGAGGATAGCGATACCCGTTTCTATGCTGATATCGTTGGCAATAAGCCGTATGTTAACGGAACGACGACAAAACCATTCTACATGAATGCGAAATTCGATATTTTGTTCGATTCTGCAAAAAGAATCACATCATTAAAGTTCCTTTTGGCTCTTTCTGAGCCAGAGGATCCTGCAAACATCGATATCGTTCCGACCAAGGAGAATTCGCAATCGATGTTCATGAAAATCAATTATGCCGATAAGAAGAGCGTGAACCCGAATCCGGTAGACTTTAGCTCCGTCTCTTTCGAATTGACCCCCTCGGAAAAGGTGCAGCAAAAGATTTCAGCGCTTGCCGAGCAATTGAATGAGAACGAGGGCCAAAGAGTGGCGAACGCTGAGTGTGTTTTGGAACTTTCTGGTGAATATGATTTTTGGCACAAAGATTCTATTACCTATTATAAAAACGAAACTATTGTTGAGTCGGAGGACCGGGAAGTTGTCGGAACCCAAACGCGTGAGTCGATGAGTAAAACCGTGACGACAATACGTGAAGGGAACCTCTACTTCTTGGATTGGAATCAGGATAGCGATACTTATACGGTTTCTTCTTCCACGCCGATTGGCAATGGAGAGGGGCAAATTAGCCAAGAGGAGGCAATTTATCAAGCGAATCACGTGCAAGTCGATTCCGCTACTTTTGGCCTTGGCCATGTTTTGGAAGAAACGTTTATGGTGGGATTGACCGACGAAACGATGACCGATACTTTCCAAACGATCACGGTAAATAACATCAAAACGGAAATCACTTCCAATTCTTATAATCAAAGCGTTTTCAGCTACATTGTGTATTTCTCGGCCACCTCCAGTTATAAATCTTCGTCTGATGAAATAACCGTATGGTATGCTGCTTCGGTAGATCTTTCTTTGGACTCTTCTTTGGAAAACGCCTTAAGAAGCGCTTCTATGAACATGGACGTTTACGAGGAAAACCCGTTTGGTGATGACGGCGATTTGCAACAGGAGATAGAACCCATTACGTCGCAAAGAACCCAACTCAATGTTGAATATTGCATAGGAAGCGAAAAAGAAACGAACCCAGATCCAATCGTTTTTAGCGAATCTTAATGGCTGACTTTGTTCCGGATATCATTACGATGAGGCTCGTCAACCGCTTCTTTTAGACGCATGAGCTTGACGGGGAGTCGTTTGGGATATCCTAGGCGACTGAACTATGTTTAGAGAATAAAGGTGAAGAATGAAGGGGAATATGCATAGGTGAATCTCAGGGTGGAGGTTATCCTGGATGCGCTTCGGATCAAAAACAAGCCTGCCCTTCTCGAGAAGAAGAAGCGCAGCAGGCTTAAGAAATTGATACATGATCATGTGTTTTAATTAACTGCTCTTGATTTGAATCGAAGGGAAAGCGTAGAGGGTAAACGCTTTGATTGGCATGCTTGGATCTTTGATAGAGTCCAAAGAATACAAGTTTCCGCTTAAGTCAAACCGAGAAAGGAATTATTGAAAAAAACACAGCAAATCCGGCTTGTATCATCCTGCTTTCCTTCTCTTTTTGACAAAACTTCTCTTGGCGTCTATAGTGGACTCATGTCATTTAGCATTTGGAAACAGCGCTTCGCTCGAAACTATAAGAAGTATGTAGCAATCACTTTGTCTTGCATCGGCATTGCTTTCTTGCTTGGCTCTTTCATCGCCAACGCCATCGTAAGTGCCAATAATGGCGAAAGCGGGCTTGATTATGGAAGCCTTTTTTCCAACACCTGGAACTTTATTTTGCTTGCCGTGGCCTACGGTTATCTCTTTTATGGGAACCTCCATGGCACTTCTATTGCCTATAGAGGCATGCTTATATTCATCTTCTATGTTCTTTGGGATTTTGGCTATTACCTCATGGCGATGATAATGAATCTTGTGAGCGCCTCTTCGACTGGCGATCCGACTTTAATAACCATCATGGTCCTTTTATTCTTGGGAACGGTGTTTGCGCTTATAAGTGGCATTATGTGCTATTTCCGGACCAGGCAATATCTCACCTCCCGTTACGCCAAATACGAGATGGTTCGCTTATGGGCGCTTTTCTTCATGCTAAGCGTTCTGATTGGGGGTGGCCTTACCATCGCTTCGTATTTCTTGCTTTTTGGCGAAGCCTTTTCTCCTCTATATATCTTCTATATGCTTTTGGAGCCTATCTCCATGATGCTCATGTCTATTGTTTGCTTCTTTAGCGTTCTTCGCCTTAAGAGCAATTATTAGTTTTTCCAAGTGGCCTATCT
>DJRQ01000012.1 GCA_002440125.1 Caryophanales bacterium UBA6356 | reverse complement strand
TGACCCAAAGATAAGCTTTATCGGGCGTAAAGCCAAAAGAATCCAAGACATCGCTGGCTTTGCCGCTTTTGCCGAAGCTTGAAACGCCCTTGACGTTTTTGGCGTAGCGATACCACAAATCGGGGCTCCCCATCTCGAAGGCGAAACGGTTTTCGAAAGGGGTGCGAAGGAGCTTCGAAAGTTCTTTTTCGCCCATCAAAGCAAGCCCAGCGAAATTAGGCACGCTTAAGACATCGATTCCAAAGCCTTCTTCCTCAAGCTTCTTGCTTACTTCCAAAGCCAAAGAGACCTCGCTACCGCTTGCCAAGAAAGTGAGATCCGCTTTTTTCGCTTCTTTCACAAGATAGGCGCCTTTCCGCACGCCTTCTTCATTTTGAAGAGGCAATAGAGGCAAATCTTGTCGCGATAAAATCAAAGCGATTGGGCCTTTTTTGTTTTCTATGGCTAAGCGCCAGGCCACAAAAGTCTCGAAGCTATCAGCAGGACGATAAACGCGTAGATCGGGGATAAGGCGGAGGGAGGAAATTTGTTCAACCGGCTCATGCGTTGGGCCATCTTCCCCTACCGCAAGGCTATCGTGGGAGAAAAGGTATATCGTCGGGACATCTTCCAAAGCGCTCATGCGAAGAGCATTCTTCATATAATCGCTAAAAACGAGGAAAGAGCCGCCATAAGCAAGAAGACCACCATGGAGTTGGATCCCGTTTAGAGCGGATGCCATCCCGAATTCGCGGATGCCGAAAGCGATGTTTTTCCCTCCTTTTTCGGTGGCGCTAAACGTTTTTTCGTCCTTTAGGGAAGTCTTGACGCTCGAAGCGACATCGGCGCTTCCTCCAAAAGTGAAAGGAACGTGTTTAACAAGCGCGTTCAAAAAGCGGCCGCTGGCATTGCGTGTGCTTTCCTTTTCCAAAAGGGGAGGATTCTCAAAAGGATAAGCGGCGACGTTTCTCTTTAGGGCATTGAGAAAGTCGCGATACGCCTCGGGATATCGCTCTTTATAGGCTTCGATGTCTTTTGCGTAGGCCTTATAAGCCTCCTCGCCACGTTTCCCAAAACTTCGATTCATCTCTTCATAGACGCTTGGGGGCACGGTAAAGCAAGGGTAATCATAATGATAGAATTTCTTTGCCAAAAGGCCCTTTTCTTCGCCTAAAGGCGCGCCATGAGAAAGGTGACTCCCTTCCAATGGGGTGCCATAGCCGATTTTGGTATGAAGAATAATGAGGCTTGGGAAAAGGGTGCTCGTTTTGGCTTTTTGAAAAGCGGCGACGATCTCTTCGAAATCATTTCCGTTTTTCACTTCAAGAACGTTCCACTTGGCGGAAGCGAATCGAAGCTTCGTATCTTCGTCCATGCTGACGGAAGTCGGCTCATCGAGCGTGCTTTCGTTGGCGTCATAAATCAAAATAAGCTTATTAAGACGAAGCTTGCCAGCCAAAGAGATGGCTTCTTGGCTAAGGCCTTCTTCCAAACAGCCATCGCCACAGAGGCAATAGGTGAAATGAGAGCAAAGACGCTCCCCTTCCGGGTAGCTATTGGCGATTTTCCTTTCGGCCATCGCAAAACCAACCGCTTGGGCGATTCCTTGGCCAAGAGGGCCGCTTGCGGCATCGACGCCAGGAGTAATGCCCATTTCCGGATGTCCAGGGGTCTTGCTACCTATTTGTCGGAATTCTTTTAAATCCTCGATTCCTAAGTCAAAGCCGGCGATATGGAGCATCGCATAAAGGAGCGCACTGTTATGGCCACTCGAAAGGATGAAGCGGTCCCGGTTAAACCAATCCGGATGCTTGGGGTCGCTTATAAGGACTTTCTTATAGAGGGCGTACATGGCGGGAGCCACATCTAGAGCCATCCCAGGATGACCGCTTTTGGCCAAATTCGTCTCATCGATAACAAGGCTTCTTAAGGCGCTAATCGCTAAAGCGTCGATTGGATTTTTCGGTTCGCTATTAAATGGCATAACTTCTCCCTTTTTTAGTCGTTTTATAGTGCTTACTTTGTTTGATTGATAACGATTATAGCTATTCTTTTTTTATTTCGATTCCGACAGCATCCAGATCTTTTGTCGGCACTTCTCCAGGCGCACCGCTCATCGGATCGACCGCTTGAAGATTCTTAGGGAAGGCGATGACGTCGCGAATATTCTCCGTTCCGCTTAGAATCATCGCTAAGCGGTCCATTCCCAAAGCGAAACCCCCATGAGGCGGGCAACCATATTTGAAAGCGTCGATAAACCATCCAAACTTCTTTTGGACCTCTTCTTTGCTAAGGCCGAGGATACGGAAAATCTTCTCTTGGATGTCGTGATCGTAGATGCGAAGGGTTCCCCCACCCGCTTCATACCCGTTAATGACGATGTCATAGGCATAAGCCAAAACCTTTTCTGGTGCCGTATCCAATAGAGGCAAATCCTCGTCGCGAGGTCTTGTGAAAGGATGGTGTTCGGCGGTATAGACGCCCTCTTGCCCTTCGATTGGATCGAACATCGGGAAGTTCGTAACCCAAAGAAGGTCATAGGTTCCTTTCTTAATAAGGCCCATTTCCTTGGCAAGCATCGTCCGAACGGCGCCAAGGCCAAAATCGATGTCACGGCGGTCGTCGCTCATCTCCAGAAGAAGCAAATCGTCTTCTTTTAAAGAAAGCTTCTCGATGATTTCTTTTTGTAAGCCCTCGTCCAAGAACTTCGTGAAGGAGCCATTGAGCTTCCCCTCCTCCATCTTGAGCGCGATAAGCGATTTCAAATGGAATTTCCTCGCTTCCATCGATAAGGCGTCTAGATTCTTTCGGGATGTTTCCTTTGCCTTCGAAGGCACAACGATGCCTTTGACAAAGCGAGCGGTCTTAAAGCCCTCAAAGCTGGATGCCTTGAAGAGCTCTTTTAAATCCTGGATCAAAAGACCATATCGGGTATCGGGTTTGTCGCTTCCATAAGTATCCATCGCATCCCAATAATCGATGCGGCGAAGAGGAAGGGGGACTTCGTAGCCCAATATTTCCTTGAAGTAACGGGCCACCATCTTTTCGCAAAGGGACAAAACGTCATCTTGGCTAAAGAAAGAGGTCTCAACGTCGATTTGAGTGAATTCCGGCTGTCTGTCGGCACGAAGGTCCTCATCGCGGAAGCAACGCGCGATTTGGTAGTAGCGTTCCACTCCGCCCACCATCAAAAGCTGCTTAAAGATTTGCGGCGATTGCGGCAAAGCGTAGAAAGAGCCATGGTGAAGGCGCGATGGCACCAAATAATCTCTAGCCCCTTCTGGCGTCGCCAAATTCAAAATCGGCGTTTCCACTTCCAAAAAGCCATTTTCATCGAGGAATTCTCGCGTTATTTTCGCTATCTTCGCGCGCGTCTTTAAGCGCGACAAAGTAATAGGGCGACGGATATCCAAATAGCGATATTGGAGCCTTGTCTCCTCTAAGGCATCCGTCTCATCAGCGATGATAAAAGGCGGATTCTCCGCTTTATTAAGAACCACAAGCTTGGAAACGATAACTTCTATCTCTCCCGTCGGAAGCTTGGGATTCGGCACTTCTTTCTTCGATACCTTCCCTTCGACGTAAAGAACGTATTCGTTACGAACATCGGGGAATTTCGAAGGATCGGGAATCGTCAATTGGACGATGCCCGTGCTGTCTCTTAAATCAACGAAAAGGAGAGACCCAAGATGTCTCCGGTTCGCCATCCATCCGTAAAGACGGACTTCTCTCCCCACATCCTTTAAGCGAAGATTTCCATTAAAATCCGTGCGATTCATAATCGTTGCCTTCCTTTACTTTCATTCCCGAGTCGAAGAGCGCCCATGGCCATCGCGACAAGAACAGTCGCCATCGTGGCATTGGCAAGTATCCTCGTTACAAGAACAAGAATGCTCCTCCTCCTTGTAGTAAGGTTCAAAAGCTTCTTCAAGCTCTTTTTCTAGGTTCTCTAAGCGAATCTCTTTTTGCGTCTTGGTGGCAAGCTCTTTTAATTGGGCGACGCCTTTTTTCATTTCGTCTTCTCCTAATATAAGAGCGAATTTCGCTTTCCTTCTTTCCGCTTTTTTGAAAAGGGAGGAGAATTTCAAAGAGCCAAACGGCACCTCCGTTTTATAGCCATACATTCGGCATTCTTCAGCCAAATGATCGGCATTTTCAAGCATTTCTTGACCAATCGGCATTACATAAATATCAATGCCGTCATCAAGATTCTTCAAAAGCCCTTCTTCTTTTAAGACCGCGCAAAGCCTTTCGACGCCCATCGCAAAGCCAACCCCTGGGAGATTTGGGCCACCGAGTTCTTTCAAAAGAGAAGCATAGTGGCCACCCCCTAAAAGCGCGCCATAATCATTGCCGCTTGGCGCTTTGGCATGCACTTCGAAAACCACTTCACTATAGTAGTCTAGCCCACGGACAAGGCTTTCATCCTTCTCGTACTTGACGTTCATATCATTAAGGATGGAAAGCGTCTCGTAATATCTCTTTTCGCTCGCTTCGCTAAGATAGGAAGAGATTTTTGGAGCGTTTTCGGCAATCTCTTGATCCTTTTCGACCTTGCAATCGAGAATGCGGAGAGGATTGAGTTCAAGCCTTTCTTTGCAATCATCGCACATCGAATCGATATGTTCTTTGAAATAGCTCTTAAGCGCCTCACGATAATTCTTTCGCGACTCTTCATCCCCTAAAGAATTGATTTTAAGGGTGACGTCTTTGAAACCGAGCAAAGCCAAAGATTGAACGGCAACCATAATCGTTTCGGCATCCAGGCGAGCACTATCCTCGCCAATGGCTTCGACGCCAAATTGGTTAAACTGCCGATATCGGCCAAGTTGCGGCCTTTCGTAACGGAACAAAGGGCCATAGTAATACACTTTAAAAGGCAAATCTTCGGTGGCGTAAAAGCGATTGGAAATGACCGAGCGAGCCACTCCGGCGGTAAACTCGGGGCGAAGCGTTAAAGAACGGTCTCCTTTGTCTTTAAAGGTATACATCTCCTTACGGACAACGTCGCTTCCTTCGCCAGTTCCTCGCTCGAAAACATCGGTATATTCGAAATCCGGCAATATAATTTCGCGATAGCCATAAAGTTCGGCCACACTGAGAAGCACTCCTTCGACGTAGCGAAGCGCCAAGGCGTCTTCGCCATAAAGGTCATGCGTTCCTTTAACGGGTTGAATGGACATAAATATCTCCTTTTTAGTGCGTTAATCGCAATGTATCATACACGCCTTTGACTTGGTGCAGATCCAAGAAGACGTCATCGAGCGTTTTGGCATCTGGGACGTAAATGGTCAAAGTCACCACGTCATTCATCGAGGATTCAACGAGGTGGCATTTCAAATCCGTGCAAGAGATGCCTTTAGAGGCAAGGCAAGTAAGCAAGTCCGCAAGCAAATTCGGTCTGTCGTTGGCATAAACCGATATCGAGACCGGATAAGTGCTCACGCCGAGTTCCGGATTCCACTTAACGGGGATAAGGCGTTTCGTGGCTCCTTCTATATTCGGGCAATTCTTGCGGTGGACGATGATCCCTTTGCCTTTGCTCACGTAGCCAACGATGTCATCGCCAGGAATAGGCGAACAGCATTTGGCAAGGGAAGTGGCCAAGTTATCGGCGCCTTCCACCACAATCGGCTCCTTCGATTCATGTCGGATTCGCCGACGGGGTTCATAAAGAAGGGGGCCGTTCGATTTTTTCCTTAAGCCAAGATATTCTATGACCGCCAAGGGCGTAGGATTTTTGCTCGCGACCGATTCGTAGAAGGTATCGAAATCGGGAGCATTGAATTCGGTAAGGATCTTGGGGTCGCTAAGATATTTTTCCATCTCGCCCGGGCCCATGCCTTGCGCTTCGAAGGCATCGAGCATCGCCTGCTTTCCTTTGGCGATAGTATCTTCCCGAATGAAGGTGTTTTTCTTTTGAAGGGCTTTCCGTATACGGGCTTTGGCGCTCGCCGTTTTAGCGATTTCAAGCCAGGAATCATTGGGTCCGCTTGAAGTTTTGGAGGTTCTTATCTCGCACACATCCCCCGTCTTCAAGACGGTGCTAAGGGGCACTAAAGCGCCATTGACGATAGCGCCCACCGCGCTTTCTCCGACTTTGGTATGGATCTTGTAGGCGAAGTCCAGCGTCGTGGCGCCACTTGGCAAATCGATGACCTTCCCTAAAGGCGTAAAGACATAGACGTTGGCATTAAAGACATCTTGTTCCAAAGCGGCCATATAAGCTTTCGCATCGTCGTCTTCGTTATCTCCCGAAATGCTTACGAAGTCGCGGAACCAATGAAGCTTTTCTTCGATGTCCCGTTGCTCTTCTTTGGCGTTATAGTGCTCGCCTTCTTTGTAGCGCCAATGAGCGGCGATGCCGCTTTCGGCGACGCTATCCATTTCTTTGGTGCGGATTTGGACTTCGTAGATGTTTCCATCCCCTGACACAATCGTGGTATGAAGCGATTGGTACATATTGGGTTTAGGCATGGCGATGTAATCTTTAAACCGCCCTGGGACGGGTTTGTAAGTGGCATGGATAATACCTAATATTTCATAGCAGTTGATAACCGTTTCCGTGATGACTCGAACCGCCAAAACATCATATATTTCGTCAAAGTTGTAATGTTTTAAATACATCTTCCGATAGATGCTATAGATGCTTTTGACGCGCGACTCCATCTTAAAGGGGATTTTGTGTTCGAAAAGAATATCCGCAATACGTTTCTTTAAAGCATTCAACGAACCTTGCCGATTCTCTTCTCTGGCGTTCATCAAAGAGAGAATCTCTTGATATTTCTCCGGTTCGAGGTATTTCAAGGAAAGATCTTCCATCTCGCTTTGGAAGCGATAGATACCAAGCCGATGGGCAATAGGCGTAAAAACGTCGAGCGTCTCTTTGGCTAGAGCCTTTTGACGTTCCACCGGCAAAGCGGCAAGGGTTCGGAGATTATGAAGACGATCGGCCAATTTGACCATGATGACGCGGATATCGCGAGCCATCCCCAAAAAAATCTTTCGATGATCTTCCGCTTCAAAATCGCTCTCGGTGCGATGGGAAAGCTTCATCCTTTGGATTTTGGTAAGGGAATCGACGATCATGGCGACGTCTTTGCCGAATTGCTTATCGATATCGGCAATCGTTAAATCGGTGTCTTCGACAGTGTCGTGCAATAGACCCGCAGCTAAGGTTTCAGGACCGCATTGGATCTCGGCGAGGATATAGGCCACTTCAATGGGATGGTGAATGTAAGGCTCTCCGCTTTTCCGAAGGACGCCAGCATGTTTTTTAGCTGCTAACTCATATGCTTCCTGGACCATTTGCCGATCCTTAGGATTTTTGATATAAGTGCAATAAAGCTCGCGAAGATCTTCGAAGCTATGCATCGGATACCCACCATTCCAAGGCAACTTGTTTTTCGTCACTTCATTCGTTTCCATCTCTATATCATTATAGCTTAAATTTATCGTCCTATAGAGCCCTTAAAGCGCTTTCTCGACAAGAAGTTCGAGGTTTCTTTTGCCATGAAAGACGTTTTCCCTAAAAGAACCGACAAGATTGGCTTTTTCGCTTAAATCAAAAGAATCCTCGGAAATGGTGAAGGACAAAATCCTTGCCTCCCCTAAAAGCATGGAGAGATATTTGCCGCCTTTCATATAAGTGAAGGTTTTAGGATCTAGGCCCGTTAAGAGAAAACGAGGCGCTTTAAAGCCTTCGCCAAAAGGAGCGAAAGTCCTTAAGAAACGATAGGTTTTTTCGTTCACTTCCCCTAAAGTCAAAGGAATCGTCCTTTCTTTTTTCGGCAAAAACTTGTTTTTGAGAGCGTAGAAAGCGAATTCTTTTTTAAAAAGGGGGAAATCGTTTTCTTTTATCGAACATCCCGCCGCCAAAGTGTGGCCCCCTTTGGTCAAAAAAGAGATGCTCATCTTCTCGAAAGCGTCCATGACGTCGAACCCCTCAGGCGCCCGGATAGATCCGATAAGAACGTCATTTGTTCCATCTTTCTTGCTGAAAACGGCGACCGGCTTTTGGTAAAGGCCAAGCACTTTCGAAGCCAATAGCCCATTAAGGCCTTCGGGAATATCGCTAAGAATGGAAAAGGAAGGCTCTTCCACGTTGATTTCTAATTTGGAAGCCGCTTCTTTAGCGATCGCCCTTCTTTTTTCGTTCGTGTCATTCAGGTATTTCGCCAAAGCCTCGCGATTGTTCGTCGTTCTTCCGAAATAAGGCAAAAGGCGATTCAGATGATGCTCTTTTTCAAGGCGCCCGACGGCATTGATTTTAGGGACGATTTCGAATTGAAGAGTCGCCTCGCTAAAAAAAGCGCTATCCGTCAAAAGGGTGAATTCCGGATATCTCTCTTTATTGAGAATATCCAAAGCAAGCCGCACGATGTTACGGTTTTCCCCCTTCAAAGGCATGGCATCGCTTAAAGTGCTTACTGCCCCCAAGGTTAAAAGATAGGGGTCGACTTCTTTTAAAAGGGCTTGGCTAAGCAAAAAGGCCAAAAAGCCGGCGCTAATCGGTTGATGTCCATATCCTAAGAGAACAGGATGAAGGACATAAGGCGTTTCTATTTCTTTGGAATCGAACTCATGGTGATCCAAAACAATAGTTTCTATCCCGAGTTCTTTGGCTTTCGAAAGAGCCTCATGAGCCGTCACGCCATTGTCGCTAGTGACGATAAGGGAGTATCCCTTTTCTTTTATTTTAAGGACATTGGAAACGTTAAGCCCATAGCCATCGAGATAACGGGATGGCAAAAAGCCTGCCGCATCAAGCCCGAATTTTCGGAAGGCGCAAAGCAAAATCGAAGTGCTCATCACCCCATCGCAATCGTAATCGCCATAGATGAGAACCTTTTCCCTTCGTTCTTTCGCAAGGGCAAGGCGAGACAATACTTTCTTCGTCAAAGGATTCTCATCGATATAGGGAAGAGACGAAAAAGAGAGGGGAGCCACAAGCTGTCGATAGCTCCCCTCGTCCAGTCCGAAATAATCAAAGAAGCGTTCTTTTAAGCTCCCCATTAATCGTTAATTCCAATAAAGATGGCTTCTTCTGGCTCTTTTCTCCGACGCGTGGAAGGAGTGTTGCCGGAATTGGGTTTGGAAGAAGCGTTCTTTTTGCGATTCTCTTCAATGGAAGTTTTGGCAAGAGAAAGCCATTTGGAGAAAAGGAGGCTAAGAGGCGTTAAAACGGTAAGAACGACGAAGACGGAAAGAATCAAGCCGACTGAGGTGCCAAGGAAGATGAAGCGATAGACGCTTGGCGCAAAAGCCAAGTAGGATAGCAAGAGGCCGAAGGCAAGAATGGCGAAAGTCGCAACATCCCCTGCCGCTTCGCTATTGGCGCGAATCAGGCAAGCGTCGCGGAAGGCGGCGCTCTCTTTTTCGCGTTCGCGGCTGTCTTTGCGGATCTCTTTCTCTTTATTAAGGATAAAGGAGGCAAGAAGCGTCGTCAGAACGAAAGTCGCGATAACGGCGATATTCGCCAAAGGCGTGACGGTCAAACGGGTAAGGCTAAAGAAACCGGCCACGAAGACGCTGGATCCGAGGGTTATTATTTCCGCCGCCAAAGCGCGAGAGGGGCGATACCGGAGGAAGAAATAAACAAGCGTGGCGATGCTAGAGACGCCCAAAGCCAAATAAATGGTCCCTAAAGTCGGCGTCCCCATTTGGACAACGACGTTATTGGCAGAACCCGTCATGTTGTTTTCTTCTGCGAACTCGCTGATGATGGTATTGAGAGTACCTGTCTTTTCAACGTTATTGACAACGAAATCATATTCGGTCGATGGCTCGAAATAAGCGTCCAAATCAATGTGGAAATAATAGACGTTATAAGTCTCTTCGCTTCCGCTTGAGGTGTCGTAAACGGCCCCGCTTTCGGCAATGATCCCATCCTCTTTCACATAGGTGAGAAGTTCTTGGTTTTGGTAAAGGATCTTCGGCAAGAACTTGGTTTCAACATCTTCCGCCTTGGTAAAATCCTCGCCTTGGCCATCTTGGACCATGTATTCCAGGCTGATCGAGGTTGTGTCGCTATAAGCATTCGAATAATTGTAGGAAGAGCCAAGACCGCTAAAGACGCTAATTCCCACAATGGAACCTAGCAAAAGAACTCCTGCGAGGAGGCCATAAACAAGCTTATGTTTGTTGAAAGCGACATTGGCATAAGGACCGAAATAGCTTTGTTTTTCCTCTTTTAAAGCATTCGGTATGCGAGAAGTGTCGACTCCATAGAGCGAAGATAAGTGACCGTCCGTATCATTATCGGAACTCAGTAAATACCCTTCCAAACGAAGCAGGAGCAAATTGCAAATGGTGCCAAAGAAGCTGCCTAAAATAAGAGCCAAGCCTCCCACGCCGATAACGCTAGGCACAAAGCCATACACGCAAAGGCCAATGACAATGCCTATAACGCCGGCATCCACAGTCGGCCAAAGAGATTTTTTGATCGCTTCTTGATGGGCTTTTTTCGAAGAACGGCCAGCGTAAAGTTGCTCTTTGAATTTGGCGAAGTAGTAGATGGAGCCAAAAGCCGTAATCAAGGCTCCTAAGGCAAAACCGACCACCGCCCCAATTCCGAAAGCGGCATGGAAATAGCCGAATAAGGCAAAGGAAGCAACCGCCGAAACAAGGACGTTCGAAAGAACGCTCAAGACGCCAATCCGATAGAACAAAGCGCTCACTAAGACCAAAACGCTTAAACCAACCAAAACCGAGATCATCGTTGGCCCAAAAGCCGGCGTTAAATGCCAAGAGCCAGCCTCCATAAGGCTATCGACAGTCGCTTGGCTCCGATGAGAATAGATGAAATTGACGTCGCAATGGTAGTTTTCCTTATAGCTATTCGCATTAAGGAGGTTCATATAGTAGAAAGCAGCTTTATAGGCCGCTCCGCTCTTGGAGCTATCGTATTGACCATCCTTAATGGCATCGCTATTAGGGACGAGTTGAAGTTTTTTATAGTTATTATCTTCGTTTGTGCTATCGGTAAACCAAGCATTCGAGGCGTTTTCCCCGAAGATCAAACGCTTCGCCATGTTGGTGTTTTTGGTGTCTTCTTCGCTCGATGTCGCCAATTTATAGCTGTCGCCTTCTTGGAAATCGCTCCACAAAACGAGATAGCAATTCTTGGCTTCGGTACCAGCGCTGCTATCCGCTTCTTTGGTGTTTTCGGTGCAATAATTGATAAGTTCGCCCATCGCGCCGTCTTTACCGGAGTAATTCACAGGAATCGTCACGACAGGAACGCTGTCATTAATGTATTCGATGGAAGCGGTTTGACCTTTAAACATGGCGTTGTTGAGGTACTTATCGCCCGTCGGAGCGTTATTTTGCGTTTCTTCGTCGGTTGTTCCGGCTGCTACTGTAATATTGCCGCCGCTAAAAGAAAGGTAATTTTGCAAATAGTTGTATTCGGTATCGCTATCGCCTTCGACGCGAAGGGTCACTTTGATAAGATCGTATCCTTCTTTCGAAACGGTACTATTGACGCCCCAAGCCGCCAGACGGTTTTCCATTTCCTTGGCGACGCCATTGATGATTTCATAGTTTTGGGTTTCGCCTTTGCTACCGAGGTAATTCTCAGGCAGAATGCCATTTAAAGTACTATTTTCCTCGCTTAGGCGAAAATAGAGTTCTTTCCCCGAGCCGTAGCTCACATCGGTATCCATACGGGTGATAGTTTCACCCACAAGAGCCCCAGCCCCAGCGATCAAAGCGAGATTGAGAAGAATATAGCCTAACTTACGACGCATAAGTGTCCTCCGGGCGCCGAAAAACAAAAAGCGCCTCTACAGCGGTTACAAGTTTAGCGCACACACGCATAGGTGCGCAAGCGAAACAAGACAGCTTTTCTAA
>DJRQ01000006.1:6556-13770 GCA_002440125.1 Caryophanales bacterium UBA6356 | reverse complement strand
TCTTCTTTTCCTTTGGAAAGCGAGGGTTTATGCAATAGCTCGACATCAAGCACGAAAGAAAGAAGCAAGCCCACTACCGCAATCGCGCCAAATAGATAAAAAGAAACATAACGAATCTCGATGAGATAAGGATAGACGAGTTGCAAAATGGAATTGATTATTTGATAAAGGAAGGGGGCGAGGAAAACCGCTTTCCGGCGGTATTTCGGGCCGATAATGTGATGAAGCATTAAGATATTGCTGGTAAGATACAAACCGCTTGAAGCGCCTCTGAAACTATGAAGGAATATGATTCCAAGAGCCAAAGGAAGATCGCTTTCTATCGGCTCATGATAGAAATACGATAAAGTTCCTAGCGATACGCAAAGAAGAGTCAAGGCGATAAAAGAAAGGCTCATGGAAAAGCGAACCCTCTTCCCGAATCCAACCTTGGTATTGAAAAAGACGAACAAAAATTCAATAAACGCGGCAAAAGCCAGGTAAATCCCCCATGAAAGAGGATTGAAACTATTGAGAATCCCATCTTTTCCCTCTAAAGCGGTCCATAAAGAGCTCGTCAAGGAATCGCTCGCCCACATCAAGGGAAGCCACAAGGAAGCAAGGAAAAGATAGAGAAGGTAGGTCTTATTCTTCAATAGAGAACGATAAGATACTTTTTCGTCTTGGTCTTGATGATAGAGCGAAGAATCGAAAGGCTTAAAACGGTAAGTCAAAAAGAAAAGAAGAAGCAAAATCGGGGAAGCGATGAGGAAAAGGAAAAGAAAACCCCGATAGGATTGAAAAATGCCCTCCGCGATAAGGCCTGCCAAAGGGGCGAAAAGAATAGGCGCCAAAGAACCATAGAGACAGACATGCCCATAACGCGTCTTTTCGGCATAGTTGATATCGGCGATCGAACAAGTATGAAGACTCGCAAAAGACCAATAAAGGCCCATAAAAAGGGAGCACAAAGAGGTAATAAGGATGAAGAAAGAATAATAATAAGAAGGATTTTGGACAGTGCCTTCTCTATCTACCCCAGAAGGAAAATAGATTCCGAAGAAGCCCAAAAGAAGAAGCGTTCCGAAAAGGGAAAGAAGAAGGAAACGCATGGTCTTAAGGTTTTGGGCGTGGTTGGAAACAAAATGGGAACAGATGAATACTCCCAAAGCCGCAAAGAAGGGAGGTAAAAAGAGGCTCAAGGAACTCATGAAAGAGCTCCACGCCAAAGAAACGCGGCACTCGTTTAGAAAAAGAGTCAAGAAACCAAGAACCATGGCGTCGAAAATCGAGGTCGCAAAATAAAAGAGTTGCGCCTTTGCGGTTTCTTTGTTTTTATTTCTGTCAAGGAAAAAAGACATTCTTTTTAAAGAAAAGGACCTGATGGGAGGTCCTGGGCATTGCTATTGAAGTTTGTTGACTTTCTCGATGAGCTTAATTCTCTCTTCGTCGAGAGGTGGGACTTCTTGACTATGGCGGAAAGCGTTACGGAAATCGCTTTTCATCTCCTCGAGATTCAACATGGCATTCTTATAGCGGCCATATTTGGCGCTTTGGAAGGCGCGGCGAAGCGTTCCGAAAAGAAGGAAGAGGAAAAGCCCCAAAAGAGCGGAGGCCATGCCAAACCAATAAAGCATCCCCCAAGCATTGGCATGGAAAACTTCTTTGAGCGCCGTCTCATAGCCACCCTTGAAATACCCTAAGGCACCGCAAGCGAGGCCTCCTAAAAGAAGAAGCAAGAACAAAGCGATCACGATGCCAGGAAGGTTCCTTTTCTTTTTCGCTTTCTTGGCCTTCATATAAAGAAGATAGCAATCGTAGGTCATGCGGTTATAAAGATGTTCCGCTTTCGAGTAGTTCTTAAAGTCACTCGACATCCTATTTCTTCCATAGGTGAGTCGAATGTAGTTATCCACCGGAGCATCATTCGAATGAAGCGATAATCCCAAAAGCGCTTCATCCGCTTCTTTGGGATTATAGAAGTGCGCCATATCGCTTTGGCCTTGGATTTTTCCATCCATAGCACGCGGCAAGGTCACTTCTTGGGAAATAATGGGGCGAAAGCCAAAGCTTTGGAAGACGCGATGGAATTCCTCTTCCGAGCCTTTTGGTATATTGATCGTCTTGTAATCGTATTGGTCCATAATATGCTTTCCTCTTTTAACTATTAGTAAAGTAGCACAAAAAAGCCTCAAAGAAACAAGAAAATGTGCTTTTTAAAAAGAAAGTAAAGATTCTAGGCGGCCTAGCGATTCTTTATAAGCCGAGAATCTCAATCTGAGGATAGCCGATAAAGAGCCCACTATCCACCACACCGACAAGGCTTTTTATTCTTTTTTCGAGCTCATCGGGGATATTTTGGAAGCGAGCATCGAGAATAAGATTGCCATGTTCGGTGAGAACAGGGCCATCTTTAGATGTCCCCGCTTTCCGGAGTCTGACTTCGCTTGCACCAAGTTCCAATAAGTTGCGACGCACCGGATAAAGGGCCTCCTTAAGGACCTCAACGGGGATGGCAAAACGCTCGCCAAGATGGTTCACGCGTTTCGAAGGGTCCACTAAAATGTAAGCTTTTTTGGCATTAGCAAGGACCATTTTCTCGCGAAGCATGGCGCCTCCTCGCCCTTTAATAAGGCGTTTGCGACTATCCACCTCATCGGCACCGTCAAAGCACCAATCGAGTTTTCCATCGCAGAGTTCACCGACGTTTAGCCCTAAAGAAAGAGCGAGATGCGTGATTTCAAAGGAAGTAGTAACGACTTGGACATTGAGTTTCAGAATCGAGACGCGATGGGCCAAAGCGACAGTCGCTAGAAAAGAGGTGCTTCCGCTTCCTAAGCCGATCCGATCGCCATTTTTGGCGAAACTCGCCAGTTCTAAAGCGATTTTTCTTTTCTCTTCTTCGTGGGAAATGTTAGCGAATCCAAGCTCCTCGCGAAGAGAAGCGACCAAAGCGTCGAAGGATCCATTCGGCGTTAGGTTTAAATTGTTTTTCTCTATCATTTTTCAATTATGTGCTTAAACAACTCTTTTAGGCAAGGTGAGAAACGAGCGCAAACAATAAAGTATCGAAATTTGAATATCCATTGAGCCGATAGGACGTCAAAGGAAAGCTCGCTTCGAGATAAGAAAAAGGAAAAAGGGGTTCCTAGAAGAAAATCTTTCAATTTTTTTATCTTTTTCTAATCTTTTTACCTCCGTCTTTGCTAAAATTTTCAGGTGAATTATCGAAGCCGAGATCGCTTCGACACAAAAAAGATATGATGCTTAACAAAAATAGGAAAAGGAGGAAACGAAATTGAACAATCTGTTCGATGTCATAAACCCCCAAATGTTCTCCGTTTTCGTCTATGGCGATAAACGGACGAATTATGAGCTGCTTTCGTTCATTTATGACGTTTTCATGTCCAAGCGAAACGTTCAAGTGATTTCTCGCGACGACTTGGTCGACGATTTGAAAGCCTACATCGACACCCACATTTTCGAGGATTTCGACGAAGAGGAGGATTTCGATAAGCAAAACCAAGACCACCGCTACATGGCCAGTAGCAAAATCGCTCGTTTTAAGAAAACCGGCTGGCTCGAAGAAGATACGACGGAAGGCTTTATCACCACGCTTTCCCTCACAAATGACGCCATCATGATTATGGAAAGTTTCCATAACCTTATCGAAAGGGAAGATAAGCCTGTTGAATTCACCGGCTACTTCTATCTCATCGCGAAGGCTCTTGATAATTTCGATTTCCATCAATCGAAAGGCATCTTGGAGCAGATTTACGAAGAGACCCTTTCCTTGTTCCATGGCTTGCAAGGCCTTCTTCCCAAAATCCGCCGTTTCACCGAAAGGATGATAAACGACGAGAAGCTGTCTCCAAAAGAAGTCCTTGATCTCTTGGTCGACAAATACCGAAACCAAGTCCTTTTGAAAGTCTTTTATAATCTCAAGACACGCGATAATCCTAGCAAGTACACCGCTAAGATATTGGCGGAACTAAGCGATCTCCGTTATAACCACATGGATGAGATCGTCCAAAACGTTTTGGAAAGCGACTGGATTGTCAATCCGAGTCAAGAAACCATCCATAGCGTCTATAATCGCTACGCCGAAAAGCTCGAAGAATGCATCCGCCGCTTCGAAAGCGTCGATAACCTCGTCGCTTTAATCGATGAGAAGAACACCAAGTTCCATACGAGCGCCCAAGCCAAGTTTGAATTCCTTCTCAATAACAGGAAGGATGTCACGGGCCTCCTTCAAAACGCCCTTAAAGTCATTAAAGATGGCTCTAATGCCATCGACTATGGGGCAGCCCTCCCCTTATACACATCCTTGCAAGTGGATGAGAACTCGCTTTATAACAGAGCCAGAGCCAAAGAGAAGACCGATGTCTACTATCAAGAGACGCCTTTGGCGAGCGAAGAAGACTTCAATCTCGCCATGGCCAAACTCTTCATGGAAGATATTTTCTCCCGCGATAGAGTAAATGACTTCGTCCGGAAAGAGCTCGGAAAAGAAAAGAAGAAGAGCTCCAAAGACATTCTCGTCAATAGTTGGAATCGCCTCATCATGCTCATGATGATCGAAGCTTATAGTTCCTATAGCGAAATGGATTACGAAGTCGTATTCCACGATGACTATTACGAGACTTTCGGATATAAAACAAAATCTTTTGACATCGTATTGAAAGAGGTAAAAGCATGACAGACCGTAACAAACAACTCGAATCCTTTAGCGAAGACTATTACGAATTCACCGAAGGAAACAGAGACCGCTTCGCCAAAGTCATTAACCGTTTGCTTGGCGAAACCTTCTTGGTGAAGGAAAAAGACGAAGACGTTGACGACTATTTCTTCTTGGCCGAACACCAAACGATGGTTGCCAATTATTTCTCCATCATCGATTACGAATTCGTCTTCGATTACGAAAATTCCTTGGCCTACATCAAAACGACCGAGAATAGAAACCGCGTCCGCCTCAATAAGCTCGATACCGCGATTCTTTTCGTTCTTCGCATTTTAGAAATCGAAGCCAAAAAGAAAGTCACCAGCCAGGATAAGGTCATCATTTCTCTTGAGGAAATCGTCGAGCAGCTCAAGATCGCAGGCCTTTTGGATTACGCGAAACGCCCTTCTTTCTATCTCGATTCGCTTCGCAAGCTAAAAACCCATAAGATTATCGACTTCCGGGCAAGCGTCCTTCAAACCAACACTCCTATCCAGGTTTTCCCAAGCATCCACGTCCTTCTTCCAGCCAATGATTTGGAAAACATCATCGAGAAGATGAAGGAATTAACCGGCCCTAACGAGGAAGAAACGAAGAAGGAAGGAGAAACAAAATGAAGAAAAGTCTCACCAAAATCAAACTCATAAACTGGCATGGATTCTATGACCAAACAATCGATGTCAAGGGTTCCATGCTCGTCTTTGGCGAAAATGGCTCAGGCAAAAGCAGCCTTCTAGACGCCCTCATGTTTTTCTTGACGGGCGGCGAAGAGAAGTTCTTCAATAGCGCCGCCAACGACCGCGCCAGCCGCACCGCGGAAAGCTACATGCGCGCCAAAATCGGCATCGAAGGCAAAGAGAACCTTCGGAACCAACCTAACGTCATTAGCCATATTGCCTTAGAGTGGTTTGACGAATATACCCAAAAGCCTTTCGTAACCGGCGTGTGTCTTGAAATCCAAGAAGAAAAGGGAAAAGTCACTCGTTCCTTCTATTACATCGAAGATGAAAGGATGAAGGATGACCTTTTCGTCAATAAAAGCGAAAAGAACACCCAAATCCTTTCCTTCCAAAAAATGATGGAGAAGCTGGGCGAAAAGCTTCGGCCCATCGAAGGGACGCGCGATGATATCCGCATGAAGATTTGCTCCCTTCTAAGCATCGAGACGAAACGCTACTACGAGCTCCTTCCGAAGGCCGTCGCTTTCCGTCCGATTCGAGACGTCAACCAATTCGTCTATCAATTCCTGATGCCCGATAAAGCCGTCGACCTCACCAACATGAAGCGCAACATCTTCGTCTATAACGAGCTTCAAAAACGCGTGGAAGAAGATATCAATAAAGAAGAGGAGCTTGGAAAGATCACCCGCTTGGGCGACACTTTGACAGAGCTTAACAAGGAAATGAGGCTTCTTTCGGCCCACCGCTATAAGAAAGAAGTCGATAGCGAGAATAAAAAAGTCGAAGAAGCTCAAGCCACCATCGAGAAAAACAAGAAGCTCATCAACGAACTCGAGGATAAGGCAAGCGCTTTGGCGGAGCAACTTCGCGATCTCGAGAAGAATCTCTCTTCGCTTCAAAATCCAGAGAGCGAGAAAGAACTGCTCACCTCTTTAATCAAGGAGAAGAGCGCATTGGAACTCAGCTATCTTAAGAAAGCGGAGGCCTGGAACGAAACGCTCAAAAAAGAAATCGAAATCGGCAAGAATCTCAAAATCAAAAACAAATTGGCCGACTTCATCGGAAGCGACGATTTCTCAGGCTTTATGGACGAAGCGAAGAAATACCACGAAACTTTGCTTTCGATCCGCAACAAAATCGCCGAGCAAATCGTTCAAAACGACATCAAGATCAATGCTGTAAGCGCCGAAGAATCGGAACTTGTGCAAAGAAAGAACCTCTTGAGCCGAGGCTTATCGAGCTACGATCCAAACGTCACCAATCTCATTGCCGTCATTCAAGATGGATTAAAGGAAATCTACCATAAGGAAATACTAGCGAAGCCTTTTTGCGAGCTTCTCGACATGGAAAAAGGCGAAGAAGAATGGCGTAATGCCGTCGAAGGGTATTTGAATACCCGCCGCTTCGACCTCTTCGTACCCGAAGAATACTTCGATGATGCTTTGCGCTTATATGAGAAAAACAAGAATCGTCTAGGCATATATGGCGTCGGCCTTGTCAACGTTTCGAAACTCCGCGATTTGGAGCCGCTCGAAAACAGCTTAGCTTTGAAAGTACACGCCTTAAACCAAGACGCAAGACGCTACGCCGACTACATCATGGGCAACATCATCTGCGTCGATAGCGAAGACGAACTCAAGAATTACGAGTCTTCCATCACCCGCACGGTCATGATTTATAAGTCCAAAGCCGCCCGTCAAACCAAGCAACGCATCTACGAAACGCCTTACATCGGCTGCAACGCTTCCAGAATGCAACTCGAATTAGCCGAAAAGGAAGTTATCAAAAAAGAGGCCGAATACCACCGTTTGCTCGATGAGAAGGCTTCTTTGGAA
>DJRQ01000006.1:0-6444 GCA_002440125.1 Caryophanales bacterium UBA6356 | reverse complement strand
GAGTCTTTGAAGAGCAAGCTTGAAGCCATCAAAACCCCCGATAGCGCTGCCAACAAAGAAAACGATCTCTTGAAAGAGAGGGAAGAAACCCAAAAAAAGAGGGATTCCGTTTTAGCGGAAAAGAGCCGTTTGGAATACGAAAACGACTTCTTGTCGAAGAGCCTTTCGGGAGACGATAGTGCCGAAAGCGAGGCTGCGCGCACCCTTAAGAAACTCCTTTCTTCCAACCTTTTCCGTCAAGAGTTTGAGGCTTTCGAAAAAGAGAATGGCAAGCTTAGCATGGCCGAAGTGGATTCTCGCTTGAAGAAAGGGCAAGATGATGTGAGCTATAAGAAGGCCCTTTTAACCAATTTGATGCAAAAATACATCGATACCTTCAAGTTCGATGCCACCTCTTCTATCGATTCGCTCCCCTCCTTCTATCAAGAGAAGAACATATTGACGAGTCGCGCCTTGATGGAAGACCAAGCCAAACTCGAAAAAGCCAAGAAAGAGGCCACGAACGCTTTCGAGAATAATTACATCGATGCGATCCGCGCCAATATCATCAATGAAGAGGAGCATATCAAGAGCCTCAATAAGCTTCTTGCCAACAAGCCTTTTGGAACGGATGGCGACATTTATCGTTTCATCGTCACCAAATCCAAAGACAAAGCGTTCGGAGACTACTACGATATCTTCAAAGGCAATGAGAACTTCGTTCAAACAGACCTCTTCGGCGAGAGCCTAAACGATCGCAACAAAGCTCTTATGAACGAGCTATTCATGAAGCTTGCAAGTAACGACACCGACGAAAAGACCTTGCAAGACATCGCAAAATATTGCGACTACCGCCGCTTCATGAATTACGATATCGAAATCATCAACAAGAATGGCCACTCCCTCTTCTCGAAGATCAGCCGAGAGAAGTCGGGCGGGGAAACACAAACGCCATTCTACGTCATCATCGCCGCTTCCTTCGATCAGATTATCCGCAATGCCCCAGATAGAAAGAGCCATGGTTGCTTGGTTCTTTTCGACGAAGCATTCAACAACATGGATGCCGGACATATCGAAGGCATCATGGAATACTTCAAACAACTCGATGCGCAACTTATCATCGCCACTCCAACAGAGCGTGGAAAGACGATTGCCAAATACGTCGATACGAACGTCTTGACGATTAAGGTCAATAACGTCATCGAAACGCGCCCCTTCATCTCTTTGAACGAAGAGGAAGTCACACGGAAATTCGAAGAAGGGGAATAAGCTCCTTCTTAGAGTTCCAAGGTGGTCGGCAAAAAGCCGGCCACCTTTTTCTTTCTATACGCATAAAAATTCATCGGATATTTTTTCTCCATTCCTAAAAAAGAGACGGCAAAACCATCCCTTTTCGTTTCGGCTAAAAAGACACTAAGAATTCAATGTGAAGTAAAAACCACCGCGAAGCACTTTCGCGAGACGAACCTTGATTTTCCCTAGGTTATATTCTTCAGCGCCTGGGAGAGAAGGAGATTCCGCTTTAACAAAACCATTTTGAAGAAGGAGTGAGCGATATTCCTCATAATAGGAAGTGTCGATTCCAGCGGTCGTTTTATTAAGAAGCTCGATTTGGTCGCTTATCGAGTAATCGCTCTCCCATTGCTTATAAGTGCCTTCCATATAGAGATAAGGGATGTTCTTGGCCTCATCCCCATATAAGGAGACGAAGTTCTCATAGATTTCATTCCCTTCGTCCTTCCAAGAGGTTGGCTTCACGAAGTCTTCTAAAGAAGAGAGGGTTTCCTTCAAACCGGCGGGAAGAGAAACGTTTTCGTATTGGAAAGTCGCCACTTCGGATCTGGAGTTCACCACATCCCAATCATAGGTGTAGGAAATACTACTCAGTTTGGAATCCGTCACTTTGAATGAAGCGGTTTCCGGGAACATAAGCGAAGCGTTATAGCTCAAAGGGAGCCCTTTAGAAACATAAGACAATACATGATCGCGGAAAACATAGGCATCCCCTTTCTTGACGAAAAGCGCGCTATTAAGGCTATGGGGGCTTACTTCTTTGAGATCCCCTTCTTTTAAAGGAGCACGCGCGAAGAAATTTCCCTCTTTCGTACGGATAAAGGATTGGATTCCATTCCCTTTCTTATAGTAGCCACTCCCGGTAATGCGGTAATCGCCACTAAAAAGAAGCGACTTCGTTTCGTCGTAATAGACGCTATCCGCATAGGTTATCGTTTCGCCATCATAATCGCTAAGAGTGTCACGGAAAGTCACTTGATAGGGTTTGCTTCCATCGAAATAGGAGAAAGCCGTTTCCAGCTCCTTTATTTTCAGATCATCCGAAAGAGGGGAAAGCTCACTGATTTTGGAATTATCCTCCACCACTTTGCATTCGAGAACAAAACGATAGACAAAACTATCTTCCTCCTTTTCACCTACGTATTTGGTGAAAGGGAACTCAAAAATAGCGCCATCGATAAGACCTTTCGAATTCGTCGTAAGCCACATTCTATCGGGTGTGCGGTTGAAATCTTGGAGTTGTCCGAAGAAATCCTTCAAACGGTTCGTGAGACGGCCATAATAGTTATAGACGCCCCCTTCCAAGCGGTAGCATTCCTTCTCCTCGAGGACTTTGGCTTCGAGATCCGGAACGATATCGTTCCAATCGAGATATTTCTCGTAAAGCTTTTCCTCCACCTCTCCTTTTTCGTTATAGCCGACTTCGTAAGCGTAACCATCCTCATGCTTGTTTAAGATGTCGCTGGTCTTGCTTTCATCGGTTGGATCGATGGTAAAACGTTCTGCTTTCGAGGGAGTCAAAAGAAGTTCCGAAGCACGATTGACTCCTTCGTCTTTTCCATCGATATAAACATGGAGTTCATTATGAAGCTTTAAAGGCTTGGAAGAGGAAAGATGCAAAAGAGAGAGGCTGTTCTCACTAGGCATTTCTTTCCCGAGGGCATAGTGATTCGCCAAATATTGATCGAGAAGAGGATAGGAAACATCGCCAATATCCTCATAAAGCGTCCAAGTGCTATCATGATTGAAATAGCTTCCGTTTTGCTTTCCTTGGAGAACAAAGCCCATTTTTCCATCCATCGAGAAAAAACGGATGCGAGCGATTTGCTTCAGCGATTCATCGTCTGTTATTCCAATCGAGGCGCTAAAAAGGCGGATGACGTATTTGTTTTCGCTATAAGCGAGGCCGCTAGGAGCGGCTTTGAAGGAATCGGCATCTATTTTATCAACGTAGTTCTCGTAATCCTTGAAAGCGAAAAGGATCGAAAGGTCGTTTACGTATTGGAGCGAGCCACCATTATAGCTATATCGAGGGCCGCCAAGCTTCACTTCTTCCCCTTCCAAAGTGAAGGTGTAAACGATGCTTTGCCCATAGGACTTGTCAAAGCTTTCTTTTTGGATGTAGCCATATCCCAAGCCCGTGTTGTAATAGTAATTAGGCGTGAGATAATCCGTATAAGCATCATCGCTAAACAAGCAAGAAAGAACTTTGTAGGAATCTACCCTAGCCAACTTTTTGAGCAATGAATATGCATCTTTAGGAGTGATTTCCTGGAGATTCTCAATGTCCGGTTCCCAAGAAGAAGAGAAGGAGGAAGATGAGTTACTTGAATTTTCGCCGATAGAAGACGAAGCAAAAGAGCTATTGCTTTCTATGGGAGTGCTTTGGCATGAAAAAAGAAGCGGAAGGCAAAGGAGGGCAATAACCTTATGTTTCATTTAATTCTTTTCCCCTATTTCAAAAAGAACGAATTTTCACGAACCATAAGGCCAGCAAAAGAACCACCCATAATACCCCATTCGTCAAGGCAGAAGTAGACTTGTAATGAATACTTGTCGTTAATGTGATAAATCTCGTCCGTTCCATCGGAATGAACGCCAGTTTCGATATCATCTTTGACATTGTTCCATTCTTCATCGGTCCAACGCGTCAAACCAGGCGTGCCGTCTAATTTTTGAATGTAGGCTTTAATAGACGATTCGCCTTCCTCATCGTCATCAACGGAAGCATCTAATGTGAGAAAAGAATTATCTTTTCCAACCGTCACGCTCCAATCTAAATCAGACCAGGCTGGGAGATTGTAATTCTCGCCAAGAATGGCGACGAAAAATTGGTGAACTTCTTCATTGGTGTCCTTCCAATTCGAAACCTTGATATTAAGAATATCGATAGGAAGGGTCGTTTTGCCAATATTGCTATAAGAGATAGTAAGAGCGTCTTCCCCTTCTCCAAGAACGTATTCGAAAGTGTCCGACGTGGCTAAGAAAGAACTGAATTGGACGTTTGTCTTTCGCTCGGCGCCGAAAAGAAAAACCCGCGATAAATTCGAAGCGTATACATTCTTCTCTATTTCTCCGTCGACGATTATTTCGGGAGCGAATTCGAAAGAAGGAAGCAAAGAAGAGAAGGAATCGGAGGAGCTTGTGCCATAAGTAGGAATATCATCTTTGATGGTGACGTTCGAATAGCCCGTCTCCGTTTTCACAAATCCTTCTTTTTCCTTGCCTTTGACTTTAAGAAGCGCAGTCGGATTTAGATAATAGACCCCCTTGATCGTTCCGCCTTGCTTCAAAGTGCAAGTGTAATTGTTCTCTTTAAGTTTTGCGATAATAGCGGCAATGCCTTTCGATTCTTCCGTCTCTTCTAAAGGAGACAAGGTGTAGTTACGGTAATTGGAAGCGTCCACAAGCGTGGCTTTCAATTCGAATTCCTTAGAATCCTCTTTCGCCTTAAAAGAGAAAACAAATTCCTTTCCAATCGATATGGAAGCAACCACGTCGCTATAACCTCCATCCGACCAAAAAGGCGCAAAGGTCGCTAAGAATTTCTCGCCTAATTGGTTTAAACCACCATCTTCAACCAACGTCAGATCCGTCGTTTCGCCAACTTCGCCAAAGACATTCGTAAAAGAGCCGTCGAACATAACCTCGTCGACTTTATCACTAGAAACCTCGTTTTCTTCGTTGATATAAAGACGTTCCAGAGCGCCTGTCTTTCCTTTTTTATAATAATAGCCTTGTGTTTGCTCACCAAAAACCATCGAAACGTGATCGGTGGCATAATCCAACACATAGGAAGCCTTCGATTCTTTGGAGTCTTGCACGATTTTCTGCTCCACATTCGCATTGAACTTGGTGGCATAATCCGAAAAATTGAAAACCTTTTCTTCTTGGCTCGAAGTATCGCTCTTTTGACTTTCCGAAGGATTTTCGTTTTGACCACACGCCCCTAGCACAAGAAGATTGCTAAGACCTAAAACAAACAATAATTTCTTTTTCATCGCTCTTCTCCTTTTTTGTAACGATTCTTTATAACGTTTTTGGATATTTTTTCAATCTTTATCTTATGTCTTCATAAGCTATATAAAAAGGCGCATCCTTAGATGCACCTACAAGAAAACGAATATGGGACTTAATCGATTTATTCAGCGCTTGCAACCGTTGGAGTAGTGAACGAACTAGGATTCGGCACTTCTTCGACGGTCACGTTGTCGCCATAGAAGAAGCTTGCTTTCGCGGAAGCTTCCACTTCGGTCTTTTGGGTATAATACCCATCTGTTGAAACATCGACCACGAAATTCGTCCTAACCCCTAAAGCGGTAAGGCCAAGATCGTTGAAAGAAACGCTAAAGGATGTCTCTCCGCTTATATCCGCCGAAGAAGAATCGGCGGAAGCATCTCCGAAAAGCGTGCTGTTATCAGCTTTAAAGACGTAAGCGTAGTCGCCCGCTTTGGTCTTGATTGTTTCGAGTTCTTTGGAGAAGGTCTCCTTTAATTGAGCAAGCATCTCATCCCATTCGATTTGTTCTAAGAAGGCAGGGATTGGATTGGTATCGCTCTCCTTGTCGACAAGGGATTCTTTCCTTTTCAAAATGGCGTATTTGTCGAATTCGCCACCAGTCATGCTCGCGATGATTTGAAGGACGGGACGGAGCGATTCGGCATCGAGATAGATATATCCTTCATCAATATAAAGCGCGGCATTGCCTTTAAGGGAATCAGAAGTCGTGGTCGAGCTCGCATTGGAGCCGCCGACTTTAGTCTCGCTTTCGGCGGTCATCGAAAGCTCGCCCGTGACACTGGCTTTCACATCGCTTAGCTTCTCTTCGCGAAGTCCTTTGACGCCCGCTTTAAGAGTGACGCCAACCTCGCTTTTCGAAGAGCCGGTCATTTCATAACCGCCAGAAGTCGATTTGATGCTTATATTGGATGTGGCGTTCAATTCGAGTTTCATACCAAGCGCGTCGCTCGCGACAAGACTTTCGGTAGCTTTCTTGAAATGGGCGCTAGCTTCCGTTTCGGAAACAGTTTCGCCAGTCGGGATGACTTCATCGCTGTTTCCGCCGCAGGATACCAAAAGGGCTGGAGCGGCAAGAAGGAAAAGCAAATTTCTTTTTTTCATTTTTAATATTTCTCCTTTAAATGCGTACATTATTGTAACTTTCAAAAATA
>DJRQ01000002.1:29273-58719 GCA_002440125.1 Caryophanales bacterium UBA6356 | reverse complement strand
TAGCATCTATGGCCTTTATAACGCCATTAAGAATCATGTACGCCACTCCTTTTTCTTAGCGGGCATGCATCTAACCTTGCTTTCTTTGAGTGGTTTTTTCCACAATCTTATTCCCTTATTGATGGACCCCTCTAGCGTCTCCATGAGTCCTTGGGGCGTCGCGGCGCTCGTTTTCTTTTGCCTCTTAGTCGCCTCAGGTTTCATCGGTGCTCTTTTGCCGCAAAATTATCTTTTTGCTCGTAAAATGGTTCTCATTTTGGCTATGACCTTATTGATTGTCATCGAAGCGATTACATTCATTTCCGATACGATAGGTTTCGTCCAAAATGGCTTAGGAAGCGCGCAAGTCGCTCTTCTAAGCCTTTTAAGCGCTTATACTCATCTCGCTCCCATCGCGGTTTTAGGCATCGGGATTGCCTATCTTTATGATACTCGCGAGAAAAAAGAGGAAGCGGTAAGCAAATAGCTCCAAAAAGAAAAGACCTTCCTAGGGTTATCATGGGAAAGGTCTTTTTGTAAAAAGCTAATATACGAGAACTGTTCCGTCTTCTTTCACTTCTATTTGGTCGCCATCTTTGACTTCGTTTAAGAAGTCTTCGCCCAGTTTGTCAATGGCGATAAGGCCAACTTTATTCCAAACGTTAGACAAGATGATGCCGCTTGCCGCCAAAGGATCGATGGTCTTGGAGAAAAGCCAAACAGGTGGGGCTAAATGCCGTACCGCCACCGTTTCAATGACCATGCCACCCGTCGTAGAGCCAATAGTCTCGGGGAGACAAAGAGCCTTTCCTGTAATGTTCTTTTTATAGAGATCAGGATTATTTTGATCGCTTACAACGATCTTTTTGGATGTCGGTATAAGAGCGCTTTTTTGGAAGGAAGCAAGCGTATTGAGGCCATAATGGCTCACCACCGCTTCGCCTTTCCAATTGCCGCCGAAGAGTACACGGCCATGAAATTCCTTCATATTTATCGAACCTCCTTGTTTCCGGTAATGATGTCGAGAATATCGGCATCTTTGAAGTAACGAGACGCGCTATAGGTGCGTAGCTTATTGGAATTGGTGATAATGGGTTTGGCTCCAGCCACAGGATTATCCACATACATAAGAGGGCAAATAAAGCTCAAATGAGCCCCAAAACGGATGAATTTCTCGTATTCTGGCGTCTTTTTGAAAGCGTCTCCCACTTTCGGGGCAGCGGTAAAGACCGTATACACGACAAGCTTCTTTTTGCCGCTTCTCCTCAGTCCTTCTTCCATCCGATTGGTCCAATCGAGTAATTGTTTGAGGGTGAGATGGGGACAGCCGATAAAAGCTTTATGGGGCTTGAGGTTCCCTTTCTTCCACATCATCGGATAGCTCTTATAAACCCTTTCGAGCTCTTCGTCATCGATCACATAGACTTGGCGATCTTCCTTAAGAAGGGATTCGCCCTTTTCCAGAGCGTCTGGCGTAATGCCCTCGATGTGATAAAGACCGACGGCGCCATTGGAAGCGCTCGCGGCGCCAAAATCCTTCAGGTAGCCGATGGTATCTTCGTCGGGAAGGGGCTTAAGGAACTTATCAAGGCCGCGAACGTAAGGAACCTCGCTTTGGACCTTAATGCCAATGGCCGAGCCTAGGATCTGGGCTTCAGGAAGTTTCTTGACCTTCAAAACGATTTCCCACTTCGCTTTTCGCCCTTCTTCAGTGGTGAAACCGAAGTTCGGCGTTTTTCCAAGGATAGTCGCAAAAGTATCGAGGATGCCGCTATTGCGATTGCAACGAGCGCCTAGAACGCTATTGGCAAAGACGACAGCGCTACTTTCGCTCCAGCTGATGACATCTCCTTTCTTGGGAGTATTGCCAACTTCTTTGAGATAGCAAGTGCAGGTGAAATCTTGCATATCTTTCATGCCGATCGCCTTCAATTGCTTTTCATAGAAAGCTTGCTTCCCATAGACGAAATGGTCAAATACGAGTTTTTCGAGCGGTCCGGCGTTGCAATTTTTATAATCGATAGGTCTTGGATCCATGGTGAATCCATCGGGAGCTTTAAGACCGCTTCGAATAAGCTCATCCATAAGGGGATAGACGGGTTTAAGCATCGAAATGCCAAAGCTTGTCACAAAGTGCCCTTTTTTATAGGTAAGAGGAAGGAGCCTATCGGCGCCAAAGATATCCCCATAACGAACAAGGACTTCCATCATCTTGGCTTTGGTTTCGCCTTCTTTCCCTTCTAAAATCGCTCTTTCTTCGTCTAAGAGCGTCATTTTCGGTTCGTACATCATTTTCTCCTTTCTTATATTTTCATGGCGACCTCGTAAGCTCGCCAAATAACCGTACGGAGATTTCCTACAGAAAGGCAATCGCCGACAAGGTGGGTATGTTTATCTTCTTTAAAGAGTGGCGTTGAGACATAACCAAGCGAAAGGATGACGGAATCGCAGGGGATTTCTTCTTTTTTGCCATCCTTATGCTTGATGACGATCGAGCCATCCTTGATTTCATCCAAGGCGCTTTCGAGGTACACCGGCGTCTTATGGAGAGCGAAATAATCGCGAAGATACTGGCTATTGGCCATACACACGCCTTTTTGCGCAACAAGATCGTTTTTCATTTCGACAATAAAAGGCTTCTTTCCTTCCAAGGCGAGCTCATAAGCGATTTCAGAGCCCGTTAAACCGCCTCCGATAACAGCCACCGTTTCGCCCACTTCCTTGCCTTTGAGGTAATCGACAGCCTCGAGGCCTTTCTCGAAGCCTTTGATAGGCAGTTTTCTTGCCTTCGAGCCGGTGGCAATGACGACTTCATCGGCTCCAAGCGCTTTGAGATCATTCACCTCGCAATTAAGATGAACGGGGATGCCGAGTTCTTCGATTTCCTTGAGATACCAGCTAAGAAGCTCCCGAAGTTTCCCTTTGAAAGAGGCTTTCCCAGCCTCGACGAAAACACCGCCAAGATGGTCGCTTTTTTCGTAAATCTCCGGTTTATGGCCGCGGAGAGCAAGGACTCGCGCCGTTTCTAAGCCACCAATGCCGCCGCCGACGATAGCCACCTTCTTAGGATGCTTCGTTTTTTCGATATGATGCACATTCGTTTGCATGGTCTCAGCATTGACGGCGCAACGCGCCATATGGAGCGCATCGCTTAAGTCCTGATCATTGGCAACGCCTTTATAGTGGCACATATTGAAACAGCCATTATGGCAGCAAATGCAAGGGCGAATGCTAGCAAAATCGCCTTCTTTTAGTTTTTTGGCGTAAGCAGGGTCCGCCAAGAAGGGGCGAGCAAAGCCAACGGCATCCACTTTGCCTTCTTCCACGGCTTCTGCGCCGACTTCGGGATCCATTCTTCCAGCCACCACAACAGGGATATCGACGAAATTTTTGATATGTTCGACTTCGGCGAGGTTCGCGTTTTCTGGCATGTATATAGGTGGATGAGCCCAATACCAGGCGTCATAAGTGCCATTATCGCAATTGAGCATGTCATATCCGGCATCTTGGAGGTATTTTGCTGCTTTTTCGCTTTCTTCCATATCGCGGCCCGCTTCCACAAACTCTTCGCCAGGCAAGGCGCCGCTCCGAAGTCCTTTGGTTTTGCTTACCACGCTATAGCGAAGGCTCACTGGAAAATCTTCTCCGCACGCTTTTTTGATAGCTTTGACGATTTCCACAGGAAAACGGTAACGATTTTCAAAAGAACCACCATATTCATCGGTCCGATGGTTGATGTACTTCAACGTGAATTGATCGAGAAGATAGCCTTCGTGGACGGCGTGAATCTCGACGCCATCGACGCCCGCTTCTTTGAGAAGCTTCGATGTTTTCGCGAAAGCGTCTATAAATTTATGAATCCGTTTTTTGGTCATCTCCTTGCTAGGAACTTTGTCGCTCCAACGATTGGGGGCGGGACTTGCCGAAGCGCAAATCATGTCGAAGTTCATAACAGGCTTCGATAATACACGCAAAATCGGATTCGAATAAAGCGTTTCCATCATATGGTCGATGGTGAAACTACGTCCAAAGCCCGCCGTTAATTGCACGAACATCTTGGCGCCGGTTTTGTGGATTTCCTCCATAAACGGCTTTAGTTTTCGAAACATCCCCTTCTTACGATAAAGCCATTGGCCAAGCATTGGGTTATAGACCGGTTGAATGCCAGGCAAAATAAGACCGACTTCGTTTTTGGCCCTTTCGAGAAGGAAATTGGCCGCCTCTTTGTCAAAGTGATTGATTTCCATCCAGCCAAAGAGGGAGGTGCCTCCCATCGAGGTCATCACGATGCGGTTCTTGATTTCGCAACGACCGATCTTCCAAGGCGTCCAAAGGGGCGCCAAGTTCTCTTTTTCCATAGAAAAGTATTTCTCCTTATATAGCGGTATTTTGACACCGATTCAAAAAAGAGCAACGCGCGGAGTGCCTTTGTTGAATCGAACAAGGAAAACAAGCTTATTTTGCAAGGATTTTTGAATTCGGTATATCGATATCGCCTTTACAAATCGATATCCAGTTCAATCGGAGCGTGATCGCTTCCAAGGATTTCGGTATGGATTTTAGAGTCTTGCAATTTTTTCGCCAAAGATGAGGAAAGTATAAAATAGTCAATCCTCCAGCCCGCGTTCTTTTCTCTCGCGTGAAAACGATAGCTCCACCAAGAATAAAGAACCGTATTGGGATAAAGATAACGGAAAGAATCGATATAGCCATGGGACAAAAGAGTCCCGAAAGCGCTTCTCTCTTCGTCTGTAAAGCCGGCATTATGATGATTGGTACTTGGGTTTTTTAAGTCGATTTCTTGATAGGCGACATTCAAATCGCCAGCGTAGATGACCGGTTTCTTCCTATTGAGAGCATCAATATAAGAAAGAAGCTTTTTTTCATATTCCAGGCGGAAGGGGAGTCGCTTCAACTCTTCTCCGCTATTGGGAACATAGGCTCCGAGGAAATAAAAAGAAGGATATTCGGCGAGAATGACGCGCCCTTCTTCGCTATAGGCACCGTTTTCTAGGCCATAGGAGACGGAAAGGGGCTTTTCTTTGGCGAAAAGAGCGACGCCGCTATAGCCTTTTTTTACCTTAGAAGTACTTTGGTAAAGGAAATATCCTTTTGGCATGAATGGATAGTCTTTGCCTTCTTCCTCGGTAAATTTGCTTTCGCCAATAAAAAAGAGGTCGGCATCAAGACTTTCGAAAGTTTCCTTAAAGCCTTTCTTCAAGATGGCCCGGAGGCCATTGACGTTCCAAGAGATGATTTTCATGAAATTATCTTAATTCATTTCAAGAGAAAATGGGCGAAGAATGCTTTGGAGAAAACAAGCAAGGAGCTTTTAGAGGCTAGGAATTTGAGCGATAATAAGGTCATGCCTTTTGTCCCACTCCATGTTTATAGCGGCTTCTCCTATCTCCAAAGCGGCCTTCCTATAGAAAAAATACCTCTTTTAGCGAAGAAACTTGGCTATAAGACAATAGGTTTAGCCGATAACGGGACCCTCTCTGGGCTCGCTCCATTTTGCCATCTCGCCAAAGCGGCTCTTCTAAACCCCATCTACGGCATGGATTACGAGACGAAAGAGGGCATCTTTTCTTTGTTCGTCCTTAATGAGGAGGGGTATCGAAATCTTCTAGAACTTGAAAAAGCGTGCAGCGAGAAAAAGAACGATTTGTCTTTTTTAAAAAGCCATCAAAACGGTTTAGCCAAAGTTTTTTCCCTTCCTTCTTCTTTTAGAAATCAAGAAAACGTTGCAAAAAGCCTCTATATCACTTTAAAGGGGCTCGACGTATTGTGGCTTGGCTTGCCTTATGGCTTAAACGAAAACGAAAAAGAAAGCATTCGTTCTTTCGCTTTAGAGCATAGCTATCCATTGATGGCTTTCCCGAAGATTGCCTACCATAAAAAGGAAGACGCAATCGTTCAAGACATCGTCACCGCCATCTTAGAAAAGAAGAACCTCGACTACGATAAAAAAGAGGGCGTTGAATATTTTTTGGGCGAGGAGGAAATTAACGGGTACTATACCCCTTCCGAAATCGAAGAAAGCGAGCGTCTTTCCAAACAAGCTTCCTTTGAGCTTATCCGAAAAAGAGGAGGCCTTCTCCATTTTCCCAATTCCTTAGGCTTAAGTAGCGATGAATATCTTCGCCAATGCGCTTATAAAGGCCTAAGGGAAAGAAAGCTTTTCGATTTGCCAAATTATAAAAAGAGAGTCGATTATGAACTCGATGTCATCGCCAACATGGGCTATTCGGACTACTTCCTTATCGTTGGAGACTATGTCAACTACGCTAAAACCCATGGCGTTTTGGTGGGGCCAGGGAGAGGGAGCGCGGCTGGATCGCTAGTGAGTTACTCTTTAGGAATCGTGGGGGCCGATCCCATTAAGTACGGCCTTCTTTTTGAGCGATTCTTAAATCCCGAAAGGCAATCCATGCCAGATATCGACGTGGATTTCGCCGATCTTTATCGCGAAAATGTTATCCGTTACCTTCAGGAAAAATATGGAAAAGAAAGAACTGGTCATGTGCTGACGACGCAAGTTATCGGCGCCAAAGAAGCGCTTCGGGACATCGGAAGAGTCTATTCTTTTAAGCAAAACGAAATCGAACTGGTCATTAGCACCATCCAAGACGATCGCTTGAGTTTAAGGGAAGACTATAAAACATCTCGCAAATTTCGCGAGCTCATCGACAGCGACCCCTACTTCCTTCGCTTTGTGAGTTTGGCCTCGAAAATCGAAGGCCTTCCTCGTCAAGCGGGTCTACATGCAGCCGGCATCATATTAAACGACCTTCCGCTCGATCAAGTAGCGCCTGTTACCGTATCCAATGAAGTTGGTTACACGTGTTGCATTGAAAAAGATTATCTCGAAGAGCAAGGCTTCTTGAAGATGGATCTTTTGGGGCTTACAAACCTAACCACGATCGAACGATGCTTGACCCTTATTAAAAAAAGCAAAGGCATCGATGTGGATTACTATTCCCTTCCTTTTGAGGATAAGGATGCTATTTCGCTCATCGCAAGCGGCGAAACAATGGGCCTTTTCCAACTCGAAAGCCCAGGCATGAAACGCGCCATTAAAGAAGTCGAGCCGAATTCCTTCCAAGACGTGGCCGCTCTCCTTGCCCTTTTCCGTCCAGGACCTATGGAATCCATTCCTTCGTATGCCAGAAGGAAAAAAGGTCTTGAGAAAATCACCTATCTTTCGAGTGAGTTAGAGCCTATTTTGAAAGAAACCTATGGCATTATCGTCTATCAGGAGCAAATCATGCAAATCGCTCGAGCGAGCGCTGGCTTTAGCTTTGGCGAAGCCGATCTTTTCCGGCGAGCGATCAGCAAGAAAAAAATGGATAAGCTCTTAGCGTTAAAGAGCGACTTCATCAATGGTTGCCTCAAGAATGGACATAGCGAAAAAATGGCGAATAGCCTTTACGCCTTAATCGAAAGGTTTGCGAATTACGGTTTCAATAAGTCGCATGCCGTTTCCTATGCCGTTCTAACCTCTCAGATGGCTTATTTGAAAGCCCATTACCCCGAAGAATTCTATTGCGCTATATTAAGCGCCTTATCGCCAAGCGACGCCAAATTCAAGAACACCTTGAGCGAAACGAAAAGAAAGGGATTGAGATTGGCTCTTCCCGACATCAATAGAAGCGAAGAGACTTTCATTTTGGACAATGGCTCCCTTCGTTTCCCTCTTTCTTCAATTAAGGGCTTACCAGGCACCTTTGTTTATAGGCTTCTCGACGAAAGAAGAGAAAACGGACCATTCCTCGATATATTCGATTTCGCTTCACGCATGAAAAAAGCCTCCCTTAATATGCCGACTCTCATTCGACTCATCGATGCCGGAGCTTTCGATAGCCTCTATCCCTCCAGGAACTCTCTTAGGGCCAGCGCCTATAGCGCTCTTTCCTATAGCGAGATGATGTACGGAATCGATGGTCAAAGCGTCCTTTTAGATATCGGTTTAGAAAAGCCGATGATGGTTCAAGCAAAAGACGATATGGCAATTAATCTCGCTTCCGAATATGAAGCTTTAGGCCTTATGATAAGCGGTTCTCCTCTTTCCCTCTATAAAGACGAAATCACTGCCAAAGGGGCCACTCCTTTATCCGAAATCTCTTCTAAAAGCGGAGATATTTGGACCTATGGCATCGTGAAATCGATGCGAGCTATCACGACCAGGAAAGGAACAAAAATGGCTTTTTTGGAAGTCTACGATGAAATAAGCGAATTAAGCGCCGTCCTCTTTAGCGAAGCTTATAACGAATACTTCCCTCTTTTAAAAACGGATGCGCTCGTTTATTTGCTACTAAGAAAAGATAAATTCAAAGACGGTTCTTATGTTGTCCTTAAGGTGGAACCGTTAGGAGAAAAATTATGAAACACCTCTTTGTCATCGATGGAAATTCCTTGCTTTTTAGGGCTTATTACGCCACCTCTTATGGTCCAAATCCAAACATCATGCGAACGAAAGAGGGCACCCCTACCAACGCCATTTTCGCTTTTGCGAATATGCTTTTAAAGCTTTTGGCGAAAGTGGAAAAAGGCGATGGCATCTTTGTCGGATTCGATGCGGACGGCAACACTTTCAGAAAACAGGAATACTCTCAATACAAAGCCAATCGAAAGCCTTGCCCGGAAGACTTGAAAATCCAATTCCCCCTATCGAGAGAACTTTGCAAGGCCTTAGGGATTTTGTGTTTCGAGGAACATGGGGTAGAAGCCGATGACCTTTGTGGCACCATCGCTTCCTTAGCTTCATCGAAAGGCATCAAAGTCGATGTTTATACAAGCGATAAGGATTACCTTCAACTTATCGACGAAAATATCGATATCAACTTGCTTAAGACGGGTTTAAGCAATATGGATCTTGTAACGAATGCGAATATGCAAGAGAAATATGGGTTTTCGCCGAAGCAGATTATCGATTACAAAGGGCTCCGAGGGGATGCGAGCGATAACCTCCCTGGCATACCGGGCGTCGGCGAAAAAACGGCCGTCAAGCTCATTGGCGAATATGGAAGCCTTGAAGCCATCTTTAAAGCAGCTCCTTCCATCAAAGGAAAACTCGGCGAAACGCTACGCCAAAACGAAGAGCAAGGAAGGGAATGCTATAAACTCGCAACCATCGACACGCACGTTCCTCTTCCGTTTTCCTTAGACGACCTCGCATATAAGGGTTTTGAGATTGCCGTCCTTTCCTCCTTCGCAAAAAAGCTCGAGCTCAATCAGCTTTTAGCACGCGCTCCCTCTCGCTTGGCGAAAAAGGAAAACAAAGAGATTGAAACGAAAATAATCCACTCTTTCCAAATAGAAGAAGATATCAAACGGATCGGTTTGGCATTCGAACTCGATTTCTCAAATTACCACTCCGCCGAACCGCTTGGATTAGCCCTGAGCACTGGCGAAAATACCTATTACGAGTCTTTGGATGATTTAAAAAAGGATAAGGTTTTGATAGGGATTTTAGAAAATCCGAATATCGAAAAAACCATTTACGATGGGAAAGCGAGCATCTATTCCTTAAACCGTTACGGCATCAAGATTGCCGGAATCGCCGACGATCTTCTCTTAGCGGCCTACTTGCTTGATAGCAACGTAAGCGAAGACCCCTCGCTTGTTTATCGAAGCTTTGGGGTGGAATTAGGCGAAAAAGAGAGTTCCTTATTGAACGATGGCGATGCCTCTTTCGCCGGGAATATGGCTTATAACGCATACCGCCTTAAAGAGGAAATCGAGCGCCAATTGAAAGCAATCGACGCCTATGAGCTTTATAAAAAGACGGAAATGCCACTCCTTTTCGTCCTAGCGAAAATGGAAATCGAGGGCTTTCCCATCCACAAAGACAAGCTTTTGGAATTCGGATCAGTTTTTAAGGAAAAACGCGATGCGGCCGAAAAAGCCGTCTTCACCACTTTGGGCCACCCCTTCAATCTCAATTCCCCGAAGCAAATCGCCGATGTTCTTTATAAAGAACTCAAGCTACCCGATCGCCATAAGGGAGGGACGGGCGTTGACGTGCTTAGCGAACTCTACCAATATCACCCTATCATACGTGATATTTTGGAATATCGGAAATATGCGAAGCTTTTAAGCACCTATATCGACGGCTTAGTGCCCCACATCCAAATGGACGAAAAAATCCATAGCTATTTCAATCAAGCGCAAACTTCGACCGGGAGGCTTTCAAGCAGCTCCCCCAACCTTCAAAACATCAGTGCCCGAGATGAGGAAGGGAAGCAAATCCGAAAAGCCTTCTACTACGACGAAAATGAAGTTGAGCTCGTTTCGATGGATTACCATCAAATCGAATTGCGGATTTTGGCTGCTTTATCGAATTGCGCCGCCTATAAAGACGTCTTTAACGGCGATCGAGACGTCCATACGGAAACAGCGAAGCTTATCTTCCATACCGATAGCGTGACGCCTTTGATGCGGAGAAAGGCGAAAGCGGTCAATTTCGCCATTATCTATGGTTCAAGCGTCTATGGTTTAGCAGAGCAAATCGAAGGAAGCGTCGAAGAAGCGAGTCAAATCATCAAAAACTTCTATGCCGCTTATCCCGAAGTCGGTACCTATTTGCAAAGCCTCATCAAGGACGTTCAAACGAAGGGCTACGTTACCACGATGTTCGGAAGAAGAAGGTATTTGAGGGATATCAACGATCCGAGCTATGTCAAAAGAGAAGCGGCGAAAAGGGCCGCTTTAAACGCGCCAGTGCAAGGAAGCGCCGCCGACCTCATCAAAATTGCAATGGTCAAAATAGATGACTTCCTAAGCACAGGCGGCTATAAAACCAAAATGGTTTTGCAAATACATGACGAGCTTATCTTCAAAATGGATAAGAAGGAAGAAGCGGAATTAATACCCGCCTTATCGAATATCATGACTTCTTGCATCAAACTTTCCGTCAAATTGAGCGTGGAAGTTTCCAAAGGTCATACCTGGTACGACGCAAAGGATTGATTTATGCCTGAATTACCGGAAGTTGAAACAGTCCGAAGAACCTTGTTGCCACTACTAAAAGGGAGGACTATCCAAAAGGTGGAAGTCTTTTATCCGAAGGCGGTCCACGTCGATTTGGAAACCTTCAAAAAGTCTTTGGAAAATAAAAGAATCCTCGACATAGAGCGAAAAGGAAAGCATCTCATTTTCGTTCTTTCGAATGGTCTTTATCTGCTTTCGCATCTCAGAATGGAAGGAAGGTATCGAGTGGAAAACGAGGGATTCCAACCGCAAAAGCACGATCTTTTATACTTCCATCTCGATGAAAGCAAAGTCCTTTGCTATCACGATACGAGGAAATTTGGCGTTTTCCTCCTCAAAGATAAGGATTCGCTTTGGAGCACCCCACCTCTCTTGGAGCTTGGAAAGGAACCATTCGAGATGAAGGAAGAAGAGCTTCAAAGGCTCCTTAAAGCAAAGAGGGGAAACGTAAAAGAGGCTCTTCTCGACCAAAAAACCATTTGCGGAATCGGAAATATTTACGCGGATGAGATTTTGATCCATTCGAAAATAAATCCTTTCCGGAAGGCCAATACTTTGTCCATGAAAGAGTGCGGAAACCTCTTATATAACGCCAAGGAGATTTTATCGGAAGCAATAAAAGAAGGAGGCAGCACCGTTCGAAGCTATCATCCTTTAGACGGCATCGATGGAAGGATGCAACTTTCCCTTTGGGCTTATGGAAGGGAGGGAAAGCCTTGCCCCTATTGCGGCTTGCCATTAAAGAAAAGCAAAGTAAACGGAAGAGGGACGACCTATTGCCCCCATTGTCAAGTGCCGCCCGAAGAAAAAATAGTCATTGGCGTTACCGGTCCCATTGCTTCGGGGAAAAGCACGGTTTCAAAATATATCGAGCGAAAAGGATACCTTCGTTTTGATTGCGACGCTATTGTGCATTCCCTTTATGAAAATAAAAATATCCAAAAAAAGCTGCAAGAAGCGTTTGGAAATCAAGTCGTTCAAGATGGAAGAATCGATCGAAAGTTCCTTTTAGGAATAGTTTCGAAAGATCGAAGGAAAAGGCAAGATTTGGAAAGCATCATCCATCCCATGGTCTATAAAGCCATCGAAGAAGGCATAAAGAAAACCAAACAAAATCGGATTGTGCTAGATGTTCCATTGCTTTTCGGCTCCCCTTTGGAAAAGCTTTGCAACGCCACCATTTTAGTGACGGCAAAAGATGAAATTCGGATGAAAAGACTAGAGGAAAGAGGGGTCGACATCCGTAAATCGTTATCTTTGAACGAGGATTATCCTTTGTCCGAGGGCCTAAAAAAAGCCACCATCCACCTCGAAACCAAAACCACTCCTCTTCTCGAGCTCTATAAGCAAATAGACAAAATCCGTTTCCTAGACTAATGGCAATAGGCGTCTATGCCAGGGGTTAAAGCGATTTCCTCATCGATGTTTTTATGAATAAGCTCAACCAAGCGATGGCTTAAAATGGAATCGCTCCTTGTTTTCGAATAGAGCGCTTCGATCTCATCAAGAGAGAATTCGCTCGTAAAGAAAGTCACGGCGTGATTCTTCGAACGATTGCTTAAAAGAGGGAAGAGAATCATGTCTCGGACATAGTCGCTTCGATATTCGCTTCCAAAGCCATCCAAGACCAACACTTCCGATTGGGAAAGGGAAGACAGCATGTTTTCGAATCTCGCCTTGTCCTTAATGGAATAAGACTTCATTTCGTCAAAGCGCTTATTGGTATCGATAAAAGAAATCTCGATTCCTTTTGCAGCAAGATCATTTGTTAAGGCCGCAAGAAAATAAGATTTGCCAGTTCCGCTGTCGCCATGAACGTAGCACCATTTTTTCATTGCGCCTTTCTTCATTATTTGAATGAGAGAATTGAATAGCGCTTTGTTGCGGTTGTTTCGAAGCGCTTTTGCGCTAAGGGAATTCCACGATGGGTCGAAGTCGCGATAAAGGAAATGGCTGTTTTTGGTGATTTCTTTCATAGCTTTCGGGCAAGGCCCTAAGCGAGAGGAAAGACGGCCGCTCATCGAAATATAAAGGGAGCGACACATATGGAAGCTCTCGCTTTGGCAAGCGTCGAGCCCTTGGCATTCCTCGCATGCCCTCTTGGAATCGAGATAATTGGCAAGAAGAGGAACGTAATAAGGTATTTCTTCATCCTGAATCCCTAGATCGTGGAGTTCCTTCAAAAGAGCCTCATTGCTCTTGATCTCATCGAGCAAGGCGTTTGCCCCATTCGAAAAAGAAGGGGTTATTGCATTAATTTTTTGAAAATCGCCCATAAATCCCCTCTCCTTTATAAAGAATCCAATATATCGTCAAAATCGTCTTGGGTTTCTGCTTTCTTTTCAAGAGTTTCTTTGGGAAGGCTTCTTGTTTCAGGCTTCGGTTGTTGTGGTTTTATCATCTTTTTCCGTTTAGAAGAATTGCCTCCGAGATAATTCAAGGCATCGAGAGCGTTGGTGATGCCAGCCCGTACCAAGGAAGCGCCAACTTTCTCCACGTAATTGGGATTCAAATTATTATCGTTTGTCGAAAGGGTGAAGAAAATCAAGGCGTTTACAACGCTTTCGGGAAGGCCAATGTCATTCACGAGTCGATCGATAAGGACTAAATCGCTCTTGGCGGGTTTGTGTCCTTTTTGCAATATCGACAAGAATTGAATGGAACCGGTTTTGTCCATGCGGCGGATTGTTTTGGCGTAAGAGGAAGTGCCGGAAACGTTGCTTTCGGTCGCAAGAAGAGGATCTTTTTTAGCAAAGCGAAGATCAGAATTATCCAAAGCGATTTGTCGTAAACGTTCGATATTGACTTTATGGCCTGGAAGTTCGTTCGGTTCGAAAGAACGAGCCGCAAAAGAAGCGATGGCTTCTTCGTCAAGATTATGAAGCGTGGCGATGCGGGCGATATGAACGATTTCTTCTTGGCTTAAAGAAGAGCGCGTCACTTCTGGAAGGTCCTTTTGGAGAGCGAGAAAGAAAGAATTCACGTCAAAATATAATTTAAGATTCCCCGTTTGGCGAGCAAGCGTCTTTTCCGAAGCCCCTTCAAGAGGAGGAAGAGACGAGGGATCAAGTTGAAAATAGGAAGAGAAGTCCGCGCTCACTTCCTCGAAAGAAGAAAGATCTTGCGTTTTAAGGGCGTACTTTTGCTTCAAAGCCTCTCTTTCTTTCTCATCGACGAAGCGAATCAAAAGCGCATTCAAAAGCTCATTGGAAAAGAACTCGGCGGGCGTTTTGGGAGCGTAAAGACGGTACAAATAATGGTTTCGAGCCTCTCCTTTTCTAAGGAAAGTCTTCACAAGGCCAATCGCCTCCAAAGAAGGAAAGCCGCGAACGAATTCGCTTTGAGAGATTTGATAGGCCGTGAAAAACTCCGAATAAGTCTTTGTGGACAAAGGTTCCAATCGAAGGAGCAGCAAATAAAAAAGGACGTTTTTCGCTCCTACGATCGGAGCGTAAAAATCCAAAAGAACCTCTTTATCGGTTTCGCTAATAAGGCTCATTTTCGAGACTTCGAAAGTATCGCTCGGACTCACTAAAATCATGCGGTTATCTTAGCACCTTCGAGCGAAGAAAGAGAGATGAAGTTGTCTAATGAGGCAATTTCGTAGGGAACGCTCGAAAAAAGGCAAGAGATTGAGAAAGAGGAGAAATATCAACATCTAATTTTTAAGCCAAGAGAGGCTTTTGGCTTTCTCTCACTATTTTAATAGTGCACTTCGATTTATTATAATAGTCGGGCAAAGGAGAGAAGAGATGGTTAAACGCATTGGGATTTTGACTTCAGGGGGCGATGCTCCTGGCATGAATTGCGCCATTCGGGCGGTTGTCCGTTCGGGACTTGCCCATGGATTAGAAGTCTATGGGATTTACGACGGTTACAAAGGACTCGTCAACGGCGAAATCGTGAAGATGGATCGCGAATCCGTTAGCGACATCGTAAACCGAGGCGGAACGATCCTACGCACAGCGCGTCTTCCCGAATTCAAAGAAGAGAATGTCCGAAAGAAGGCGGTCGAAGAACTACGAAAATTCGGTATCGAAGCACTGGTTGTCGTCGGTGGCGATGGTTCCTACATGGGGGCGAAAAAACTCACGGAAATGGGCATTAACTGCGTCGGTCTTCCTGGCACCATCGATAACGACATCGCGTCCACCGATTACACGATCGGTTTTGACACATGCTTAAACACCATCATCGACTGCGTGGATAAAATCCGCGACACCACCGAAAGCCACTCCCGCTGCTCCATCGTCGAAGTCATGGGGAATCATTGTGGCGATCTTGCCTTATTTAGCGGCATCGCCGAAGGCGCCGAGATGATTTTGACGCCAGACCATCCAATACCCGAGGAAGAAGTCTTCACCGTCTTACGAAAAATGCGCGAGTCGAAAGAAGACAAGCGAGCGATCGTCATCGTAAGCGAAAAACTCTATCCGGATATCCACGCATTCGCAAAGAAAGTGCAGGAAAACACCGGCTTCGATACCCGAGCAACCGTCTTGGGGCACGTCCAAAGAGGAGGTTCGCCAAGCGCTTTCGACAGAGTTTTAGCCGCTCGCATGGGCGCTTACGCAGTCGATTGCCTCTTGGAAGGAAAGGGCGGCATTTGCGTTGGCATCGTCAATAACGAGATTGTAAGCTACGACATCTACGAAGCCCTCAAACTTCCACGTGATAAGCACATTTCCATGCTAAGGCTCATCGACATTTTGAAATAGGGGAATCTATGTCACTTCATATAGAAAAAAGAACGAAAATAGTTTGCACCATCGGACCCGCCAGCGATACGCCGGAAATGATTCGGAAGCTCTACGAAGCAGGCATGGACGTCATGAGAATCAACTTTTCTCATGGCACCCATGAAGAACAGCTTGAAAAGATTAAAATCATTCGAAACCTCGAGAAAGAAGGCATTTACGTACCAGTTTGTCTCGATACCAAAGGTCCAGAAATTCGAACCGGCTATATGGAAAATGGGGTTATTGAAATCAAGAAAGGCCAAACCATTCGCATCACCATGAAGCCCATGCTCGGAAATTCCAGCAAATTCTCTTGCAGCTATAGCGGCCTTTACGATGATGTTAAAATTGGCGATCCCATCCTTTGCGATGACGGAAACCTTATCCTAAAAGTCAAAGAAAAAGATGAAAAGGAAAGAGAAATCGTCGTCATAGCAGAAAACGATCATCCTTTGAAAGATCAAAAAGGAATGAACATCCCCAATAGCGATCTTTCGATGCCCTTCATCAGCGCTCAAGATGAAAAGGACCTCGAATTTGGATGCGAGCACAACGTCGATGGCGTCTTCGCTTCTTTTGTCCGTCGACCCGAAGATATCCGCGATTTAAAGGCCATTCTAGCAAAATATGGGAAACCCGATATTCCAGTGTTTGCCAAAATAGAAAACCCAGAAGGCGTTAGAAAAATCGATGAAATCGTCAAAGTTGCCGATGGCATTATGGTCGCTCGGGGGGACTTAGGCGATGAAATCCCGCCGGAAAACGTCCCTCTTATTCAAAGACGAATCATCAAGCTTTGCCGAAAACTCGGAAAGCCTGTCATCACCGCAACTCAAATGCTCGATAGCATGACCTCCCACCCCCGCCCCACCCGAGCCGAAGTAAGCGACGTCGCCACTGCGATCGATGAATCCAGCGACTGCGTGATGCTAAGTGGGGAAAGCGCCTCCGGAAAATACCCTTCGGAATCGGTGCAAATGCAAAAGAGAATTGCTATTGCCATGGAAAGGGAACTCCCTTACGAAAATTTGGCAAAGGAAGCCTTCGATTCCTCCACAAGAACGGTGAATGACGCATTGGCCAATAGCATTGCGAATACCGCTCTCCTTATTGGCGCTAAGCTCATTGTGAACTTCTCTCAAACGGGAAGAAGTTCTCAAAGAATTTCGAAAGCCAGGCCTTCTTGCCCTATCGTTTCCATTACCAATAGTCGCAAAGCGTGTCTAGAATCCGCATGGTATTGGGGCGTCTACTCGCATCTTATCAAAACGAGTATGCCGGACTTCATCGAGGAGATGGAAGCGTTGGCCCTTAAAGTCGCCCGCGATTTGGGTATCCCTCAAGGTTCGCCGATCATCATCGCCGGCGGCACCCCCACTGGAGCGGGCAAAACCAACTTCATGCGCATCGTCAATGCCATATCCGCGAAGGATATCGATTGAAGAAGCATCCACCAAAGAAAGAAGACAGGGAACTTTTCCATATCTAAGAAGGACTGCGGATCGCATGAAAGCTTTTTTTCTCGATTCTTTGTCTTAAAGCCTTTTAAAAATAACCGCAAGAGAGTCTTGACATCGAAAAGGCGCTTCCTAGAATAGAGGTGCGTTGAAGGAGACACGCTCAAAGGGCTATAGCCCTATGGAGTACCACTCCCGAGCCCTAGACGAAATAAGCCTAGCGTCACCCGTTCGCGTTAAGAAGGGAAAGAGCGTCAGGATCTTGACGAAACAAGGTGGTACCGCGCGGAAGCGTCCTTAGTGAATTAAGGGCGTTTTATTTTGCGCCCGGAAAGGCTTATATGCATATCCTATTTAACGAGAAAGAGTATGAAGTCCCGGAAGGAGCGAGCGGTTTTACCGCTTTAAAAGCATTGCTCCCGGAAAAGAAAAAAGAAGTCATCGCCATCAAGATAAACGGTAAGGAAAGCGATTTGCGTGACCTTCTTCATGAGGGAGAAAAGATCGAATTTATCGAAGAGAATAGTCCAGAAGGTTTCGCGATTCTTAACCATAGCACAAGCCATTTGATGGCAGAAGCCCTCACCCATCTCTATCCAGGCATCAAATTCGGTTTCGGCCCAGCCATCGAAGAAGGCTTCTATTACGATGTCGATTTAGGCAAGAACAACGCCATCACCGAAAACGATTTCCCGAAGATCGAAGAGGAAATGAGGAAATGCGCAAAAGAAAACGCTCCTTTCGTCCGTAAAGAAGTAAGCGCCGAAGAAGCCGCTCAAATATTTAAAGGCAACGAATACAAAGAAGAACTTATTAGCGAGCACAAGAACGAACTTCTTAGCATTTATACCCAAGGCGACTATACCGATTTCTGTAGAGGTCCTCATCTCCCGAGCACCGGTTATATTAAGCATTTCAAGCTTTTAAGCGTGGCTGGGGCCTATTGGAGAGGCGATAGCAAAAACAAGCAACTCACCCGCATCTATGGTACCTCTTGGTGGAGTGAAGAGGCTTTGAAAGAACACCTCGAAGTCTTAGAAAGAAGGAAAGCGAACGATCATCGAAAGCTCGGCCGCGACTTAGGCCTCTTCTTCATTAGCGATTACGGCCCAGGTTTCCCTTTCTTCTTGCCAAACGGAATGGTTCTAAAAAACTCATTGCTCGACTATTGGCACGAAATCCATCGCCGCTACGGCTATCTTGAAATTGAGACTCCAACCATGCTCTCGCGTGAGCTTTGGGAGATAAGCGGCCATTGGGACCACTATAAAGAAAATATGTATACGACCAAAATCGACGGAAAGGACTTCGCCATCAAGCCGATGAACTGCCCAGGAGCCCTTTTGGTATATAAAAATGACATCCACAGTTATAAAGACTTACCGCTTCGTTACGCCGAACTCGGTCATGTCCACCGCCACGAAGCGAGTGGGGCGTTGAATGGCTTATTCCGTGTGCGCGCTTTCACTCAAGACGACGCCCATATTCTTTTAAGGCCGGATCAAATCGAGGATGAAGTCAAAAGAATCATGGCCCTCTTCGATGAAGTCTACGATGTCTTCGGCCTTTCCTACCACATCGTATTAAGCACAAGACCGGATGACTATATCGGCGAGAAAGAATTCTGGGAGACAAGCGAAAAGGCTTTGGCTCAGGCTTGCAAAGACAGCGGCCACACCTACGAAATAAATCCTGGCGACGGCGCCTTCTACGGACCGAAGCTTGACTTCAAGCTCCGTGATTCGATGGGGAGAACGTGGCAATGCGGCACCATCCAACTCGATGTTAACCTCCCCCACCGTTTCGGTTGCACCTATATCGACCAAGATGGTCAAAAGAAAGAGCCGGTCATGCTCCATCGCGTAGTGTTTGGCTCAGTCGAACGCTTTATCGGAATTATCACCGAGAATTATGGCGGCGCCTTCCCCACTTGGTTAGCGCCAGTCCAAGTGAACATATTGCCCGTCAATTCCAAAGTCCATGGGGAATATGCCCATAAAATCAATGACCTTCTCTTTAAAGAAGGCATACGAAGCCGTGTCGACGATGGCGATGAAAAACTTGGCTATCGACTTCGTAATAGCCAAGTGAATAAGATTCCGTTCACCCTTGTGGTAGGCGAAAAAGAGGCGCAAAACAATGCCGTCACCTATCGAACCTATGGAAGCGAAGAGCAAATCACCCTATCCTTCGAGGATTTCAAGAAGAGAATCCACGAATCCATCGATAAAAAACTCCGTTATTAGGAACGAAGAAAAATAAGAAAAACCAGAACCGCGAGGCTCTGGTTTTTTGTTTTCCCTATCAATCACGCGCCATTTGAACGAAAGAACCATTCCCAAAATGACGATCGAGATTGGCCGCTTCCAAATGGAGAAGTTTCTTTTTGAGTTCAAGCCCTCCAACATATCCCATCATCTCACCGCTTTTGCCAACGACTCGATGGCAAGGGATGAACACCGGAAGAGGATTTCTATTAAGGGCCATTAAAACGGCTCGAGCGCCGCGAGGTTCCCCAACCGCTTCCGCGACCTCTTCATAAGTTTTCGTGGAACCATAAGGAATCGTAGAAACATATTCATAGACCTTCTTCTCAAAAGGAGTGCCATCGGGGTCAAGGGGAATGTCGAAGGAATGCCTTTGCCCAAAAAAGAACTGGTTAAGCTCCATAATGGCGTCATAAAGACAAATATTCTCTTCGTTAATGGCTTCCGCTGGATCAAGGACGCCGAAAATAAGGTTCGAAAGAGCTTTTTCTTTCGAAATAATCGTCACATCTCCAGCCAAAGTGTCGTAAACAGCATAACGTAGAGCCATATAAACTCCTTTCCGATGCATTATTTTTGTAACAGCCCTTTATTTATAGCGAAAAACACGAAAAAAATCAAATAAAGGGCATAAAATCTTAAAAATCAAAAAATAGTACAGATAATAGCGATTCCAGACATTCTTGAAGAAAAGCGAGAGAACAAAGATTTTTCGTTAGATTCACTTGCATTCTCTCTTAGAGAGAGGATAATGCTAGTGTCGATAAAGTAGAAAGCAGTTCGCCATGAACTCGCCGGATCCCCCTTAGAGATCGGCTTAAGCTACAATCAATAATGTCTTGATTGCGGGCGTGGCGAATGTGGCCACGCTATTTTATTCTTCAAGGAGGAAAAAACCATCGCTTACTTCAATCCGCGCGATCGTCGCCGCCCAGAAAAGCGCTTCGACCCCATCAATGAGCACGTCCGCTATCCGGAAGTTCTTGTCATTGGACCTAATGGCGAGCAATTAGGGAAAATGTCCAGTGGTGCCGCCAATCAATTGGCAGCCAGCTACGATCTTGACCTCTATTGCGTCGCTCCGAACGCCCATCCGCCCGTTTGCAAGATTCTCAATTACGGGAAACTTCGCTATGAGCAACAAAAGCAGCAAAAGATCTCGCGGAAGAACCAACACGTCACGGAACTTAAACAAATCCAATTGACGCCACAAATCGGCCAACACGACCTTGAAACCAAGGCTCGCAAGGGCCGCGAATTCCTCGAAGAGGGAAACAAGGTTCAGGTTTGCGTCGTCTTCCGTGGGAGGCAACTCTCCCATAAGGAAGTCGGCGAGGAAGTGATGAATAAGTTCGTTGCTATCCTTGGAGATATCGCGACCATCGATAAGGCACCTTATTGGGAAGGCAAATGGTACAATTCCATCTTGGCGCCGAAAAAGAAATAGGAGGAAAAACAATGCCGAAAATGAAGTCGAGCAAAACGCTCAGCAAACGCATTCGCTTCAGCGCGAGTGGCAAAGTCAAGGTCCACCACTCTGGTATGGGACACCTTGCCCCACGTAAAACCCGCAAACAACGTAAGCACTTATCCGGGGGCTACTATTTATGCAGCATCGACCAAAAGAGAGTCGAGGATATGCTTACCAGCAAGAAATAAGGAGATAAGAAATGAGAGTTAAGAACAGTGTTGCGACGCATGCTCGTCGCAAGAAGATCCTTAAATTAGCCAAAGGCTACTTTGGTTCCAAGCACCTCCTTTTCAAGACTGCCAAGGAACAAGTTCTCCATGGCTATAATTACGCTTATCAAGCGCGTCGCGATATCAAAAATGATTATCGTAAGCTTTGGATCAAGCGTATCAATGCTGCCGTCCGTCCTTATGGACTCAGCTACAGCAAGTTTATGAACGGCTTAAACAAAGCGGGCATCGTCGACAAGAACGGCAACGGTTTAAACCGCAAGATGCTTAGCGAAATGGCCATCAACGATCCAACTGCTTTCAAAGCGCTTGTTGAAACCGCCAAAAAAGCTCTTTAATTTATTTCTCGTAAGATAAAAACCACTGCGATTGGCAGTGGTTTTTTGTATATTTGTCACTCTCCAAGAGGCTTTTGCGGTTCTTTGAAGATCTCTTCCCCATCTTTTATGAAAATGCCTTTAGTGTTTTCAAGTGCTTTATCGATCATCGCCTCGAAATCCCACTTCTTCTCAAAATACTCGCATTCTGAAATCTTTGGTTTGGTCTTTGGCTTTTTTGGCTTAAAAATAGTGCAACAATCTTCATATGGACGAATGGAAATGTCATAGGTTCCAATCTTCTTCGCCAATTCGATGGAAGTAAGCTTATCCTCGCAAGCCAGCGGGCGAATGATAGGAAAATTAGTGACGTCATTAATGGTAATCATGGAATCAAGCGTTTGAGAGGCGACTTGTCCGATGGATTCGCCATTGGCCACGCCGAGACAATGGCATTTCTTAGCCAATTTTGTGGCAATTCGATACATCATTCGGCGCATAATCGTAATGCAATAGGGTTCGTCGCAGTTTTGATAGATCGCAAGTTGAAGTTTGGTGAAAGGAACAATATGGAGTTTTATTTCACTTTGGTAGTGAGAGAGCACTTTCAAAATATCTTTGAGTTTATCAAGAACAGCATCGCTCGTATAAGGAGGCGCGGCAAAATGGATGCATTCAATACGAATGCCTCTTCTTAAAAGAAGATAGCTTGCCACTGGTGAATCGATGCCGCCACTAAGCATCATCATGACTTTGCCATTCATGCCAAGAGGATACCCACCAGCACCTGGATAACTATGAGCATAAAGGTATGCGAAATCTTTCCTTAGGTCGATATGAAGAGCGATATCGGGATCGTGAACATCCACTTCCAAAGTAGTATTCTTCAAGATATACCCCCCTACTTTTCGAGAAATCTCCATCGAATCGAGAGGATAAAGCTTATCAGCACGTTTCGTTATGACTTTGAAAGTCTTTCCCGTTTCTTCTTTGATAAGAGAAAGAGCGTTTTCCAAAACGGCATCAAAATCGCGTTCGCATTTCTTCACTAAGGATATTTTTTGAATGCCGCTCACATCCATGAGCCGCTTCAAAAGAAGCTGCTCGTCTTCATCCCCAATCTCAACGTAAGCGTGATCATGGTCGTAAGTCAAAGAAGCGTGGGGGAAACCTTTAATGGAATGACGAATGTTTTTGGCGAGTTCCTTTATGAAAAGGCGACGATTCCCACCTTTCGTTCCCAGTTCGCCATAGTGAATAAGAAAATAGGCATTTTTCATCTTTTGATGATCCTTTCAAGAGTGCTATTAAGCGCGGATAGAAGCTGGTTCACCTCTTCGATTCCCGTCTCATGGGAGAAGGATATCCGGATAGAATTTCGAGCATCTCCTTCCTTTTTTCCAATGGCCAAAAGAACGTTTGATACAGGTTCTCCTTTGGAACTGCAAGCAGAAACGCTTGAAACATAGATGCCTTCTTGGCTAAGTGCCTCAACCAAAACGCTTGCTTTCTTGGTTTTTAAAGAAAAATTAAGAATGTAAGGAGAAGAATCGAGAGGGGAATTGATGGATATTTCAGGATTTTTTTGAAGTTCCGTTCTTAAATAATCAGAAAGAGAGCGGACTTTCTTCTCGTTTTCTTTTTGGTTTTTTAAAGCTTCCAATAGAGAGGAAGTCGTAGCCACAATACCCGGATAATTGAGGGTGCTGCTCCGAAAGCCATACTCTTGTCCGCCTCCATCAAAAAGGGGTTCGAAGACAATATTCTTTTTGAAAACAAGCCCACCTACTCCCTTCGGCCCCCCGAACTTATGAGCGCTCCAAGAAAAGAGATCAAGCTTTCTGAAATCCAAGGCCGTTTTGCCAATAGCTTGGGTCAAATCGCTATGGAAGAACGCTTTAGGAAAGCCATGAATGACATCCGATAGAGAGGATAAATCATTAATGCTCCCAATCTCATTATTCGTTCCAATAAGAGAAACAAGCGTCGTTTCCTTATCCATGCGATTCCTTAGGGTCTCGATTTCCACCTTCCCCTCTTTATTGACGGGAAGGTAGGTGACGTGAAAACCCTCTTTTTCAAGCGCTTTAAAGGGATTGGTCACGCTTGGGTGCTCCAGGAGGCTTGTTATCAAATGCTTGCCACGATTTTGATAATGTCTCGCCACGCCTTTTATCACGAGGTTGTTGCTTTCGGTAGCACTGGATGTGAAAAGAATTCGATATTGATCCTTAGGAAGTGCAAAAGCCTCCAAGATTTTATTTCGACTCTCTTCAATTTCTCGGAAAAGCGCCCTTCCAAGAGCATGATTGCTCGAAGGATTGGCGAATCTCGAAAGGATTTCTTGATAGGAAGAGAGAGCCTTCTTAGAAAGAGGGCTCGACGCGGCATAATCAAAATAGAGCATCAATCATCCTCGTTTCCGTTGCTTTTAGAATGAAGAACGTTTTCGCTCGTGGCAATGGAATTGGCGAAATCGCCTTTATAAAAGAAATTCTCGCTTTGGAGAAGAGCGTTATCGACGGCAGCATCATTCGCCCGGTAGCGATTGGCAAAAAGGATGTTTTTTTCTGCCTTTTCCATATTCGTTTTGGTTTTCTCCACTTCCGACAAAAACCGCTCGCCTTCTTCGACGAGCTTCGAATAGCGACGCTCGACCTCTAAGGCGTTAATGGGCGTGGTTCGAAGGATCTCATTAATATCGTCGATTTGAGCGTAAAGGTTTTCCAAAAGGGACATGGCCTTCCTTTCGATATTGGAAAGAGCAAAACCATGGATTGTTTCTTCGGCGTTTTCGAAGCGACTGCTCAAAAAAGAAATCCCCATCATGGCTTTGTTCGTGATTTCTTTAAGTCCATTGAGGTGATCATTGAATTTCTTCAAATTCGCTTCGGCCGCGTCGCTTTCATTTTTGAGGGCATCGAGTTTTTCCAAGAGGACGCTATAAGGCTGCTTTGTGCCGCTATGAATATAGGTATCTAGAGATCTCTTGGCGTTCGAAGCTTTTTCAATGCTGTTTTTTATGGTTTCCAAAGCGACATCATCATCGCTATTGATGAGATAAATCTTACGAACTTTGGGAAGCGAGTGGTTCAAAGAATAAAACGCCGTTTCCAGCTCATTCTCTTTTTCATAAATCGAAGTCCAACGCACTTCAAATTCAGCGCGGGCGCTCACTTCCTTATCGAAAGCGTCGAAATAGCCTTCGATTTCCCGAAGGATATCATCAAGTTCTTTTTCCACGCCATTCAACCTTAACGCCTTCACGTTTTCCGCAATGGCTTTAAGCTCTTCTTCCATCTCGCCTATATGCCCTTTTAGAAGAATGTGATTCAAGGGGTAACCCTTAGAACTCATCTCTTCATATCGATTTCGAAGAGAACTAATCTTATCGGGGATGATATTAGTGATGGTGATTGAAATATTAGGAAGACTTTGGAGAATTTTTCCACTTTCTAAAACAATAGGAGCAATCTTTTCTTTTAAAGAAGTCTCAGCTTCGTTATAACGGGCATTCTCAATATCATCATCGGACTCCTCAAACAAGGAATCGATTTTTTTAAAGAGGCGATCAAAGCTTTCCGAAACCAGGGTCAATTGCTCTTGTTTAGAGAAATAGGCCTGTTTCATATCGCGATAGTTTTCTTTTACTTTAATGGCGAAAGCACGGACATCATCCTCTTCTTGGAATTTCTTTTTGAGGGCGTTGTCCAGACTTTGTACCTTCTCATGATAGCCTTGAATGATTTCGCGAGCCTTCGGAAGATACTCTTTCAAATCTTTGTAGCGCCTCGCAGAAACCAAATCCCGAAGACTATTCACCGAGGCTTGGGCGCTTGCGTCTTCCACATCACGAATCGATTGAAAAGCCTTTTTCCAGTGCGAATACTCGTCCACATAGACGAGATTCATCGAGGAAATAGTCTCAAGTCTTTTGACAAATTGGGCGTCTTGCCCAAATAAAAGGGAATGATCGGTTTCAAAAGAAGACGTCAAATCCTTGGTGTTTTTCTTGAGACGAAAATGAGTGAAGCAAGTAAAATAAAGGAAAAGGAAAAGACCAATAAAAAGAAGTCCGCCTAGAGTCGAAAGAATCGATATTTCAACTATTCCAAGCAACAAGGAAGCAAACAAAATCATAGTAAAACCTCGCTTGGTTTATGTTAGCACGTTCTCTCCTTTAAGGGAGAGAAAGAATTCGAAGAAGATGGAAGAAAGATTCCAAATCCATCCCGCTTAAATAGATTAAAGGGTGAGGAAGAATGGAAAAGATCGACAATAAGATGCCAAAATTCTAAAAATCCCAGCAGATTTCCTTTATTTTAATAGATAGAGCGAAAATGAATATCAACCTAAAAGCGACTCCATCTCATAGCAAAAAAGTTATTGGGAAGAAAACTGCCATACAATTTATAGCCTTTTTCGCTAAGAACCCTAAAAGATAAGGTTTTTGCTTCGAGGAATTCCATCGAATCCCCAAAGACAAGATTTTGTTGACGAAGAGTAGAGGAATAACTATAGTTATTCGTGCGTAAAGGCTAGCAGGCCTCCTACGCTTCCGACTGACGTCCCCCAAAGTTTAGCGAGTAAGTCCGCGCTAGCGAACCGAAAGGAAGGGAGACACCCGGGAAGCGGGACGAGCCCTCTAATCTTTGTTTACGCAAAGAAAGGAGACATTACATATGTCTAAATTTACTGGATCGAAGTGGAAGAAATCGCGCCACTTGAACTTCAGCGTCCTCGAAACGGGCGATGAACTCAAAAAAAGAGCGTACGGCCCTGGACAACACGGCCAAGATCGTAAGAGAAAGCCAAGCGAATATGGCGCCCAACTCCTCGAAAAGCAAAAGCTTAAGGAGCTCTATGGCGTCAATGAACGCCAATTCCGTCGTCTCTTCCTCATCGCGAAGAAAGAAAGAACGGTCACTGGGTTAGCTTTCTTCCGCTTGCTTGAGAGCCGTCTCGATAACCTCGTTTATCGCATGGGATTTGCCCGCACTCGCGCTGCAGCCCGCCAACTCGTAAACCATGGCCATATCACTGTGAATGGCAAGAAAGTTGATATTGCAAGCTATATCTGCAAAGTCGGCGATCAAATCGGTTTGAAAGAAACTAGCCCTCTCAAAGTCGTCAAAGAATCCTTCGACGGAAAGCCAAACATCCCTGGATATGTCAGCGTCGACGTCGAAAAATTCGTTGGCACCTTTGCTCGCTTGCCAGAAAGAAACGAGCTTGCTCGCGAAATCAACGAAGCGCAAATCATCGAATACTACAACCGTCTTCTCTAATCGAGCGAATCGATTGCGACTTCTACCCCACTTCTTCCAAGTGGGGTTTTATTTTTTGTCACAAAAAAGGTTCCTTCGAGGATGCCGTAAAGAGAAAAACAAAAAATGAATCTCAGGCTTCTTTCTTTGGGGGCATTACAAAGTCTTGGTAATCGCTAAAATCAGGGAAAGAGATCGTTTGGCCTTGGTCAAAATCAAAGGAAAGCGTTTGCTTGATCGAAAAAGAAAGAGGAATGCTCGCATCCCCTGCTTCGACATCTTTCCTTGAGAGAATGAAAGATTTCATTTTGCTCTCCTCAAAGGTAACGCTACCCTCTACCTTTAAAGTCTCTAAATATTCTTGGTTATAAAGGACTCGCAAGGAAACATCAGAAGAAGAAATCGTATGGAGAAAGGGCTTAAGGTCATCTTCAACCATTTGCGAATAAGAGGGATCTAACCCGACATCACGAAGCGGGAGTTCATCAAGATAATCCAAAAGAAACGAGGAAAGGTCGGTCAGTTTGACGCTATATGTATAGCGAGGCGCGCCTCCGTAAAGCTCATAGCTCGATTCTTGTTCGAAAGAGCTTCTTAAGAGGGCATTAAGAAAAAGGGGAAGAGACAAAGAGAGTTCGTTGGAAAGGGGGAGAAACCCGCTTTGATTAAGAGAGGAGGCTTCTAAGGAGGTAAGAGAAACCTTGGCGCCGTTTTGGGGGAACTCATAATCGGAAACGTCGTAGCCATATTTCGGAAGCATGAGTTTCATGCCCCATTTAATAAAGGAATAGGCGTCCTTGTTTGGTTTAAAATAGAAAGTCCCGTTCTCTAAATAAGAGTCGAAACTGCACTCCTTCCCTTTAAAAAGCAAAGAAGCGTCCACGCCTTCTGCCGAAATGGAGGCTTTTTGCACATGATTTTCGAATTTTAGTTCTTCAATCTTTTCTTTTTTTAAACCCGTGATTTTGGTTGTCACGAATTGCGGCGTGATGGTTAGCTTACTTTCTTTGGAGGATACACTAATGAAATGGGGTTCTTCGTTTCCCAATAGACCACGCGAAATAAGGCCTTCTTTATAATTAAACGAATAGGAAGGGTTTTCACTTTTGAGCGAAATGGCGTCATAATCCGAAAAGGCGATAAGGTCGCTTCTTAGATAACGATAATTGGTATCTTCTTGCAAAACAGAGCTTTGAGGACTCGAGGACGGAGAGGCACTCGAAGAGGAAATATCGTCTTCGCCGCAGCCAACAAGCAAAAAAGGAAGACAAAATAAATTAAGAACCAAGATTTTTTTCATGGAAACATTATAAAGCAAGCGTAAAAGAAGTTATCAAGAAGATAAGCCATTATAAGAAGTGCAATTTAAGGATCGGGCGTCTTGAAGGAAGGAATCCCAAGAGGCTTTCCCGCCTTTTGTCCAATAGTCTTCGCCCGGAGGGGCGTTGTTGATTGTGCTTTCCGAAACATCGGCAGAAAGAATGGGAAGAGAATCGATAAGACCGACGTTCACAAGTTCTTGCTTTGGGAAAGTCAAAGAGGATAAATACCCTTCTGAAGCAGTTCCTTTTTGGCCACCATTGATTTGAATATTGAGTTTCTTCAAAACGGAGGTATTGGCAAGCGCACTTAAATCGACACCGAGCTTCCAAGAAGCAGAACCATTCGAATCGTCGAACTGATAGTTCGTCAAAAGATTCTCATAAGCAGTCGTCGTTTGCTCGGTATCAAGCATCGAATCAAGATTCTCTTCGAGATCAATCCCTAAAATGTCAAAAAGCACCATATGGAGGACGGTTTTCGAGTCGGAAAGCTGATTGGTGCTATATTTAACGACGTCATCGACAATAGTCTTTTCACTCGAAAGTCCCACTTTATAGGTGTTAGAACCAGCCACATAGAGATATCCTTTTTGATCAGGGAGAGCTTTTTCTTCTTCTCCTCCTAAGCTAGTTGGATCGATGTTGTCGTAATAAATCACGGCGGTGCGACGATTATAGAGAGCGGCCGCTTTATGATGCCTAAAGAGGGAACTGCCAATTAGAAGCTGACGGTTGTTAATGTTTGAGACAACGCCATAAACCTTTACCACTTCCCCTTTAACGTAGATATAAAAATCCATCTTGAGATTAAGCTCGAATCCTTTTAGGAGAGAAAAAATGTTAAGAGAAACCTTAAAAGAATCTGTATAGAGACGGAAGGACTCCCGTTTCGATTCGTTTAAAACTGCTTCCAAAAGCGAATCGATCCCATCGAATTGGTAATAGTTTCCTTCTTTAAAATCATTAACGATGCTCAAGTTAGAATCGTCAAAATCCGTTGAAACGAGGATGATCTTGGCGTTAATCGTGTTTTCCCCCATCTTCATATCGATAATATCGATCGCTTTGATTTCGTCGTTCTCGAAAGAAAGGAGGATATCGAAAGTTGTATCCTTTTCCAACCCAAAAGCATCGGCGTCAAGCCGAAACCGCCAAGCATCCGCGGAAAGGTCGCTCGAAAGAATAACCCGAGAAGCGATAAACGGCCCAAAGCGATTCGCCGTCAAAGCGCCAATGGCGTTGGATGTAAGAGCCGCCCTCAGGGGATCGAAGAACTTCGCAAAGCGAGGATCGTTATCGTTATAAAGGCCAATAGCCAAAGCAAGAACCGAATTAAGGTCTTTTATCGTCATTTGACCACGCATACCTTCGTTATTGCTATCGCCATCGTTATAGTGGAAACGGG
>DJRQ01000002.1:0-29200 GCA_002440125.1 Caryophanales bacterium UBA6356 | reverse complement strand
TGCTTTAAGGTGACGTCTCCAGACCCTTTTTTCATATCGTCATTAAGATCGAAGAAGACATTTCCGCTTATTTCGGGATAACCAAGCCCGGATTTATCTAAAACGCTCGCATCAAAAGAAATATTCGCCCGTTTCTTTTGAAAAAGGTTTTGCATTTGAGAAGCGAAGGTCGGGAGGCCTTCCATGTCGAAATAACCTTCTTCGCTATAGCTCGATTCAAGGAAATCCTCAAGAGTGATCACAAGCTTCTCAAGGGAGACGGTTCCTAAAGTAGTATTTTCGAAAATCGCTTGCGAAACGCCATTATTTTGAGCATTGAGAGTCAAAACCAAATGGGAATCCTCGCCTAAGCCGAGAGAATCCAAACGAAGATGGACGGTAATGGCGTTATTGGCGGACTCGATGTTCTCTATAAGTCCCAACGCTTGACTATAACAACCCTCTTGGATGGCTTTAATAAACGAATTATCGCCCAAGAAGGAAATAACGGAAGCGGCCAATCCACTTGTCCCGGCGCTTTCTTCGAAAAGTCCGAGAACTTCGTCGAAAGTAAGTGAACTCATCGACAACTTCATGAGTTCGTTATAGTTTACAAACGCTTTCCAAGAGTCTTCCCCCAGAACATGGGTAAAAAAGGAGAGCGAGGTTTCTCCTCGAAGATCATCTAAGCCATAGCCGCCGATTGTGACTTTTCCATGGAATCTTTTGCTATTCACATCGAAATAAGTAAAGCCTTCAAAGTCAAAATCCTCAATAACATCTTCTTTTTTCGAAAAATTGGTCTTGTTTTTAAGGTTTCCTTTGAAGGAAATGCCGGCTTTTTTATTCTTGACGATGTCGGACACCTTCCGCACTAAACCCATCGAATTGACGATGGGGGAATAAGAGGAAGCATCCTTTGGCGCGAGGGAACGAATACCCTTTAAAGAACTTTCTTCTTTTGTTATCTGATATTGAAAAGCGCATTCGAATCCTTCGCCTTTTAAGAGATTGGCATAAATCGTCGTAAGATTGAAAGACCTATCCGCTTCAAAATAGATTTTCCCATCGAAAAGACTTTCAAAACTCCAGGAAAATAGATGCTTTTCAGACGTTTCGCTTTCGAGCGAAAAGCGGCTCATAACGTCACTTTGTTCCGAATCGGAACCGTTTTTGAAAAGCTTCTCAATCCAAGAATAAAAAGATTCCGGAATCTTTATGGAATCAGCACCGAAAATGGAAATAACGGAGTCGAAAAGGGAATCGAAATCTTCTGTTTTATAGGAATAGCGGGCTCCCAAAATGCTCATAAAAGCATTTTGGTCCGAATAATGAAGAAGGAATGGAAGAGTGGCCTTGTCATAGACAAGAGATCCAGAAAGATGAAAGGCCGTCTCTTCGTCATTAAAAAAGGAAAGAGCGCCCTCTTCGAAATGAAGATGGCAGTTATCGGAGTTGCCTTTGGTTTGAAAAGAAGCATCGAAAGAAAGTTTCCCGCCAAAGCCATGGCTATCTTTTAAGGAAAAGATGAACTTCGAAAGGGAATCATCGCCTTCCTGTATACTCTGGATCGGCTCTTCCTTCGGCGTTTCAATCCCCCCAAAACCGATTGGCGTTAAAGCACTTAGGCTTAAAGAAAGCAAACTCGCCATGAAAATGGAAAAGCGGGACCAAAGCCCCGTGGAGCGTTTTCCTTTCATTCCCGCTTTCCTAAAAATCATGGCAAATCCTCATTAAAGACTATGTGTCGTACCACTTTCGCCTAAGCTTACAACTTTATCGAATGAAGTTTTTAAGCTTTCGCTCATTGTTTGGCCAACGTCCATGAGCTCCAAATAAAGAGAGAAATCGACACGAACTCCGGCAAAAGCGAAGGCATCGATAGCGACTTGGGTGAGATAGTTGTCATTATTCGTCTTAGCTCCAAGAGTGGCTTTGACGACATAATCGCTATTCAAAAGGGCCCCAATGTTCAAAGTCATCGAATAATCGCTTGTTTCGCTATCGAAAGAAGTTGATTCGAGAACTTTTTCATAAGCGAGCTTTTGAGAAAGCGAAAAGCCTTTCGAAGTTTCGACTTTCGAATCGGATGATTTTATTTGATTAAGGTAATAGGGTTGGACATTTAGAAGGTCGCCAAGCATAAACTTCAAAAGGTTTTCGTTCTTCTGAAGATATTCAAAGGAAAAATTCGCGGCATTGGTTTCAGTCCAATCGATCTTTTCGCCATTATTGGCGCGGTCTTCTTCCGTTAAATAGCCGTGTTTTCCAAAAGGATTTACGCCAAGCAAATAGACTTTCTCGTCCTTAACAACAACTTCAACGCTTCTTGTATAGCCATAGAAAATGCTATATTGGCTATTCACGGCCGGAATAAGGGGGATGTTAGAAAGCTTTAAATAATATTCCCAGCCTTGGTTTGTGTAATTCGCGAGCATATCCATGTCGAGATGGATGATATTCGCCGTCCATAGAGTTACGTCGCAAGAAGCTTTGACATGGTAAGTATCGAAATCCGTTATGGTATTAAGAAGAGCTTTTGTTAAGTCGCTGACACTAGAGAAATCGTTATACTCCTCTTCGGCGTAGGAAAGACGTTTGGTCAAAGAGGCATCGTAATCTTTCAAAGTGACCTTTAAGCCAACTTTAACGCCATTAAAGTCGGTCTCAAGAAGTTCGAGGGAATCCACTTTCGAAATCACTTCCCCGCTTTCGCTTAACGAAGTCTTCGAACCATAGTTGACAGCGAAACGAAGATCCTTATCGAGTCCAAGCGCCTTGGCGTTTATGGTAAAGACGCTCTGAGCATCGGAGAAGGTGTAGTTTTTCAAGATGTTCATGCCCAATAAGCTGCTATAGCGGCCGTCAAGCACCTCGCTTAGGGTATTGGAAAGAGCAACCTCCCCTATAACGCCGCCAAAGGGCGTCATAAAGCGATTTTGGAAGCGCTCGTTCTTCGTTAAAGAAGAAATATAGGAGACAAGATCCTGAACACTTCGAATGGAGAGTTTCGCCAAGGTCCCTTTCTCGTTATTCGCATCCGCATCTTGATATTGAAGATGGACTTGGTTTTCATCGAAATCAGTAGTTAAGAGGTGCTTTTTAAGAGGTTCTTCAATCGTGAAAGAGCCAGTCCCTAAAGAGGCATTCGCATCGAATTGCATAGAACCACGAAGGGAGACGCTTTTGTCATTATCGAATCGGATATTGGCATCAAGCCCCAAACCAGCACGTTTTTCGTTGGCTAAATCGCTTACTTGATCATAAATATCCGGAAGCTTTTCCAAGGAATTGTATCCTTCGGCGTTAAAGGCAACATTCGTGTGATCGTCGAGAGTCAAAACGCCGTTAAACATAGTGTCTTTCAAAGCGATGTCCTTGATTTCGACCTTCAAAAGATGGAGGGCGTTCTCCCCTTCTTTTTCATGTCCATCGATGGTTGCGACGATCTTTGCGTTCTCGCCAAATCCAAGACCCTTCAATTCGATGCCAGCGACAATCTTGTCGTTGGAAGTTTGAAGATCATCGATCATGTTCAAAACGGATTGATAATGGCCTTCGGCGATTGCATTCATCACCTCGCTGTCAGTAAGGAAAGAGAAAAGGCCAAGAAGTTTCTTAGCGTCGAAAGCACTATCGCCTCCATTTGTGGCGTCTTCGACTTTTCCAATAAGAGCGTCAATAGTCGTTTGGCTAGCGCTGACCTTATAGACGTCGTTGTAGTTTAAATACGCGGTTTGAGCATTTTCTAAAGTGGAAGGCAAATAGGCAAGATCGATTTTTTCAACATTATTTTCCGCGCCCTTCGCTTCTAACGAGAGTCGATAATCCGATTCCCCAATATCCAAAGAAGCAAATGCAGAGACATTCAAGGCGTCGTCTTTTTTCTCCCCTTCTTTTCCATATTTATAAGTGAGTGCGCCATCGAAAGAGACGTCGAACGCTTTCGCGCTGGCCAGATGAGCGATTTTCTTAAAGACGCCATGCATATTGACAAGCGAAACATAGCTATCCTTATCTTCTGGCACAAACTGACTCAAAGAGCCGAGAGTCACGGTTTTAAGGTCGGTAGTGAGATCGAGATCTAATTGGACCGAGCCAAAATCGAGATTGGCCTGGACGGAAGTCAGATTGAAATCGTCATCGCTAGTCATATTGATATCGTAATCATTCTCATCAAGCGATACCGTGCAGACAAAAGCATGGCCTTCTTTCGTCTCTCCTCTTTCAGCGAAATTAACGCCTATTTCCGGAGAAGCGCCATCACTCAATCCACCCATCAAACCGCCAAAAATCTTCTCGACGGTCTCATAGAAAGAAGAAGGTATGGTCACGCCATCTTTGCCAAGCACCTCGATAACGTTATCGAGAATGGTCTCGTAATCCTCGGCAAGATACTTGTACTTCGCGCCAAGCATGGAAATATAAAGGTCATTGCTATCGTAATTGACGAATATCGGCTTCGTGACATCTTTGATAGAACTTCCTGGCGTCGATAAAGTGAATTCCGTGTCCAAATGAAAACCAATGTGTTCCGTATCAGGCATAGCAACGATGATTTTCGAACCGCTTTTGAGAGAAGCCTCGTTATGAGTGCTTTCATTGTTATCGTTATCCGGAAAAGACACTTTCAAGGTGTTGATGGTTCCTTTGAATCCGCTTAATTCCGTCAATTTCGACATGAAGCGATCGGTGTTCGATAGCCCCGTCGAATCGCTATCTTGATAATCGTCGTTTAAACTCCCATTCAAATAAGGCGTAAACCAATAGGCGCCAGCCGTAGATAGCCCAAACAAAGCGACGTAAAGCGCGCCAAGCCGCACGCTCCTTTTGCCAAAGAAGGCGAAAAGTCCACGCGCCTTATTTTTGTTTTCTTCTTCGTCTCTTTTTTTCTTGCTCATTTTCATTGTCTCCTAATTTTTATTTTCATAAACGATTGGGGTATTGAGTTCCGGAATCTTGTAATTCCCGCCAACCGAATAATGCGTCACTAATTGGCCTTCCAGATTGCTCGATCCTTGGGGAGTGGAAGCAAAGTATTTCTCGTTGGAAACGCTGGAGATAAGATCGCCATTCTTCGTCACGGTCCAACTTAGATGCACATAATCGAACACAGGATTGCCGTTCATATCGGTCGTCGCTTTCATTTGGCGGATATAATTGACGACGGATTTCCTTGGATCAAGCTCCACCGAAATCGTATAGGTCCCGTCTTCGTTTTTTTTAATTTCGTTTTTAGGAAGCCCGGAAGTAACTTTTTGGTTTTCTGAGCTTAGCGTCTTGTCGCTTATGAGATAGATGCAACTTGATCCATCCAGATTCCTTCCCGCATAATCGAAGTATTCGGATTCGGTGTAAGTTGATGGGGAAGCATTCGCATCAAAGACGGGTTTTTCGACATTGGAGGGACAAGCGCCCTTATACCTTTTCGTCTCGTCTCCCTCTTGATACATGCGCCAAGCCACATTAACAACGCTCGACTTGGAAAGAGATTCTTCGAAATAGGAATCGTCCACCCGATACATTGTGCTTCGTATCTGCTGAACGACGTCAATAGGACCGACCCTCGCTTTCGCGAATCCGATCCCCTGGCTCATATTTGATTCTTGCGATTCGAATTTCTTTAAAGAGGCGTTGATTATTTCCCACCCCGCCATGCTCTTGCCGTCAAAAGCCTTTTCGCTTCCATTGAACTTTTCGAATTTCTTTAGGCAAGCATCGGAATCCGCCCTCAAATATTTTTCGTCAAAGTCGTATTTCACATCCTTAACGACGTGTGGAAAAAAATTGGAAAGGACATAGCCAAGCCCTACGCCTAAGCCTGAGCTCAGAACAATACCGATAGACATGAGAAGAATGCTTTTCGATTTCATTTTTTTAGTCCATTTCGAACCAAGGATAATTTAGAGCCAAAAAATAAAGAAACCATCTACCACGTTCACGAGGAATAGTAGAGAGGGAATCTACGATTAGTAGAATTAGTTTTTATTCGATGTTTACTTTACTTTTAATGTCATGAATTATCTTGTTCTCGTTACTAGATTAGGTAAAGTTCATTCAAATTTAAAAGTTTATTCATTTTATACACTGTCTATTTATAAACTGATTATATCGATATTATCGATACTTTTATTGATAGATGTTTTTATTCAAAAACTTTTCTTTCTTGAAGCTTTTAGAGACCCGTTTATAGTAAGTTCATGAGCGAAATCAATGAATGCGTTGCCAAAAATCTTCAAGCCCTTCGGCGATCCCGTCATTTGACTCAGCAGGAATTTGCCGATACTTTGGGCTATAGCGACAAAAATATCTCCAAATGGGAATTGGGAAAAGCGATACCTTCAGCCGAAATATTATTGCAAATCGCCGACTTTTACGGTGTAAGCGTGGATTCTATTTTACGTGGGCCTATAGAATTAAAGCCTTCGAATAAAGAAGAAAACGAAAAGAGGAACTCGAATAAAATAGCCATCGCTTGTCTTACCGCGTCTTTCATTCTTTTGGTTGCAACATGTATCTTTGTAAACGGCGTTATTAGCGAAAAGACGTTTAAGTACGCTATCGCCTTTCTTTGGACAATACCGGCTGTAGGATTATTGGATGGCTTGTTAGTCAAAAGGTTTTGGGGAAAAGGCTTAGCCGAAACCATTTTATTGAGTATCTTCATATGGGGATTGTTGTTCTCCTTTTCCATAACCTTTTACCTCTTTCTCAACCAAAACATCTTTTTCATCCTTTTTGTGGGAATTCCACTTCAAGCCTCTTTGCTTCTTTATGAGAGTATAAAAAAATAGCCTGCAAGCCTCTTTTCTCTTAACCATATAAGAAGAAATAGAAGGCTTTTGCAGGTTATTTTTGCTTTTTAAGATTAAAACACGGCTAAATAATAATTCTTTTTCCCTCTTCTGATAATCAGGTATTCTTCAAAAAGGGCATCTTCCATAGTGTACGTCCTATTGACATCCGTAACCTTTTCGCCATTAATGGAAACGCTATTTTGAAGGACGAAGGTTTTAGCTTGCGTCTTGCTTTGGGCCGCCCCCACTTTCACCAAAAGATCGAGAATAGGGAGAGAAGAATCCACATGAACTTTTAAGCTGCCAAGAAGCTCTTCAATTTCTTCCTTGGAAAGGGTTTGCACTTCGCCTGAAAAGAGGACATTGCTCATCTTGACGGCTTCTAAAGCAGCCTCCTCCCCATGAATATCTTTCGTTACTTCGTAGGCTAATTTCTTTTGAGCCAAACGAGCACCCGGGTTTGCAATATGTTCTTTTTCAATTTCAGTTAGCTCTTCTTTCGAAAGGAACGTAAAAACCTTAAGATACTTCACCGCGTCTTCGTCCGTCGTATTAATAAAATATTGATAAAGTTTATAGGGCGAAGTTAAAGAAGGATCTAAGAAGAGAGCGCCGTCTTCGCTCTTGCCGAACTTTTTCCCATCAGCACGAGTAATTAAATGAGCCGTCATAGCTTCCGCTACAGCATTTTCGCCTTCCAATTTGCGAATGAGTTCAAGGCCGCTTGTCAAATTGCCCCATTGGTCGTTTCCACCGATTTGGATATGACAGCCATAGGTCTTATTGAGATGATAGAAATCAATCGATTGAAGAATTTGGTAAGAGAATTCAGTGAAAGAAATGCCAGCTTCCAAGCGGGAAGAAACAATCTCCTTCGAAAGCATATAATTGATAGGGAAAAACTTCCCATAATCCCTTAAGAAGTCCAACATCGGCATCTTGCCAAGCCAATCATAGTTATTGAGAATCATTCCCTTCTCAGGATTGGACAAATCGATAAAGCGTTCCAATTGGTTTTTGATAGAAGAAGTGTTTTCGGCAAGTTTTTCCTTCGTCTGAAGATTTCTTTCCTTGGATTTGCCACTAGGATCTCCAATCATGCCAGTCGCTCCACCCACCAAAGCAATGATCCGGTGCCCGGCTTTTTGAAAGCGTTTAAGAATCGAGATCATGACGTAATTTCCCAAATGCATCGAACTCGCACTGGGATCAAAACCGCAATAAATCGTCTGTTTCGTGCTCAAAAGCTCTTTCACTTTTTCTTCGTTGCTGAATTGTTGGATGAGCCCTCTCCATTTAAGATCGTCAAAGATATTTTCCATAGATGTTTTCTCCGCTTGATATTCTAGCAACTCTTTTCTTTTTTGAAAGCTTGATAGCATGAAAAAAGGAGGCGAAGATTGGCGTCTTCACCTCCTCATTTGCGGAACGAGTTATTAATACATTCCACCCATTGCGCCACCCATTCCTGGGTTCGCAGCAGGCTTATCTTCTTTGATTTCGCTCACAGCGCCTTCCGTTGTCACAAACATCGCTGAGATGCTTGAGCTATTAAGGACCGCGTTACGAGTGACTTTGGTTGGATCGACAATCGCCGCCTTAAACATATCGACCCAAGTGCCATCGAGGGCATTGAAACCGAAATTCTTAGGTTGAACCTTCTGCTTGGCAATGATCTCTTCGCTATCGAAGCCCGCATTGTCGGCGATTTGGGCAAGCGGAGCCATAAGGGAATCCATGACGGCGTCAATACCTTTTTGAATGTCCGGATTCTTGTCCTTAAGCGTCTCTTTCAAAGCAAGATAGACTTCGCTTAAAGCGGCACCACCACCAACGACAATTCCTTCTTGCACGGCCGCTTTCGTGGCATTCAAAGCATCCTCGATGCGAAGTTTCTTGTCTTTGAGTTCGCTTTCGGTCAAAGCGCCGACTTTCAAAACAGCAACGCCATTGGAAAGTTTCGCGATACGTTTAGAGATATTCTTCTTGTCGTATTCGCTTGTGGCAACGTTATATTGCGATTGAAGTTCAGAAATACGATCGTTAAGGTCTTTCTTGCTTCCTTCGCCGCCAACAATCGTCGTGCTGTCTTTCTTCACGGTGACTTTCTTGGCTTGACCAAGATCTTCGATGGTGATGTCCTTTAAGGCCATACCAAGGTCTTTGCTATAGAACTTAGCGCCTGTCAAAATAGCGATATCTTGAAGAGCGGCTTTTTGAGCATCGCCGAATTCAGGGGCCTTCGTGGCAACAACAGTGAAGGTACCGCGGAGCTTATTGACGATAAGGGTCGAAGTCACATCGCTATCGAGATCGTCCGCAATGATAAGAAGCGGTTTATGGGAATCAACAACGCTTTGGAGGAGAGGAACGATGTCATTGATATTGCTAATCTTCATATCCGTGACAAGAATGTAGGCATCTTCCAGTTCAGCCTCCATCTTTTCGTTATCGGTCACCATGTATGGGCTAATAAAGCCTTTGTCATATTCCAAACCTTGAGAGATGCAAAGCTCATTCTCGCTGGTTTTGGAGTCATCGACGGTAATAACGCCATTCTTGCCGACTTTATCCATCGCTTCGGCAATGAGCTTGCCAATTTCGTCGCTATGCGAAGAGACAGAAGCAATGGCCTCGATATCTTCATTTGTTTCAACCGGTTTCGAAATCTTTAAAAGCTCATCGCTTACGGCTTTGCCAGCCTTTTCGATGCCCATTCGGACAAAGACGGGATTAGCGCCTTTTTCGACCGCATTGATGCCGCGATGAATCATAGCTTGAGCCAAAACGGTCGCGGTCGTTGTGCCATCGCCAGCTTTTTCATTGGTATGGTTCGCAACTTCATAAACAAGCTTCGCGCCCATGTTCTCGAAATTGTCTTTGAGTTCGATTTCACGAGCAATAGAGACACCATCTTCGCAAATAGCCGGACTTCCATAGCCTTTATCCAAAGCAACGTTACGGCCTTTTGGGCCAAGCGTCACCTTAACGGTGTTTGCGAGTTTATCAACACCCGCGACCATCGCGTCACGAGCGCTCTTTCCGAGTTTAATTTCCTTAGCCATAAATAGAGAACCTCTCTTTCTTTAATCTTTTACGACAGCGAGAATGTCTTCTGCCTTGATGAGAAGATATTTGTGGTCGCCATCTTCATAATCGGTGCCCGCATATTCGCGGTAAATAACCTTGTCGTTAACGGCAATCCCTTCGATCTTTTGAAGCTTGCCATCTTCCACTTTGCCAGGGCCAAGGGCAACAACGGTCGCCACATTGCCTTGTTTCTTTTCCGTCGTTAGAACAATCGAACCAATCTTTTTTTCGCTTGGAACCTTTTCAATAAGAAGGTAATCGTTAAGCGGTGTAATCTTCATAGTGCTTTATTCCTCCATTGGTTACGCTAGTATGATAATGCAGTGTTTGGCACTGTCAAGTAGCGAGTGCCAAAAAAATTTTTCGAATCAAAAAAAGCGCCGTGAAAAGGCGCTTTTAGGCGTGATATCAGATTTATTTCTTTTCGATTGTACTATCGCGGGCAGTCAAATGAGCGTCAAAACGATAGCTCTTATCGTTGAGCTCTCCATTGATTAGGTCAATGAGCATATACATGGCACGCTTCCCAACTTCCGCCATGTCGATTTGCATGGAAGATAAAGTCGGGCGAACGATGTTAGCGTATTTTGTTCCGACCAAAGAAAGAACTTCGACGTCGTTTGGAACACTAAGCCCACTGTCGGTGGCAGCATTCTCGATTGCCGCCGCGATGGAATCGCGATAAGCCACGAAATATCCTTTCTTTGTGTGTTTGAAATAATCGACGAAATCATAGTAGGTACGGGTATAGGAATCGTCGCAATTGGTGATGTGATAGGGACGGCCAAGGCGCTTATGGACCTCCACAAAAGCCTTTTCGCAGTGCATCAAAAGGCGACCGCCGTCATGAACATGAAGGAAGGTCATGTCCTTTTTATCGGTATTAGAATTATCGGTGTAATAGTTTTCGATAATCTTTTCGAGCAAATCTTCATAAGAGAAAGTGACACATCCCACTTTATCGCCAACGATGCGATTGTTAACGACGATCGTCGGGACGCTATAGGAATTGATCTTCATGACGTCTTCCGTATCCAATTCATCATCGAAAATAATGGCGCCATCGACATGGGTGGTAATAACCTTCTCAATCATCGAAAGAGCTTCTTCGTGGGAGTGGGAAGTCGTAAACAAAGTCAAAACAAAGCCTTTTTCTTTGGCCACTTCGCTAATGCCGTTCAACATGTTTGAGATATAGACGTAGTTGGCGCTAGGAATGACAACGCCGATATTGGTTGTTTTATTGGTCGCTAAGGCTTGGGCGAGGCCGCTTGGTTTATAGCCAAGGCGGCGAATCGTTTCTTCCACCTTATTCCGTGTGGATTCCGTCACGTTTCCTTGCTTATTGATGACACGGCTAACAGTGGCCAAAGACACGCCAGCCGCTTGAGCGACTTGATAGATGGTAACACGATCTTTTAAGTTATCCATGGTTATTCCTCCAACAATTTAATTTTAGAAATGCTCTATTGCTTTTCAATGAAAATATTTTCATAAATGCAAAAAATAAATTGCCAATTTTTCGCCTTAAGCTTCCAACCAGCGCTCTCTTTACAAAAAGAATAAGGGTTTTGCAATTCTTTTCGAGAAAAAATTTTTGAAAATCCTGTAAAGAATATTCGAATTATAGAAGATACGGAACCTCTTCCAATCTTTCGCTCGGATAATCGCCACGCCCTTCTTTGGCTTCTCTTTTCCCATCGAGCATCACCAAATCGCCAGTATAGCCAACGGTGTCATTTTTAATAAGAGAGGTGCCAACGCCATAGCAATCGACAGGTATTCCTAAACGGGTCCATTCTTCTATTTTCTTAGCGTTAAAACCACTAGAGACCGTGATTTTAACCCAATCAAGGCCTTCCTTCACCAAAGCTTTTTTCAAAGCGAGTATGAGTTCCTTACAAACGCCATGGGGATCGAAGCCAGAAGTGTCTTTATCGTCGAAATAATGGTCGATAAGAGCCTTGGAGGTATCCACGCGTACGCCACGAAGCACATTCGGACCTAGGGCTTTTGCGACCATGATGGAATCCCTAACGACGTTATTGTGATAATCGATTAAAGCCGTCACTTTTTCATTGGGGAAGGCCTTATGGTAGAGTCTAGAAGCCTTTAAGATATCCCCATCGCAGATTTGGATGAGGGCATGGGGCATGGTCCCCATTCCTTTGACGCCAACCCATTCGCCTTGGGCATCGGTTGAAAACTTCTTAATGCCGGCGACATAGCTCGCATAGCCATCGCCCTTTTGGGTCAAATAATCATCTTGGCGATCAGCCATCGAGAAAGTATCCGTGCCACGAAGGGCCTTGACAACGCGGTACGTATTTGTCGCCACCGCGCTTCTTCTTGTCAATATGCCATCGATAAGCGATTCCAAAAAGCCAAAATCCTCATATTTTCCGATGATTTTCAAAACAGGTTCGTTTTTCGAAATCATATCGCCATCCTTCAAAGCAAGGATCTTAAGATCTTGGGGGTTCCGAGCGAAGGTGTGGATAAGAGCGACGCTTTCATCGAGACCGCAAGCCATAACGTCATCTGCTCTTTGGAAGAATTGCTCTTCGACAATATGGTTTGGGGCGAAGTTCTCGACGATATAACGGGATTTCAAAAAATAGTTCGCGCTAAAATAGCCGTCTTTTATCCTTTCGTCAAATCGAAAGGTCTTGTTCGTAAGGCGGGCGATTTTGCCAGCTTCTTTAAGCTTAATTTCAAGTTCTTCCATGGTTTTACCTCTTAAAAGAAATCATCACCGATTTGATAATCCCCCTCTTTGGGGATAAAAAGAGCATCTTCTTGAGAAGAAAGCTTCAACATCTTGGAGGACATTAAGAAGACGTCGATGGGAATATTTTTCTCTATCCTTTTTTTAAAGAGGGTTCCATCCGCAAGGATGCTTCCGTCTTTGGCAGCCACGCACAAAGAACCGACAGAGAGATTCTTTGCCTTGGAAACGGTTTCAAAACGCTCACCATTTCGTCCAAGCAAAGTGACGATAGAAGCATTCTCATCAAGCGGATGCTCTTCCAAAGAAAGAATTTTCAAAACCACAAAGCCACTTTCTTTCAAATACCCTAAACCCTCAAAACCCGTTCTTGAAAGAATGCTATTAATGGCATCGACAAGGTGTTTTTCGGGGAGAAAAATAATGCCATCCGCATTCAGTTTGACCGTTTTGGAAACATCAAAAATATTATAGCCAATGAGTTCATCCTCATTATAGAGGGCTTCGACTTCTTCCACCCTCTTGGTTTTGGTCACTTTCTTGGAGGGATCGATAAGAACGAAGAGCACATCTTTGGAAACGGGGTAATTATAAAAAAGGCGGTACATTCTAAATTCTCCTTTGTTTTTGATAGATAATTCGGTGGATAGGTTTATGAAGGCTCCGGAAATTCGCCTCGTATTCGCTTTCCGCATCGTTTCGATCGAGGGCGTCGTAATCAAAAAGACTTGAAAGAAGCCTCAAAGGGGTCTTATTTCCTTCTTCTAATGTGAATTCGTAAAGAACATCATTATCCGTTTTTATTTTTATAAGGCCCTCCTCGTTTAAAAGGGAATCCATATTGATCAAGCGAGAAGCGGTCGTAAGTCTCCGCTTTGCATGCCTTTTTTTAGGCCAAGGGTCGCTGAAATTCAAAAAAATCTCGTCAAATCGAAGGTCTTTTATCATCTCAAAGAGATTGTCGAAATCACCGGGCAAAAGGCGAATGTTGCTTAGGCCCTTTTCTTCGATTTTCTTTGCAAAAGTGCCACAAATGGAAATATCTCTCTCCAACGCGAGATAGTGTCTTTCTGGATTCTTTTCCGCGATTTGAAGCAAAAAGCCGCCTTTTCCCGAACCTATTTCCAAGGATAACGGGGCGTCTTTAAAGAAAACATCGTCTTTTCTGATATCCTCCAAAACGAATTCAGGGTGGCTTTCGAGATAGGGTTTTGCCCAGCTTTTGAATCGGCTTCTCACTGTTTTATCGCTTTCTTTCCGAGCATAAAAATGGCTCGAGCGTATATCGCAATGTCCTTCACGAAGTCTTCCACATAGATATATTCGTCTGGACTATGCATATTACCGGGGTGTTTTGGCCATTCGGCGCCAAAGGCAACGGTATTCTTTGCCTCCTTGGCATAAGTTCCACCGCCAATGGCAAGAGGCTTGGCGAAGAGATCGAAAGTTTCTTTTTTATAAGCTTTCATAAGCGTTGCGACCAAAGGGCTCTTCTTGCTATAAAGAAGAGGCTTCGTCTCGCTGTCGATAACTGGGAGAGTCTTAGTGAACTCGAAGAATTTCGTAAGAAGCGCCTTGTTATCCGCGGTTTCGCCATAACGGAAATCGATGGAAACGCTTAAAGATTTCCCATCGTACTTGATAACGCCATAATTGTAGGTCGTTGGTCCGAGCTCTTTGGAAACTTCTTTTCCGCCAAAGGAAGCGCCATTAGGATCATCCATGGCTTTAGCAAGAAGGGTCAGCGTCTCAAGTTTATAGAATTCGCCAAGAGCCTTAAAGGCTTTGGTGGCGGCATTATCGCCGAGTTCGGGCGTGCTTCCATGGGCGGTCTTTCCCTTAAAGCGAACCATCATCAATTCCGGGGAAAGAGTAACATCGGCCGAAACGTTGTTTTTCTTCAAATAGGTTTCGAAAGCCTTATCGGGTTTCATGGTAACAAGAAGAGAGTCACAAACGGCGTTACTCACCGTGCCGCCATCCATCGCAATAACCGGGTCAAGGTCAATGATCTTCCGCGCATGGGCGTGGGTTATGCCTTTTTCCGCATAAATAAGCGGCCAATTCGCATCGGGAGTAAAGCCAAAGGTCGGTTCCTCGCCATGACCTTTCGCGAAATAGTGTTCAAGGCAAGAGCTTCCTCTTTCTTCGTCGCCACCACTCACGATTTTGACGCGATACCCCTTAATAAGCCCATTGTCTTTCAAAAGCTTCACCGCATATAAGGCAGCAAGAAGCGGACCTTTATCGTCGCAAGCCCCTCTTCCATAAATAACGCCGTCTTTCAATTCGCCACCGAATTCCTTATATGTCCAACTCCCCGACACAGGAACGACGTCGCTATGTCCATAAATGCCAATAAGCGGCCCCGATTCTCCAACCGACAACTCAACGGCATGCCCTTCATCGTTATAAACCTTAAAGCCATAATCCTCGCCTAGCTTCGCAAAATAATCGAGGGCTTTTTTGACGTTTTGCCCATAAGGTGCAAGAGGCGCTATCGTTTGAGAATCATAAACGCTCGGAATCTGAATGAATTTTTGAAGAGCGACGATGCCGATCTTTTCGTACCCTTTTGCCAGTCTTTTGAAATTCGCCATAGTCTAATTGCCTTTCCTTTCGATGAAACGGGAGGTCGCTTTATTAAGAAGCGGGACAAGAACCCCTGCCAAAAAGGCCTCCAAGCTCGCCCCAATGAGAATCACGCCCGTGAAGGTAAGAGCGATGCCTTCCGTCAAAATATCCGTGCTTTGGAAATAAGGAAGGATGTCCCCGAAATAAAATATAAATAAAGCGCCGAATACAAGAACCGTATGGAGAAGAGTGAGTCCAAAGCACATAACCCCGATCACCAACGAGTTCCGACTTATTTTAGGAGCTTTTCTTAAGAGTTGGAAGAAGAAGCCACAAAGGAAGCCAAAGAGAAGACGCGGCAAAACGGAAACCCATGGGACAACGAAGAATCCATTAAGGCCCATAGGATTGGATAAGGCTTGTATCCAACTTGTAACGCCGAAGAAAAGGCCATAGAGAAGGCCGCGTTTATAGCCGAAAAGCGAAGAGCCAAGCAAAACTGGCAAATGCATAAGCGTCAGCGATAGCCCTGGTAGAATCGTGATATATCCCATCTGGGGAACAAAGCCCATAATGAGGATGAGAGCAAGAAAGACGGCGTCATAGGCGATTTGACGGACGTTTGTGGTCGAAGGGTTCTCCCTTTGAAACTCAAAAAGAAGAGCCAAGCAAAATAAGGCCAAAAAAGCCCAAAGCAAGACCGTTTCGTAGTTCATTGTTTGTTTCCTCTTTTCCTTCGGTAAATGGCTTCCAAGCCGTAAAGCAAAAGGTTTTCGTCGTAAACGAAATCCTTTTGAAGCAAAGAAGCCACATACTTAGCGTTTCCGCCGGTGAGCACTTTCCGAAGGGGATATCCTACCTCCTTTTCGAAAGCGTTCGCAAAACCCATAACCTCGAAGGCCGTTCCATAGGTGATTCCGCTATTCATGCAGTCGAGGGTATTTTTTCCAATCACCCTTTTGGGCGCTAAAAGGTTCACTTCCGGAAGAGCAGCCGCCCCTTTGACTAGCGCCTCGATGGAAAGACGGAAGCCTGGGGCAATAACGAGGCCCGAAAAATCGCCTTCCATATCAAGATAAATGTATTTGCTCGCGGTTCCGAGGTCGGCGATAAAAAGACCCGTCCCATAACGAACTTTGGCGCCCGCACTATCGGCGACGAGATCGCTTCCGACCTCCAAAGGATTGTCAACATTCAATTTGACGCCGCTAGAAAGCCCCGGCCCTAAGAGGAGAGGCTTCTTGCCGAAGAAGGAAAGAGATAAATCGTAGAAAGTGCGAATCAAAGAAGGCACGACGCAAGAAATGATGATGTCGTCCACGTCTTCTTTTTTTATTCCCACCGCTTCCAGGGCCGAAAGCAAGACGCTTCGATATTCGTCCTCGCTCCGAATGGGTTTGGTCGCCGCTTTATAAACGCTTTCGAGTCTTCTTTTGGAAAAGAAGCCAAAATCGATAAGCGTATTGCCAATATCAATAGTAAGTAACATAAGGTCTGTCTCCGCTCCACGCTTCCCTTAAGCGAAAGTCGTGGGCCAAAAAATAGGATAAAGGGATTAGGAAACGACAATATTGAGAATTCTCCCAGGCACATAAATCACCTTGCGAATTTCCTTTCCTTCGAGGAAAGAAAGGACCTTTGCACTGGATTTTGCGCTTTCGAGGGCTTCTTCTTGAGTGGCGTTCTTAGAAAGAGAGAGCACATCTCGGACTTTGCCATTCACGCTCACAGCAAGATTCACCTTATCGACGATCAACTTCTTTTCGTCGAAAGAAGGCCAAGGTTCATAGGCGATGGTTTTGCTATGGCCTAATTTCTCCCACATCTCTTCCCCCAAGAAAGGACAAATGCAAGCAAACATCTTCGTGAATCCTTCGATATAAGGCCGATAAAGGGATTTGGCTTTATAGCAATCGTTCACGAAAACCATCATTTGAGCAATAGCGGTATTGAAACTCAAAGACTCAAAATCTTCGCTCACCTTTTTGACCAAAGAATGATAGGAGAAATCGAGCTCTCCACTATTAACATCGCTTATATGCGACTTATAAGGATCTTCATCCACAAGTCGGAAGGCCCTTTCTAAGAAACGGTGTGCCCCTTCTAGGCCTTTGGTACTCCAGGGTTTGGTCTCGTTCAAAGGGCCGGCGAACATTTCGAATAAGCGAAGAGAATCGGCGCCGACGTTGTTAACGACTTCGTCTGGATTGACGACATTCCCACGCGATTTGGACATCTTTTCCCCATTGGAGCCTAAAATCATGCCTTGGTGATAGAGACGTTTGAAAGGCTCTTTTGCGCTCGTGACGCCGATATCAAAAAGGAACTTGTGCCAGAAACGGGCGTAAAGCAAATGCAAGACGGCATGTTCTTGGCCGCCGATATAAAGGTCCACAGGAAGCCAATGGTCAAGAAGCTCCTTATCGCCAATAGCTTCGTCGTTATGCGGATCGATATAACGAATGTAATACCAAGAAGAACCGGCCCATTGTGGCATCGTATTGGTCTCACGAACGGCTTTTTGACCATCATAAGTGATGTTAAGCCAATCCTTTGGAGCTTTCGAAAGAGGAGGCTTTCCATCTTTTGTCGGGGCATAATCGTCGAGTTCGGGAAGAAGGAGTGGCAATTCATTTTCTTTTAAAGCATGCTCCTTCCCATCTTCCGTCTGAACCATAGGAATGGGTTCGCCCCAATACCGTTGGCGGGAAAAAATCCAATCGCGAAGCTTATAGTTTGTCACAGGCTCCCCTTTCTTCAGGGAAACAAGCTTTTCGGTTATGGCTTTTTTGGCTTCGGCGATGTTTAGGCCATTGGCAAAGCCGCTATCAATATGCTTACCATCTTGAGTATAGGCTTCTTCCTCGTTTCCACCCTCCAAGACACGGATAATGGGAAGATGATGTTTTTTCGCAAAAGCGAAATCGCGTTCATCGTGAGCGGGAACAGCCATGACCGCGCCCGTTCCATAGGCACCCAAAACATAGTCTGCGACATAGACGGGGATACGAGATCCATTGATCGGATTAATGGCATAAGCGCCTGTGAAAACGCCGGTTTTCTCTTTTGAAAGAGCCGTGCGAAGCAAATCGCTCTTGCTTTTGGCCTCTTGGATATACATTTCAACCGCTTCCCTTTGCTGAGGCGTCACAATCTTGGAAAGCAAAGGATGCTCTGGCGCCAAGCAACAATACGTGCAACCGAACAAAGTGTCCACGCGCGTGGTATAGACGGTAAAGGATCCATCGCTCTTTTCGAGATCGAAGATGACGTTGACACCACTGCTCTTGCCAATCCAATTTTTTTGCATCTCAAGGGTGCTTTTGGGCCAAGAAAGACCTTCGAGATCTTTTTCGAGGCGGTCCGCATATGCGGTGATTTTAAGGATCCATTGGCGCATTGGCATACGGATGACGGGGTAACCACCACGCTCGCTTTTGCCATCGATGACCTCTTCGTTGGCCAAAACCGTGCCAAGTTCGGGGCAGTAATTGACGGGAATATCGGCAACATAGGCAAGATCGTGCTCAAACATCTTCGTAAAAATCCATTGCGTCCATTTGTAATAGCTCGGATCGATGGTCGCGATTTCCTTGCTCCAGTCATAGGAGAAGCCGAGAGATTGAATTTGTTCTTTGAAATGAGCGATGTTTTTGCGGGTAAACTCTTCCGGATGACGATTCATCTTGATGGCAAATTGTTCCGCCGGGAGTCCAAAAGCGTCCCAACCCATCGGATGCAAAACATTAAAACCTTGCATCCTTTTCATACGTGCGACGATGTCTGTTGCCGTATAGCCTTCCGGATGTCCCACGTGAAGTCCTTCCCCAGAAGGATATGGGAACATGTCTAAAACATAGTATTTCGGTTTCGAGAAATCTCTGGTATCGCAATAAAAGGTATTGTTCTTTTCCCAATACTGGCGCCACTTTTTCTCGATGCTTTTGTGATCAAACGACATAAGTCCTCCTTCACGAAACGACGGATTCGAAGAGCGTTTCGTAAGCGTCTGCGCTCTTCTTCCAGCTATGATCGCGGTTTAATGCGTTTTCTTGGCATTTTCGGAGCGAATCCTTCTTCCGATAAAGGGTATCGGACATCAAAATCCCATAGCCAAGACCCGAATCATTATAGTCGTTAAATCCGATGCCGTCAGCGATATTCTCGTTATCGCCGAGGTAACCATTTACAGTGTCTTTGAGTCCGCCCGTGTATCGGACAATCGGCAAAGCGCCATATCGTTGGGAAATCATTTGGGAGATACCACACGGTTCAAAGAGACTAGGCATCAAGAAAAAGTCGATTCCGGCGTATATTTTATGAGCTAGAGCGTCGTTATAGCCGATATAAATGCCACATTTCTCAGAGAATCTTGCCCGAAGTTCTTCGCATCGCCTTTCAAGATCGTATTCTCCCGATCCCAAAATAACGAGGTTGCAATTCTCGTTTAGCTTTTTGGAAAAGCACTCGGCAACAAGATCGATTCCTTTTTGCCAAGAAAGACGGGAAACAATGCCATAAACAGGCCCTTTTTGGTCAAGGAGATGAAAACTTTCCAAAAGGTCTTGCCTATTTCTAAGATGGGCAGCCTCAAAGGTCTTAGCATCGTAATTCTTCGCGATATTTTTATCTTTGGAGGGGTTCCATTCTTCGGTATCGATGCCATTCAAGATGCCAACGAAATCAGCTTCGCGAAGTTTAAGAACGCCATCCAAGCGATGGCCGCCGTCATTTCTTAAGAGCTCATCGCGATGAGTGGGCGAAACCGTCGTGATCTTGTCGGCGTAGATGATGCCGCTTTTAAGGGTGCTCACCATCTCATCAAAGCGGACTTTGCCAGAGAAAAAGAGCTCATCGTCCAAATTGAAATAATCATGGAGATAGAAACGGTCCATAAGTCCTTTGAAAGCTGGATTGTGAATCGTCAAGACGAACTTCATGTCGCAATAGAAAGGATCTTTTTTCTCTCCTTCCCGAATGAGGCATGGCAGCATCGCCGCTTGCCAATCATGAACATGAACGATATCCGCCTTAAAGGATAGGAACTTCAAAAGAGCTTTGGAAGCCAAGGCGAAAAAAGCGAATCGTTCGTTGTCGTCCGGATAACCGTATAAAGCGTCTCTTCCAAAATAGTAATCATTCCCAAGAAGATAGTAGATTACACCACCTTCATCCAAGCGATAGACACGAGCTTCTTGTCTTCGCCAAGAAAGAGAAACATTAAAGGAGCCGATCTCCTTCGGCTTTCTTTTGCCGAGTTTAAGATTCTTGTAGAAAGGCAAGCCAAAAATCACCTCGTGTCCTTTCCGAGCCAAAGAACTCGAGAGCGAAAAAGCCACATCCGCTAAACCTCCGGTTTTGCAAAAAGGATTGGATTCTGATGCGAAAACAGCGATTTTCATAAAATAGCCCCCTGACGGACATAGATGATGTTTTTCGGATCTCCTTCAACGGTGTGCTTCGAAGAAATGCTCGAGTACTTGTCGATAACCAAATCGGAAACACGAGCATGCTCCCCAATTCGAACGCCGGATAGCAAAATTGAGCGGCGAATGACTGCCCCTTTTGCGATTTTGACATTCCGGCAAATGATGGAATCGTGTACTTCCCCTTCGACAATGCAGCCATTCGACACAAAGGAATTGGTCACCTCGCTCTTTTGGCCATATAAGGCCGGAGCCGTGTCATGGGTCAAGGTGAAGATTGGCCACTCGGGGTGAAAAAGCTCTTTGGCGATTTGAGGATTAAGCAGCTCGAAGGAATATTCCACATAATGCGCCAGGCTATCGAAGCAGCGAACATACCCCTTAAAGGGAGCGGCATGCACTTTAAAAAGCTTTTGGCGGATAAAAGAAGCAATCATTTCGCGGATACCGAAAGAAGCGTCGTAGCGTGGATACCTATCGATCATTTCCGCCAAAGCTTCGCCGTCGATAATCCAAGCTTCCAAGGAAATGTCCCTTCTCTTCTTTGTCCCATCGTTACGAAGGATGTCCTTTACGTAGCCATCCTCCCCCACTTCAAAACAATAGCGATCAAGGAAGGTTTTATCTGCGTCGTCGATAGTTTTATAAAGAACGGTCAATGCCTCCTTTCGAGCACGATGTTCTTCGATATAAGGCGCAAAATCCAGTGTCATAAGAATATGAGGAGCCGCAATCACGATGGTTTTTGCTTTGCTGTCGTAAAGGATCCAATCGTTTTCGCGAATGTTATTGAGATCGGTATTATAGGATTCATTGAGGATGCCTTTTTCATTATAGAAAACCGTCGTTCTTCCTATTTTGGTATTGGCAACCCAACTCGACATGTTCCCCATATGCTTCATCAAGGAACGTTGATGGTTTTTGCAAAGGATGCCAGCCGTTTCGATGCCGCTATTGGCGAAGTTGCTCATCATGAAATCCATGAAAGCGTATCTGCCTAGGAAGCTCGTGGATGCAAGAGGCCTGCTAAGAGTCAATTCGCCCAGTTCAGGGGAATTGTGGCAATCGAGAAGGGCAATGACGTCTTTCATTAGAATAACCTCGCTTTCTTATTGGAGATGAGAGCGATTTCTTCGCCTTCATCGGGTTTAATGACTTCTTTGGCTTCCACCAATGTCCCTGGAGCGACAATCGCGTTGTTCACTTTCGCTCCTTTGGCAATACGAGCGCCGGACATGATAACGGAATTCTTGACGTGCGCCCCTTCTTCGATGAGGGTCTCGCCGCTGATGACGGAATGTTCGACAACTCCATAGACTTGCGCGCCTTGGTTCACCAAAGAATCCTTCACTTTGGCTTTCGGGCCAATATATTGAGGAACGCTATGCTTATCTTCGGAAAGAATCTTGTTTTCCCCTTGGACCGTATAGAGATTCGTCCCATCTTTGTTGCTCAAAAGCAAATCCATATTGGCTTTATGAAGAGAGGAAATCGTGCCTACATCGCGCCAATAGCCATTATAGGTATATGTTACAAGCTTCTTTCCGTCGGCCAGCATCGTCGGAATGATGTTTTTGCCAAAGTCATGATCGGAATCGTCTATCATATGATCTTTCAAAAGATAATCCCGGAGCACCGAGTAGGTGAAAATGTAAATACCCATGCTCGCCAAATTGGAAAGAGGATTTTTGGGCTTCTCTTGGAAAGAAGTTATTTCATCTTCGTGGTTGGCGATAATTAAGCCGAAGCGAGAAGCCTCCTTCCAATCGACAGGATATGCGCTTATGGTGCAATCAGCCCCGGATTCGATATGTTTCTTAAGCATTTCGTTATAAGTGCAACTATAAATATGGTCGCCTGAAAGAATAAGGACGTAGTCGGGGTTCTGAGAGGCGAGCCAGTCAAGATTTTCATAGATGGCATCGGCTGTTCCGGCATACCAATTGCTCCCTTCTTCGGTTTGTTTTGGGCTTAAGATGCTGGCTAAGCTCCTCACACCATTAAAGCCCCACTTTTCGCCATTGCCAACGTAGCTATTCAACTCGCTCGACTCGTATTGGGTCAAGACGCTTACCGTCCGGATGCCGCTATTGGCACAATTGCTTAACGGAAAATCAATAATGCGGTATTTTCCTCCATATTCAACGGCTGGCTTTGCCACTTTCCGCGTCAAAGCTTTTAGGCGGGTTCCTTTCCCTCCGGCTAAGATCATGGCGACGAGTTTTGCGCTCATATCGTGCTCCCTTTCTATTTCCAAACGAACTACTAAAAAATAATATCACAGAAAGCGGCAAAAAACTTAGAGAAAGCGAGGAATGTTTGCAAGCACCTTGATAAGGTGTTATATTCTTAACCGCAAATTTGCAAGAGGTGAAAGAAATGTCTAGAGTATGCCCGATTTCCGGAAAAGGACCGCTCAGCGGAAACAACCGCAGTCACAGCGTCTTGGCTACCCGCCGTCGTTGGAATGTGAATCTTCAAAAATACAAGATCAACATTAACGGCAAAATGGTCGAAGTCCGTATGTCTGCCCGCGCCTATCGCTCTCTCAATAAGAGCGTGAAAGCCAAGGCCGAAAAAGCGGAAGCCAAATAAGGAAAACAAAAAAAGAAACCCGCGGCCGCGGGTTTTTTCTTGCTTTTTTTCTTAAAACAAAATTGCCAAAACGCTAAAGAAAAGGAAACCAAAGGAAAAAAGCAGAAACAAAAGCCACTCGTAAAAAGCGAGCCGCAAAATCCTGGGCCTTCTATAGGAAACGCTTCCATCGGGATTCGAAAAAGCCTCAAGCTCATACCATTTTCGAAGCTTGGGGTCGGCCAAAAGGGGAATAGCGAGGGCGCTTAACGTCATAAGAAGATAGGTTAAAATCCGTATCGCAGATTCATTGGCACTGCGTGAACAAACCGCCAAAAAGCAAAGAGCCGAACTCAAAAAGCAGACCATAAGAAGAAGGCCAGAGGCGAGATAAAGGCCAAAATGAAGTTTCTCATTTGAAGGAGAGACATTTATCAAACAGCAAAAAGAGACAAGAAAAAAGAGAAGGCTCATTTCGCCAAAGATCAAATAGCCTCGAAACGAAGCATCGATAATCTCCAATGAATTCATGAGAATCGCCAAAGGCAAAAAAGAAGGAAGGATCCCTACTAAAAATGAAAGAAAGCTAAAGTTCGAATTTTTCGAGCCAAGATATTCGTTGGGGAAATAGCGAAGCGGAGAGACTTTTCCTTCCTTTTTTATAAGAGCTTTGTGGCCAAAGAAGAAAGAGAAGGCTTCAAAAAGAAAAAACCACAAGATTCCAAGCAAGAGATAAAGGATTTTCATTCCAAAATCTTTTTCATCCTTTCCGCAAAATCGTCATGTCCGAATAAATAGCTCCCAGCCACCAAAAGGTCGGCGCCAGAAGAAAGGGCTCTTGGCCCTGTTATATCATTGATTCCACCATCGATTTCCAAAATAACGTCATGGAAACCGCCTTTTTCCTTATGTTCTTTCAAAGCCTTCATCCGGTCATAGGAGCTTTCTATAAATGCTTGCCCGCCCTTCCCCGGTTCGACAGACATCAAAAGAGCGAGATCGATATAGGGGAAATAGGGAAAAAGAGCTTCGATAGGCGTTTTAGGCTTAATCGAAAGACCGACTTTGGCACCACTTTCGCGCGTATCGATAATCGTTTGAAGAATTTCTTTTTTCTCTTGGTAAGCTTCGAGATGGAAAGTCACAATATCCGATTGGAGCCTTCCAAAGATAGGAGCGAGTCTTAAAGGATCGATAACCATAAGGTGGGTGTCGATTATCAAAGAAGGGAAAGCCATGCGTATTTTCGAAAAGAGATCCATCCCAAAAGATGTTTTAGGAACGAACTTCCCATCCATAACGTCAAAATGGAGAATCTTCATCCCTTCGCTTATGGCAAAGGATATCTCTTCAAAAAGACGCCCTTCATGAGCAGCAAGAAGCGAAGGCGCAACAGCAGGAAATAAAAGATCGAATTTTCTCATTTAAATCCAAAAATCCTTGCAAAAATGGATTTTTTCTCCACTAATTTGTCTTTTTCTTTCAAGGCTTCTTCGATAGCCTCATGCATTTCGCGGGCGCTTTGGAAGCGCTCTTCAGGACGTTTCCGACAAGCTTTCACGACGATTTTATCCAAAATTTTCGGAATGGATGGATAAACTTTAGATGGTTCGGGGAAATGCTTCTTGATCTGCGCTAAGGCGACGTCTTCCGCCTTATCGCCATCAAAAGGAACGGTTCCGGTTAAGATTTCAAAGAAGATAATGCCCATCGAATAGACGTCGCTAGTCACTCCCGCCTCTTGCCCCATAAGAATCTCGGGAGCGCAATAATAGACGGTTCCTGGAACAGCGTCCCCTTCGAGCTTCTCTCCCATTTTTGTGCTAATGCCGAAATCGGCGATTTTAATAGAGCCGTCTGGCAAATAAAAGAGATTGTCCGGTTTCAAATCGCGGTGCAAAAGGCCATGCTCATGGATGTAGCTAACACCCTCTGTTAGTTGCATCATGACATCAACGGCCTCAAGTGGCAAAAGATTATGGCCGCTAGAAACGTTCAATTTGTCGCGGAGGGTTCTTCCATCGACATATTCGTTGGCCATGTAAGGCCTACCATCAACTTTCCCTTGTCCGAAAACATGGACGACATAAGGGCTATCCAAAGAAGCGCAAGCAATGCATTCTTTTTCGAAGCGATCGACATTCTTCGGGGTAATCACGTCGCTTCGCATGATTTTCAAAGCAACAGAACGATGAAGCAAAAGATCATAGGCTTCATAGACGTCAGCCATTCCGCCATGCGCAATACGAGAGGTCACTCGGTAGCGGTCGTCGATTTTCATCCCTATTTCAATCATTGGCGATGCTCTCCCATAAAGCGATACCGATGTTATCGCTGCCGCCATTATGATTGGCTTCAGCGACAAGCGAGGAAACCTTTTGATCGCAACGGTCATCCGTCAAAAGGATGTTAGCGATTTGCTCTTCGCTCACCGAGTTATAAAGGCCATCCGTGCAAAGAAGGATGCTCTCCCCTTTATAAGGAAAAACATCAACGCTTAAAGAAACGCTCGGATAAATGCCAAGAGCATTCATAAGAACATGGCGATCAGGATGGGACAAAGCGTCCTCTTCCGTTATTTTCCCTGTGCTCACCAAATAGCGAACGTAGGTTTGATCTTCGGTCATTTGACGAATCGTCCCTTTATCATGATCGAGAAGGTAGCAACGCGAATCGCCGATATTGGCGATCATCAATTTCGATCCATAGAGCAAAGCGGCAACCATGGTCGTCCCCATGCCTTTGATTTTTCCATTCTTTTCGGCATAGCGATTGATTTTCGCGTTAGCTTCCTTAGCGGCTTTGGTAATCCAAAGACGATTCCCATAAGAAAAGATATGCTTGCTCTTATGTCGGAAAGAATCGGTCAAAATATCAATCGCAAGCTTGCTTGCAAGCTCTCCTTTTTTGGCTCCACCCATCCCATCGCAAACCACCAAAAAGGTTTCGCCACTCGAATTCATAAGCACCATGGCTTGGTCTTCATTCTTTTGACGAACTCGACCTAGGTCCGTTTTGTAGGCATATGTGCCATGATAGATTTTACTCATTTTATCATCCCCATCTTTTTGGCTCGAAGTTGGCCACAAGCTGCGTCTATACCCGTTCCCCACTCTTTTCGGATCGTGCAATTGATTCCATGGGAATTAAGGTATTCCGAAAAAGCTTTCGTGCTTTTTTGGGAGCTTCTTTCGAAAGGCTTTTCCTTCACTGGATTGAGAGGAATAAGGTTCACATAGCAGCAAATCCCCCTAAGAAGCTTCGAAAGTTCTTCCGCGCAAGCCAAACTATCGTTTAAGTCCTTAATCAAGATGTACTCGAAAGTGACGCGGCGAGAGCTTTCGGAAACATAGGTCTTTACCGCGTCCATCAATTCGTTTAAAGGATAATGGTTATCAATCGGCATGAGCTTCTTTCGAATCTCATCGTTAGGAGCATGTAAGGAAATGGCCAAGTTAACTTGGATTCCCTCTTTGCCATAGCGGAGGATGCCTGGAACGATGCCGCAAGTGGAGACGGTGAGGTGCCTAGCGCCGATGCCAAGCCCTTTTGGTTCGTTTAAAATATGCAAGAAATCGCTCACATTATCGTAATTATCAAAAGGTTCACCCGTTCCCATCACGACAACATGGGAGACGCTTTCGCCTTCTTTTTGAAGCAATTCGTTCATAAGAAGGACTTGCCCGATCATTTCTTCCGTCTTAAGGCCTCTTTCTTTTTTCAAAAGACCTGAGGCGCAAAAGGCACAGCCCATCGAACAGCCGACTTCGCTCGAAACGCAAACGGCGTTGCCATAATCGTAACGCATCAAAACGGTTTCCACCTTCGCGCCGTCACTCATCTCCAAAAGGAGTTTGATGGTGCCATCGTTCGCCCTTTGGGTTGTATATATTTTGGGCAGCTCCAAACAATAGTTCTCTTTCAAATAGTCGCGAAAAGACTTTGATATATCCGTCATTTCGTCGAACGAAAAGACTTTTTTAACATAAATCCACGAAAAAAGCTGAATGGCTCGGTATTTCTTTTCGCCCAAAGAGAGCATCTCTTCGGTAAGCTTGGCTAAGGTATATCCAAAAAGGTTTTTCTTCATGAGGGAGCTCCAAAATAAACAAGAGGCTTAGTGTTGGGATTCGACGGAAGTCGATACGTTTTCTTCTTGTTTGGGAACGAAAACCGGTCCTTTTCCCATAGCGTCCTTTTGGACGTTGCTATTTTTTCGAAGTATGGCGTAGTACATCGCCGTATCCATCTCTTCGAAAGGGAAGGCTTGACGTTCGGTAAGAGCTTGAAAATCAGGATGACTCGCCAAGAAAGAAGCGATCGTTTGGTGACCTTCTTTCTTGGAAATCGTGTAGATCATATAAATCAAGGTGCCGCCTTCCGCAACAAACTTCGAAGCGTTCTCAAGCACGTCTTTCTCTTGCTTGAATAAAGCATCCATCTCGTCTTTTTTAAAATGGAGCAAGAAATCGGGTTCTTCGCGAACAAGATCGAAATTCGAGCTATTCGGCGAAGCGATAACGAGATCTTGTGGGTGAGAAATGGCCGATTCGAAGGAATCTGGTTTTCCTTCAAAGAAGTTGACGTTCTTCAAATTGTCGCGGCGAATCATCGCCATCACATCCATATGTTCTTCCAAAGAAGGAACGCCAAGGTTGATGCCGATCGAATTGCCATAAGTCTCGATAATTTCTTTTAGAAGCGAAGCATCTTTGTTTCCGGAATAGCAAAAGAGCTCCATCGGTTCGGCAATCTTATATTGGTCCAGGAGACTCTTCGTCAAAAGCCTTTCCGAGAAAAGATCCCCTTGACGGTAGGCATCCATTTTCCTCAAAGGAGTCTTCCCGCCATATATAAGCATGTCGTTTACGGGAGACAAAGCAAAATCCTTGTTGTTGTTGAGCACGCTTTCGACACTGATTTTTGAGGTCCTTACGCGCACGGTCTCGAGACCGGGACGATTGTTCTTCTTAAGGATTTTATAAGTGACGCCAAAGCCGTAATGTTCCCAAATCTTTAGCACCCATTCCGGAGTGTTATAGCGAAGAGAGAGGTATTTGTTACTCGATTTCGAAAGCTCTGGAGAAATCAAAGTCTCGGCATGATCGGAATTTTCGATAAGCTTATCCAAAAGAGAAATCTTCTCGCCTAACACGCCTTTTAAAGCCTCGACCATCGCTTCTTTATCGATTCTCTTCACGAAATAGAGATCGCTAAGGGCCAAAGCGCTATAGCGAATCTCGTTTTCATTGAGTCCTTCTTGTTTCGAAAGGACATCCCTAAAGAGAAGGTGATGACGAAGCTCGCACCCAACAAGGCCTGCTACAAGAGGGCGAAGGGGGCGTAAGGCAACGTTGCTTTGGAAAACCTTCCTTAGAGCCTCATTAAAAGAAGTGCCTCCATCGAGTATGTCATCCAATATTTTTTTCGCTAATTCAAATTCTTCCATAGGACTTCCTCTCCTTAATGATGTTTATGACAACAATCGGTTTCTTTGCAAGAATCTTTTTTGGAAAGACGCTCCATCTCTTCTTTATGGGAGCTAAAAACATCGCCCAAATAAAGTTCGTCCGGATTGTTGATATCGAGTTCGGCATGATCGGCCGGATTGGGTTCTTCATCATCTTCGTCTTGATCGTCACCAGCCTCACCTTCAACATCCATAAGTTCCTCTTCTTCGATATAGCGGGGATAGGGATCCTTATGCACGCAATAACGTTTCTCTTCTTCGAAATAATCGAAAGAAACTTCTACGTGGATGCTCACTTCGTTCAGGGTGCTAAGTAAATATTTGGCGACTTTATCTTCGAGCGTTTTTAGCCTTTTCGGCGCACGAACGATAACTTCCGTATGCCAGCTGGTTTGCTCGATGCCATTATGGAAAATAACCGCATAAGGAGCGAAGAAATTAAGCTCTTCGGGATCGATTTCCATCAAATTGGCGAGATTGCCGCTATGTTCTTTCGAATAATGGCCGACGACATATTGATCAAGGCCAAGCACAAATATTGTAACCATGTTTTCCCTCTGTT
>DJRQ01000033.1:21846-28405 GCA_002440125.1 Caryophanales bacterium UBA6356 | reverse complement strand
GCGATCTCCTTCGCAAGCTCAGGCGTCCTTGCCTTGAAATGGGTGTCGTCGATCTTCTCGAAGACTTCTGCCTTAAGAACGGACAAAAAGAAAGGGAGCTTCACCGAATCGGGATCGCCTTTAATGACTTTGCCATCTTTGATGGTGTACTTATAGTCGCTTCCATCACCGAAGGTGGCAACGCCTTTGGTGACACCGTTTTCTTTGATGGCGACCGCTTTCGGGGAGGTGGTGGAAATGCGAGAAACAGACTTTTCTTCTTCAATATCGTCTCTTCCTTCGGCTGAGCGGATTCTCGTCAAGGTGAAGTTCTTCGCTTTGGTCATGGTATCGTACGCGCTTTGCAAATCCTTGTGATAGCTTTCTGTTTTGTAAGGTGTTGGAATGGGGAGCTCTTCTTTGGATTCCACCACTTTCAAAGTGCCACTCATGGAAGCAACATACTCCCCATCTTGATCCTCAACCATACATGTTATCGAGAGCGATTCGTCTTTCAAAACGACGAAGGAGAAAGACAAAACGTCTTCGTTATAGAAACCGATGGGAGCGAAGAAAGAAGCCAATTTCGCCTCGTCTTTTATGCTATAAGCAAAGGTGTCGTTAGAAGAGAAATCACCAAAAGACACCTTCGAGAAAGGATTGTAGAAACGGTCTTCAAACTCAAAAGAGCCACCAATCGGGGTAATTCGATTCACTTGATTGCGCCAATCAATCTCATATTGAACGGCTTGCCCATCGCTTTCTTTCCAATAAGTAGTGTCGGTAATGACGTCATGATAGTCTTCGCCAAGGGCTTTTTGGGTCTCTTCGTAGAAATGGTAGCTTTCTTTGCCTAGAAGCGTCTTCACAATGCCTTCTTCGGTTATGGAAGTATCCCCCACTTTCGTCGAATAAGTCGTTTTCCTATTCGCTTCGAAAGAGAGCACGCCGTTTCGGTATTTCTCTAGCAAGGAGGAAGTGAGCTCTTGCGGCGTCCTATCAAGAGAGGACTCCTTCTCATTGGCATCCCCACAACCAACCAATAAACCAGCTAAGAAAGTATAGGCTAAAACGGAGCAAAGAATTCTTTTTTTCATATCGCCAAACCCCCGAAAGATACAATAAAAAAGAGAGCAAAAACGTCAAGTTTTATTTCTTCGTTCCATCGGTGGCGAATCGCAAAAAATCAAAAGACGGTATAAAAATAGACCGCTTATTCAAAACCAATACGAGGATACCATTCCAAAACCAATGAATCGGCCATTCCTCTTCCAAGCTAGCGAACATCTCAAAAGAAATGCACTGCGATATGGTGCAACCAAAAAAGTTCGAAAGTAGGTTGTTGCGCGCTTTTCGAGAAAAAAATAGATAGATGCTTGTCTCTTCTAGCGAGCAAAATCAAAACCGCAATGTTTTAGAAATTCCTTCGCCATGAGGGTCGCGCCCTTTTGGTTAGGGTGGACTCTGTCGTTGGCGATGATGGTTGGATGTTTGTATTGGCAGAATTCGTCGTACATCCCTTGAAAATCAACGAGAACGCAATTGTATTTTTTGGCTAATTTTTTGCACACATCGCCATATTCGTTCATCATTTTCCTCATAGGATCGTTGAGGTTGGGCTCGATGAAAAAAGGCGTGCAGATGAATATTCCTTTGACTTTGTCTTTGGTTTTCAAAATCATTCCCTCGACGTTTTTCTCATACTCATTTAGCGAAACGCCATAGTCTTTGAAAGCGGGCGTGTCGAAATGTCGCCAAACGTCGTTGACGCCGATGCAAATCGAGACCCATTGAGGATTCAAAGCCAAGACATCGCGATCGAATCTGGCCGCCAAATGCCGACTTGTATTGCCATTGACCCCGGAATTGGTTATCCGGACATTCGACTCGGGATACCAAGCGGAAATCATGTTCTCGATCATTCGGACATAACCATGGCCAAGGCTATCCCCAAGCCCTTCTCCAACAGGATCGACGCTTCCCATATCGGTCACGGAATCTCCAGCAAACACGACTCGATCGAAATTCTCGAAAATCATAATGTTATACCTCTCCTTAGATAATGATTTTATTATTGCTTCCGCTTCACGTTTAGAAGAATTCCATCTTTCTAATCCCCATGGAGCGAGGTTTTAAACCATTTTTCCAACACTCGATAAACGCCTTACCTTCTTAATGCAAACATTCAACTCGCTTTCTTTTCGCCTTCCTTTCGTTTTTTCAAAAAGAGAAACAATCCGACCATAGCCCCCACGACGCCGGCGATGGAGTTGCAAAGGCTAAACACCGTCAAGACATCGCTTGTCGGTATCAGTATGGCGTAATAGATGATATACAGAGTGATGCCGACAATAGCACCCGTTTTGCTGATTCTTACGTCGTTGGCATATAAAGTCAAAGTGCAAATCACGCTTCCTACGATAGGAAGCAAAGACACCCATCCTTTGAAGGAAAGAAAAGCCATGCAAACCAAAGCAATGGAAAAGCCGATAGGCCAAAAGATGGAATTGAAGCATTTGACGTCGTTTCGGAAAATATAGACGATGTCTCTTAAAAAACTAATGGCCAAAGAAATGATTCCCGAAAGGAAAACCATGTTGTTTTTGGCTAAAAGGATAAAGACAAGATTGGAAATGCCGATTAAATCGCTGCTCATTTTGAAGATAAGCTGGGTCTTCCTTTGAGGGAAGGCAAAGGTCAAAAGCGCAACCGCAATCGAAATCGCGCCGGTAACATAGGCTAGAATCTCATACATAATTATTTTTGTTCCTTTAAACCTTGGTTAGTGAGTTCCACCAACTTTTCTTTTTTGTTCATCAAAATATCGAATACAAGAATCTCGTTTTTGCCTTTCTTTAGAAGAGGATACGGTATATAGAGCTTATTTTGAGAGTATTTCGCATCAAAATGTCTGCCTAAATTGAAGCCATTAATAAAGGCCAATCCCCGCGTGAATCCTTTCAAGTGAAGTATCGTGTCTTTGGGCTCATCGACGTCTATTTCGTATTTATAGAACACCGGTTCGTGAAGCCGCCAACTTCCATCGAAAGAAAGGGGAAGGGCGTCAAAGCTCATGGAAGAGATCCGATAATTCATCATAATGGCTTTGACTTTATAATTGAGGTCCTCAAGAACAATATCCCCAACCAATCCCTTGTAATCCTTCAAATTGAAACCGTAGTTGATGTGACCTAGACTCTCCAGCACAAAGCAAAGCTCCACATTGCCATGCTTTCTTAAGAAATACTCAGGATTCTTCTCATCCCGATAAAAGGTTTTGACATATTTCCCATCGACATATAAATGCATGACGTCATGGATTATCGGAAAATGGAGTATCGCCCCTTTCTTATCGATGAATTGAGTTGTTGAATAGACGATAACCCCACCCCTTTGGCCAACCTCTTCCATGCTTAGCAAATAAGGAGAAGAAATGGTTTTCGATAACGAATCGCGGAAATTGCTATAGCCGATGGAATCGACTAGTTTCGCCTTCCCAAAGGCGGTTAGAAGAACATCTTCGCAAGTGTTCTCGATAGGCTTATTCAAATAGTCATGAATGATTTTCTGCTCGACGTAGTACTTTTTTGTCCTTTGGCCATATTCGTTGATGGGTGCATCGCAGTCGTAGCTATTAGGTTGGATGAGGAATTCCTCCTTCAAGTCCAAAGCGCCGTTATAGAGTCCGAAATTCGTGCCTCCATGCGCTGGATATAGATTGATGATCTCCGCTCCTTTCAAAGCGGTCTTCAAAGAAAAGGCGACTTCCTTCAAATCGCGACGTATGAATTTATCGCCTACCCTATACCCCCTTCCATTCCAAAGCTCTAGTACCGCGCCTGGCTGAGAAGGGTTAAAGGCTTTGAGCGCTTTGAGGGCGCGTGGGGAATCGTAGCGATAATTGACCGACTCCATAACGCCATCGCAAGACCCGTTTTGCAGCAAAAAAGCCGTATCGCCGTCGCTTGAAATGAATTCGCAATCGACGCCGTTTTCCACGAAAAGATTTTTCAAATATTCAAGATAAGCCTTATCCGATCCATAGGAACCGTATTCGTTTTCTATTTGCCAAAAGAGAATATTTCCACCATGCGAGAAGAGATTGTTCTTCACTTGTTTACACACTTCGATAAGGAAGGGAGTGATCTTTTTTAAATAAAGAGGGTCGGAAGTCCTCAAATGGATGTTTTTGTCTTTCAAAATCCAATAGGGAAGGCCACCCAAATCCCATTCGCTGCAGATATAAGGGCCGGGTCTAAGAATAACGTAGAGCCCAAGATCCTGAGCTAATCTCAAAAAAGAAGAAACGTCCAGCCAACCAGAGAAATCAAAGACCCCTTCTTCCTTTTCGTGCAAATTCATCGCGACGTATGTTTCGATGCAATTGCAACCCATTTCCTTCAATTTCAATAATCGATCCTTCCAATAACAAGGATGGATTCTGAAATAATGAACGGAACCGGAGATTATTTTCGTTCTTTTGCCGTTGATATAGATCTTTTTGTTTTTTATTTCAAATGTGTTTCCCATACTTCATCCTTTAAGTTAAAACCTATAATTTCTTCGATTGCTACAAGTCTTTTATCACGTGGAACATGGTTTTTGGGCATTGATTTTAGAATGGTTCCTTCACCAAAGAGCGGAAGAAGGAGGAGCATTCATCCGTCCAATAGCGAACCCTTCCCGTCGGATCTATGTATGAAGGGGAAGTGCACACTTCCTTATCGCCGGTGGAATACCCATGCGCTCCTTGGGGGAAAATATGGAGTTCGCAAAAGACGCCCGCTTTAAATAACGCATTTGCGTAGCGCATAGCATTCGAAACGGGCACGACCTCATCGTTTCCCGTAGCGAAAATATAAGTCGGTGGATTATCTTTCGTTACGTGTTTTTCCAAAGAGAGTTTCTCGCGTAACGAAGCCTTCTCCTCTTCGCTATATCGGCTTAAAAGATTCCGATAAGAACCCATCTCGCCATCTTCATAGGAGATGACAGGATAGCCAAGCCCCACCCCTTTTAATCTCGCGTCAAGGGAATATTGTTGGCGTAATAGATTAACTTCCATAGCAACATCGGCGACTAGATGCCCTCCCGCGGAAAAGCCAACCGCAAAAACTTCTTCTTTGTTGATGTGGAATCTATCGGCGTTTTTCTTCACGAAATCAATCGCAGCGCCAAGCTCGTTTCTCGCTTCGGGATAAGAGGCATTCTCTTTTGCCGTCAAATAAGTAAAGACGAAAGTCTGAAAGCCTTGCGCTAAGAAACGGGCCGCAACGACCTCTCCTTCCCTTGGGCAAACCATGCCATATCCGCCTCCTGGCACCACGATGACGGCTGGCCTTTTCCAAAGAGGATTGGGCTTATCAAAAGCTTCATGAACGTAAAGAGGGTATAATGACCCGCCTTCAAGAAAGCTATAGTGGGCTTTTAAATCAATCGTTTCCATTCTTTTCTCCTTTTAATGGCGCCATGCCTTTGCGATAAAAATCCGGAAATTCGTCTTTGTTGATGTCCTTATCGTAAATAGAAAGGCAATAGATTGTCCAAGCATGCATCAAAAGCGGGTAAACGAACACGATAAAGAGAAAAAGGATGGGATATCGAATAAAAGGATTCCCGACGAAGAAAAGCGAAAAGGGCGAAGCAAAGCCAAGAAGGAACAATAACGAAATGGGGAAATGCTTCAAATACAAAAGAACCGAACGGAAAAAGTATCCGAAAAAGGTAAGATCGTAATAAGGGGAAAGCGTCAGACTATAAAGAAGAACCAGCGCAAAAAACAAAAAGACAAAGAAAAGAGGAAGGTATCTTATATATGGGGAGATGTCGCTACCGGCTATGAAAAGCGACAGCCAAAACAAAATAGCGAAAGACAAGCCATAAATGAGACCCGTCTTCCATGACGCCTTCAAAGAAGAAAAGAAATCTTCCTTCCAAAAGATCGGCTCCTCAAAGGAAATAAGCCGGAGATAGCGCATAAGCGCAAAGGAAACGATAAGAAAAATAGGCGCGGAAAGAAGCAAGAAAGCGCCAGCTATATTGCGGTTCCAAAAAGAAAGAGCCCTCGCTTCTTCCAAAGTGATTTGCCCCAGGTCCATTTGGTCGGAGAGCTGAAAAGAATATAAATCCTCCCAAATGAGAATGCCAACCGTCGGCAAAAAGGCGAGGAAAGAGACAAAGCCAAAAAGCAAAAGGGTCCCCCAACGCTGTTTCACGCCATCGCCCCACAAAGCTCTATAGGTGCATGGCAAATCCATATCGGAAAAGTCGTTTTTTCTCTCTCGCTTTTTCATTGTTCTTCTCTCCAAAGGCGAAGCGCTTGGTCGTCAATGCCTTCTTGCAAGGATTTGCTATGGATGGAGCCGTTGCGGTAAAAAATATAATAATCATCTTCTGGCGCGTTCTCTTTCGAATAGGAAATAAGATCAGAATGGACTCCCTCTTTCGACTTGCAAGAATAAGCCAATTCCCCATAGACAAGATCGTCGATGCGATAGCCTTCCGAAAGTTCTCCCATCGAAACAAAATCGCGGCTAAGCATCGTTTGATCAAGCGTCTTTAAGAAGGAGGATGGCAATAA
>DJRQ01000033.1:0-21794 GCA_002440125.1 Caryophanales bacterium UBA6356 | reverse complement strand
GTCGCAAAATAGAAATAGAGATTGATTTGTTTGATGTTATTGCCTTTGTTTTTATTCCAAAGCGACATAAGCTCATCTTTATTCGCGCCATAAGAGCAAAGGAAGACATTGATTTTTTCTTCTTCGCTCGGATTGGTTTTCATTTGGACGAAGGTGGCGAAAGACGCTCCAACAAGAGCTCCGAGAAAAACGAAATAAGGCCATTTCCGCTGCAAAACCCCTTTGAAACTCATGAAACCACCTCATAAGAGCAAACGACATTCTTAACTAAGCCAAGACGAAGCCTATCTCCGGAAGAAAAAGGCGGATTCCCAAAGGCGGAATCGAAATAAACGACGCATTTCCCTTCTCTTTCCGAAAGCGAAAGCACCATTTCGATCCCTTTTTCGCTAGGTCCAAGGGATATTGTTTCCCCTAAGCGAAGAAGCACTCCAGTCACAACGTTTTGGCTACTTTCTAAGCGTTCTTCCAAAACGCGACTCCTTAATACCTTCGGCCAAATGGAAAAAAGGAAAATACCCAAGGGAAGGAAGGAGAGAGCGATGACTGCAATAGTCCCGAAAAGAAGATAATAAAACCGCGACTCGTATGTCGAAAGTAAGATCAAAACGACAAACAACGTAAGAAAGGCGCTTAAGGAGAGGCCAAATAGAAGCCATTCCCTTTTCAAAGCGGCATGAATTCTATCAAATTCATTTTCAATCGGTAATGTTTTCATAATGAATCCGCGCCATCGAATAACGCAAGAACTTTATCGTCGGTGGATGTTGCGACATCTAGCGGCTTCCCTAAAGACCTTAAGCCGCTTTTGTCAAAGAGCAGAATCTCATCTCCTAAAGACATAGCCTCATTGATGTTGTGAGTCACGTATATGGAAGTCGCGCCGAGCTCGTTAGTGAGCTCTTTGATGATAGGGCGAATGGTTACGCGAGAATTCGCGTCAAGATTGCTAAGAGGCTCGTCAAACAAAGCGAGATTGGGCCTTTTGATAAGGGCTCTTGCTAAAGCGGCCTTTTGCTTTTGGCCACCCGACACTTGCCCTGGCTTACGAGAAAGGGCGCTAAGCAAATCGAAAGGTTTCGCGATTGCGTAGACCCGTTCTTTGATTTCGTCGACCGATATCTCCTTTAGACGCAATGGGTAAGCGATGTTTTCGAAAAGCGTCTTCCTTGGGTATAGGGCGTATTCCTGAGTGATATATGCAAGATTCCTTTCCTTGATTGGAATTCCTCGCCCCTCTCTCCCATCGAAAAAAATATTTCCAGAATAATCCTCTTCTAGTCCAGCAATGATCCGTAATAAAGTGGTTTTGCCAATGCCCGATGCCCCCAATATGGCGTAAAACTTCCCATTTTCGAAATCAAAGGAGCACCGATGGATCACATCTTTCCCTTTTTTATAAGCGAAGCTAATATTCTGAAGGCTGACGAGCATATTTACTCCAAAACCATAATAGCCGTTAATGGCTCAATAAGGAATGAAGAAGCAACCGTCTTTTTCTCGGAATAGGGATCGGAAAGGACAACCTTTTCTTCGTCCCACGAAACCCGATGGAGGGTGTTTGTGTAATTCACAAAGAATGAAGCCTTTCGCCCATCGACCTCAAAAGAAGAAGATAGAATCGAGGGGAAGGAAAGATAATTTCCGTCCTGGCAACGAAATTTCTCCTCACCATCGGTAAGATAGGCTAAAGGTTTACGCATTCTCCCGAAATTAAGATAGTCCTTCCCAAGACCTCTCTTCCACGCATTCAAATTCTTTAAAATCGAAAAGGCTATTTCTCGTTTCACCTGTCGCTTCTCCCAAGAATTGCACCACGAGACATATACCTCCCCCTTGTCGGTCAAATCAACGGCAAGATTGTCGCCGGATAAGAAAGAATAAGCGACGCGAAGAGGGTAGTTTCGATCATCGTCGGAAAGAGTTTCGCAAACTTGGTTGCCCATGAAGTTATGGAGATACTCATGGTAGAGAAAGGCATAGAGGGGGAACGGTTTCCCAAAATAGTAATTGAGGTTGAAGCGGCAATCGGAGAAAAGCAATAGTCCCAAATAAGGCTCGCTTGCCCCCGATTCGCATCCAAGGAGGGTCTTCGGATGGCGAATGCGGTTAAGGACGTCTTCCACCGCCTCGACTTGCCACTTCCCAGGAACGGGTGGGTGACCATGCGCCTCGCTATAACAGAAATAGCCGGTTCCGCCATGATTTTGGTCAAGAGCTTGGATATAATCAACGCCCAAAGAAACGCATTTTTCGATCTCGGAGGAGAAGGTCTCTTTCACCCATTCGCAATAAGGGCACATGTCATAACCGATTCTTTGCGGCGTGCATGTCGTGGAAGCGATTTTGCCATCGCTGTCAGAAAGCATGTAGCGCGAAAGCCCGTTTTCTTCGTATTCTTTCCTCTTTTCGTATTCAGGTACAAGCTTCGATTCCAAAGTGTAGCCAAAGCCACTGCAATATAAACCGACCAAAACGTTTTCGTCATGGGCTTTCTTCACGAAAGAGGAGAACTCTTTCACGCCGCCAAAAGGAGGATAAACATAGGGAGGAGCCCAAGGAGCGGTCCCTTCCCAATGCATGAGCAAAGCCATTATTTGGCTATCCGTCTCCTTGCTTACCTTCTCCAAAACGGGAAGGGCATTTTCATAAGGATAAAAACAATTCGGATCCATCTTGTCCGTATCGAATTTGCCACGTATAGGGTAGGGGGCGATGATCGGGGATGAAAAATACCAAGAAGGCAAAGAATGGTTCTCTACGCTTCTTTGGCAGCCAACCGGAAGATGTTTTTCAAACCAATCGCGATAAAAGGAGCAAGCATCATAGAAATCTCCATGGAAGGGCCGAATCACCAAAGGAAAAGAAGAAACGTAGTCTTCACCATAATTCAGGTTGGAATAAGCCCTAAGTTGCAATTTTATCGACTCGCCACAGGAGCAAAAGTCAATATGCTTCGTCCCTCTTTCGGGGTCTTCCATGGCAAGATAAAGGCCTTTTTCACCGACGCGATAAGCAATGAATTGAGCGCAAAGCATGTTCGGAAAAATACTGAATTTCCCTTGCGAAGGGTAACTCGGCTCAAGGTAGGGGAAAGGAGAGGCTTCCCTTCGAGCAAAAGAAGAGGTAACAGCACCTTCGTTATAGGATGTTAGGATTTCGCCTTTCCCGTTTTCGTCCTTCAATTTTCCAAAAATCCCCACGCTTCCCCATTCAATCCATTCCAAAACGTCATGCGTTTTATTGGTAACGGAGATGAAAACGGACACTTTGTCTTCCTTGTTTTCAAAAGAAAGAGCCACATCGGCAAGGGGATGCTCATAATAAAAACGGTCGCCTTCGCTTTTCAAAAAACGGAAAGCGAAGGAATCGATATCTTTCGTTTCGGCTTTTTTGTTGCGGAAGCGAAGAGCGAAAAAAGGAAGACAAGAAGATAAGAGTTCTTCGCCTTCTGCTTTTGCGCTAAGCAATGAAGCGCGCTCTTCGTCAAAGAGAATTTCCGAATGATCGCAAAAAGAAAAACGCCTCATAAACAAACCTCCAAACTACAAATCTCGAAAGGAGCGAGTTCCAAAGAGATTTGACCATTGGAAATAGGGATTTCTTTGACCCTATTTTCCATTAAATCCACTAGATACGCCTTTTTGACAAAGGGCAAAAGCAAACTGAAAGCGTGATGATCGCCATGTTCTTCAACGATTCGGAAGATATAGCTCTCTTTATCTTCAGCGCGTTTCACTCGGTCTACATAAACTCCTTTTTCTTGAAGGGAGACCAAAGAACACGAAACTTCTTTAACGAAAGAACCGGCGAGGTCAAGCGCCTTTAAAGGACGATTCAGAAGAGTAGCCTCTTCGATAACGTTCCCATCCTCGTATCCGCCTATATGAGGTAAAAGTGAATAAGTAAATGCCGGAATTGTCTTGGAGGCATTTGGATTGGGGAAAGAGCCGCCCTTAATCAAAGTGAGGCTTAGGTCGTTTTCTAAGCTTCCATAGCCATATTTGCCATCATTTAGCAAAGCGACCCCATAAGAATGTTCGCTCATATCGGCCCATTTATGGCCACACACCTCGAATTTGGCGCTTTCCCAAGGATCGTTTTGCGTCGAAGGACGAAGTATCGAACCAAATTGGATATCATAACGAACTTCTCTTACGCGGAGGTTAAGGGGGAAATGGGCTTTTAGGATTTGGTGAGGCTCGTTCCACTCGATTTCCGTCTTAAAATCAATCCTCCGCGAATTCCCTAAAACAGTAATCTCTTGTCGAATGGTAGAGTGACAATAGGAATGAATGAAAGCAAATCCGACTCGCTCCCCATCTCGAATCTCTTCGCGCCGAATCACCTTATCAACGCGATAGGATTTCTCCTTATAGTATGGTGCGAGTTCCCAGTTGTCATATTGAAACGGCCTATCCTCATAGGCGATCAATTGATTCAGTTCTTTTCCTTTTTCGACGACTTCCCTTTTCTCCTTTTTGTCCCACAAAGAAAGAATGCCCCCATCCGGAGAGAAGCGAATGCGAATTGCTTCATTCTCTAAGACGTCCCCTTGCAAAAGGGGCGCCGCGTTTTCTTCGAAGCCTTCAATCAAGCGGTATCCCATGGGTGGGATTAAAGGACTAACAAAAGTCTTCCCCTGATGACGAATGGGACCGTAAGCGGGGAATGGATTCGGATTGAAAACAAGAATGCCGCCGCCTGGCAAGGAAGGAAGGAAGGATTCAATCGCTTCTTTTTCTAATTCCTTCCCCTTTTCGAAGAAAAGGCCGAATTGCTTGGCGGAATCGGCGTAGACCTTCTCGATGGCAGATCCAGGCAAAATATCGTGGAATTGGTTTAACAATAACGTTTTCCACAAACCATCCAATTCTTTTTTCGGATAAGGAAGCCCATTTTTGATCGCCGCCAAAGAAGAGAGAAATTCAAGGCGTTGCAAGAAGGATTCCCCATCCCTGTTGTTCTTTTTTATCTCCGGAACGGAAGTATAGGTTCCACGATGATATTCAAAATAGATCTCACCGTCCCAAAGTGGATAACGTCGAAGGTCCTTCGCTTCCTTTTCGAAATGGTCTTTGATGCTCCTAACGGCCTCCGACATGCTCGTTAGCGAAAGCTTTGGTAAACCAGGAACGCCTTTTTCATAGCGTTTGGCCTTTTCAAGCATTTCTCGAGTTGGCCCCCCGCCGCCATCGCCCCAGCCAAAAGCCATGGCCGAGACATCGCTAAAATCCTTGCTTTCGTAGCGATGATAGGTCCCTAGAATGTCGCTGGCGGTAATGTTGCCGACGTAAGAGGTCTCATCGCGATCATAGATGCCTTGACGTGGATTGGAATGACAGGTTGAAAGCAAAGTCGCAAAAACTTCGCTTCCATCTATTCCTTTCCAAACGAAAGAAGAATAAGGCATGCGATTGGTGTCGTTTAAACCAATTTTGGCCGTTACAAAAGTATCGATGCCAGAAAGCTTTAGAATTTGAGGCAAAGCCGCGCTATAACCGAAGACATCTGGTTCATAAAGGATGTGGCAATCCACGCCGAATTCCTTTTGGAAAAATCGCTTGCCATAAAGGATCTGACGAATGAAAGACTCCCCATCAACAAGATTGCAATCGCATTCGAGCCAAAAAGAACCTTCCGCTTCGAACCGTCCCTCTTCGATTCTCCTTTTTATACGGGAATACATCTCGGGATCGTCTTCTTTGATGAATTCGTATAAAACAGGCGTCGAAGAGAAAAACCGATAATCGGAATACTCGTTCATCAAGGATAGAACAGTCGAAAAACTGCGCCTTGCCTTTTGATGGGTCTGGGCTAAGTCCCAAAGCCAGGCAACGTCGATATGCGTTTGCGCAAAGGCCTTCACTTGGGCTGATAAGGTGCCTCGCCCATAGTAATTCTTTTCCAAATAGAGGCGCATCTTCTCCAAAGAACGATAAAACTCCTCGGAATAAGGATCGCGAAAATCCAATAGATCAATAGCTTTCTCTAGGATAGGCAAAGAATATAAATAGTCATCGTCTTTCTTATCCAAAATAGAAATCGTTTCGAAAGGAACCAATAGATCATAAAAAGCCCGTTCTATTTCTTCGTCCTTTTCGACTAAAAAGAAAGACAGTTCGAAAGGCCTAAAGAATTCGTGGGAATAAAAGACGAGCTCAAAATCATGCTCCCCCTCTGGCAAAAGAATCTCCGTGTGGTAGATATCCACCCCAGCGTAAGAATTTCCGTCAACAAGAAGCAACCCTTGGGGACGCGAAGTCAAAGCCCCGCCATGAATCCCCGTTTCAATCGCAAGAAAATGCTTTCGTCCCTTCTTTTTGAAAGGAGCTTTCAAGCGAAACCGGAAGCGATACCACTTTTCTTGCTCGGTAATAAGAAAAGGAACAACGAAAGGCTTATAGTCTTTTGGAAGATCTAAAGCCGAGGTAACCTCGGCGAATTCTATATTCGCGATTCTCTTTTTATATAAATAACGCCACCCACTAAGGGCGGTTACCATCGTTGAGAGATGTTCTTCTGTTTTTGGATTAAGCATGATAAAGCTCCTTTTAAAAAGAGGAGACGAAGATGAGGAAGGGGCGATTTCACCCCCTCCTCATTAGAAACGAATCGAATCAGGAATTTGCGGCACGATGCCCGATAAAACTCGAAACCAGCCAAGTCCCTTCTGCGAAGGACTCATGAGCATCAACGACAAGGAAGAAGTCATTGCCGAAGGTAGCGACGTCAAGAGTCACTTCCGTCCAAGCTTTAGGAGCAAGGCTAGCAGCCAATCCCCAATTTCCCCAACCTTTCGAATAATGAATCAAATTAACGGCAGTTTCAAGCGGATTGTAAACAGAGAAGGATACCGTTTCGAAACCCGTGCAATCAAGCCCCATCGGATAGAAGTCGCCGCCATCTGGATCGGGCGCTTCGGCCGAAATGGCCCAAACGCTACCCTTTTCGGGGTCGGTCGCCGCTACGATAGTTTCCTTGCATCCTGTATTGGCCCCTCAATTAAGCGCACCTTCCGTACCGCCCCTAAGAAGAACCGTCTCTTGAGGAAGTGCGGATTCGGATAAGCCAATCAAATTCGAGATAAGCCAAGTACCTTCGCTAGATGATGTATCATTAAGGATGAAGAAGAAATTGGATCCATATGTCGCAGTATCAAAAACGATAGTGTTCCAAGAATTGGCTTTGAGTGTGAAAACCTTGCCCTTTGCCCAACTTCCGTCAATCACAGTATAAAGCACGAAAGAAGCGTCCTTATTCAAAGGGTTAAAGATGTTGAAAGCGACTTTCTCGTAAGAGGTCGCATCCACATTGTTGAAATGGAAATCGCCAATAGCATTCGCATTTTTAGGACGAACGGTAAAGACGCTTCCATAAGTCGCATCGAAAGTCGTTCCCGTTTCGCCTTTGTTCCCCGTATCTCTTCCCGAAGCGATGCCGCTTGCACCCGCCAATGGCGAGACAAGGCTCTTCGCTTTGTCGCACTTAGCGAGGCATTCGGTTAGTTTATTAGCATTGGTGACCGCCGCTTGTTCTTCGGAAGTCAAGGAATCGAAGAAGTTTTTAACGGAAAGGACTTGGACCATATCGCTTTCGGAAGCGATGGCGTCCGCTAGAGGAAGACGATCGATCATGTCTATCGCCAGTAAGGGGTTAAATTCCTTAAGTTTAGCGACGAGTTGCTCGAGTTTGTCTGCTTTCGTAACAGCATCTTTCACGGATTGGCGAGCCATGGTGTATTCATTGTTGGCAGATAATATGGCATCACGGTAGGTGGAGAAATTCTCTTTGGTGATGGTTTCGGGGGCCGGAAGCGCTTCGATGGCATTATCGATTTGGAGAGCTAAATCGCCGATGATAGCCTCGATTTTGCTAACGCAAGCGTTCAGTTTTTCAACATTCGTCACCTTGGCTTTCGCCTCTTCTGGCAACGCGTCATAAGAAGCCTTGGCCTCATTCACCTTAGTTTCGCTAGAAAGATCGGTGATGCTAGAAGCTTCGGGAAGCGCATCGACCAACGCGACCGTATCGGCCGCCTTCTCGGTGTAATACGCATCATCCGTCACGCCATAGAAGCTGGAGATAAGCCATGTTCCTTTGGTAACGGGGTGACGTTCGTCTTCTTTGAAGTTTGCTCCAGCACTGTTAAGGACGAAGAACACGTCATTCGTATCGTAGAAATCTTTGACCGGTATTTCGATAATACTCCAAGCCTTGCCTTCGCCTACTTGATATTCGCCAGGCAACTGCTGCGATTTGGATTTCCCCCAATCGCTACGGACGCAAGAAGAGTTGTTTTGCCAAGCTCCAGTTGGGTTAAAGATGGCGAAACGCACCGCTTTAATGCCAGTTACATCAAGGCTAGCAAACGGCTTAAACGAAGTGGCACCGCTCTTTTCGTGAGCTTTTTTCACTTTGAGGGCAAAGACGTTTCCGTATTTGTCATTGATGGCGTTCCGAGTTACCGAGACGTTTGTATAGTCTCCAGGAGCTGGATCGGTCAACAAGGAATTATCTTTGGCGCTATAGAGGTTGCGATACCCGCTCGTCTTAGAAACAAGGGAATCGTAAAGGGTCTTTTCTTCGCTCGTAAGCTTTGCCTTTTCGCCTTCTGAAAGACTCTCATAAATCTCTTTGGCAGAAAGGAAGCGGAAGATCTCATCTTGACCTTCTAAGCTATCGTCCAAAGAGGAAAGCATGGCTTTAACGGCGAGAATGGATTTGGAGATCTCCTCAGCCTTCTCTAAGCAAAGATTTAGTTTATCCGCATTCGTGACGATAACCTTGGCTTCGTCTGGGAGCTCATCGTAGGCTTCTTTCGCCTTCTCGACGATGTGGACTTGCGAATACTCGATTATCGCACTCGCATCAGGCAAATTCTCGATTAAAGTAATCACCGGTTTGACGAGCTCGCCATAAATGGCAATCGCCACCAATTGTTCCAATTTCGCTTTATTGGTGACAAGCTTTTGAGCCTCTTCGCTAAGCGAATCGTAAGCGTCTTTCGCCGCTTGAATCGCCTTCGTATCTTCGTCCGTGAGGGTCGAAGAGGGGTCTGGAAGAGCGTCTATGGTGGCAATCATATCATTGGCTGAACGTTCATTTGTAACGCCTAGGAATCCAGAGAACAGCCAACCGTCCGATACAGGTTGTTGCACCAAGAAATAACCTCCGGAAGCATCCAATTTCGTCATAGGAATGCGGATTCTGTTCCAGCTTTCCGGTTGCAACTCGAAATAACACGTCAAACCGCTCCAACCTTGGCCGGTAGCGGAAATAAGAGTGCGTTTCTCGGCGATTGGGTTATAGACGTACAAAATGACTTCGTTATATTCGGAGGCGTTTTCCAAAGCCCCATAGCGAAGCTCCATAATGCCTCCATTGCTGCCGGCGGTAGAACTGACGTTAAGGTGGATACGAGCGCCAAAATCAGGATCGTCTTCGTTAAGCATGGCACCGCTCCAATTGTAGTCGGCAGCAGAGGTCGTGATCATGCTAAACAAAGTCGTGCCAGCGTCGAAAAGAAGACCATATCCGTCCGTTTTCGCGACGCATTCATTGAGCTTGCTAACGTTGTTGACCAATGCTTTCTGAGCATCCGTCAAAGCGTCATAACTGCCTTTAACAGTGAGGACTTTGAGGAACTCTTTTTCGTCATCGATTTCAGAAGCCTCTGGCAAATCGGTGATTTTTTGGATGACGGGGTTTGCAATATCTTGATCGCTGACGGAATCGCCAATCGTCGCTTCCATTTGGTCAACATAGAAAGAGCCCTTTTGGTTTCCCATTTCCATTTCAAGAGTAATGCCAACGATATCGTTTTTGTTTTTGTATCTCGTCACTGCATCGATATCGAAACTCAATTGAGTCCATTCGTTACTTGCCAAAGATTGGCTCTCGCTTGTAAGCAAAGCCAGGTTGCCGTTGGCAATCAATTTCAAATTCGCTTTCAAACCTTCGATTTGGGTATTGAAGACCCAAATGCTTACTTTGTCGATGATGCCCCAATCTAAGGTCGGTGCGAGACTATGGTCGATCCGTTGCAAAAGCAAGGGATTCCCACCTTGTTGATATTCGTACAATAGGCTTGAGGAACCTTCTTTTTTCTGATCGGAGGAGATGCTCATTTTCCCGATGCTATCGATGCCAAGGTTCGTCTGCTTCATCGCATACATGTCCTTGACGCTTTCAAAGCCATTCAAAAGAACGACATCGCCTTTTTTATAGACTGGCGTGTCCAATAAAGAGGACGCAGGAAGCGCATCCGTGCTAGAGGATGTATCCAAACCTCCACGACTACATCCCGCCAAAACGAAAGTCATGCACGCAACGCCGGATAAGACAAATTTCGGAGTTCTATTCATTTTCATTTTTCTCTCCTTTATTATTCCGCAATGCGCATCGCAAGATCGCTAATCGAAATCGTTTGGTCGGAAGCTAAAGCCACATCGCCTTGGCTGTTATAAACAACATTGTCAAAGCTTAATTCGATAGCCGAAATGTCTTCGCGAGAAACGCTTAGCTGCTTCAATAAGCTATCCGAAAGAATCAAAGAAACAGAACGTTCTTGTCCTTTAGACGCGTAATTGCTGATCAATTGCGTTTTATAGCCTGTTTTATCAACGAGATTAATGATCATATTCACTTCGGCTTCGCCTTCGTTTGCGTAATTGAAGGTTATTTCCTTGGTTTTGGCCAAATTGGAAGAAGTCAAAGTGATGGCGGGGCGGAAAATCTTGGTTTTGGATCCGATTGTTTCGCCTTTGTCCTTATATTGTGGCTTCACGTTAGCCGTGATCGCGTTATCCGTATGGACGATGCTACTGCCTTCAGAAATGGTGATTTGATTCTCATCGAACGATTGAAGCGTTCCTGTTTTCTCAATCAACCGATCTTCGTTTTTCAAAGTCAAGATGCGCTTGGCAAGCTCTTCCCTGGCTTCGAAAAGCAAACGATCTTCCTCGTAATAAATAGCGCCTTGGAAGATGTCGGCATAAAGATCGTTTACCAAAGAAGAGAAAGAAACGTCAACCGAATGTCTCTTGGCGTAATCGTTAACAAGATTCTCATAGATGCTAAGCATGTCATAATCGTCTTGGGAATCGCGATAGGAAACGAGGCGCAAAGAAGCGAACGGCTTATTCGAACCGTAGAATCTTCCAGGGTAAACCAAGTAGCCATCGCCCGGCACTTCGGCATAGCGGAGCGGATTGTCGTATACGTCTGTATAAACCTCGTCGCTCAAAGTAAATTGGGTCGACATGTTATAGGCGTAATACAAGTAACCCGTCAATCCGAAAGCTTTTTCCATCCAGCCGGAGGTTCTCATGCCTAAGGTAGAATCATCGATGTGGAAGGTCCCATAGGGATAATTTGGCCCCATGCAGGTATAAGCCCAAAGATTAGCATTGGCATCCTCTTTGGCGGCGTCTTGATAACGTTGTAAGGTCGCTTCGTCATTATAGACGCTAAAATACGGGCAGAAAGTGGCACCCAAGGTCCCTACCCAATCGGATTGATAGTTCACATTGGTAAAGACGGCTGGAATATTAAGAATATCCTCTTTGAGAGCGGACTTTTTCTCGGCGCTCAATTCCGAGAAGCTTGGATCGCTATCGATGCGTTTGGCGGCCTCTTCCAAAGTCTTTTGGTATTCCCCTCCTTTGCCGAAGAACCGTTCCGATGCATCTTCGTTATGATTGATATCGGCTTCATCATAGGACGAAGGATAGAAATAGGCGAGCTTGAGGTAATTGTCCTCGCCTTTCGATTCCTTCGCCAAGGCTAAAATATAATCCACGACCTTGTTAGCGCCTTCGGTCAATTTGTTGCCTGAAAAAGTTTGATAAGACAGAGGGAAGTCGAAAGGAATCACAATGGAGTTGTAATTCATGTTGGAATAAAGGCGTTTTGCCTCATCCACCACCTCTTGCGTCGTCCACTCGTTTCGATCTTTGATGACGTAGGTGTTGATTTTGTAGTCAAGCATGAAATCGATATAGGATTGCACCATTTCTTCGCTCGAATCATATTCGCCCGCAAGAAGGTGCTTGCGATAGAGAAGAAAAGAGGATTGGAAGGTTCTTCTGCCTTCGTAAGAGAAATCCCAAACCGTGACGGAAACCGGAACGTTCTTTGTTTCATCGCCAACTTTCAAAAGGAAGTTGCCAGTGTAGGTTCCAGCGGGGAGACCCGTCGAATCGAATTCCACGGTAATCCCTTGGTTGCTCGATGGCTCGATGTAGTTTTCTCCGCTTTTGATGGCCGTTTCCATAGGGAGAAGCATGTCAGGGATATAGTCTCCCGAGAAGAAATCATGGTTCCCAGTGTATGTCTTCGCTACTTTAATGTATTTTTGATGGAAAATCTGAACCTTCTCTTTGGGGAATTCGTTGCCCTTTTCGTTCTTTAGAGTTCCGTAATCCAAAGAATAGCTCACCTTTGCATTGCTCGAAGAGGTGAGAATAAGCTGGCCATCCTCTTTTTCCCCTTGATAAAGAGAGACGTTGATTTCTCCAGGCATCTTATCCAAAGAATCGTTGCGGTCGGTAGACATCACGACCTTGCGCGAAGAATAGGTGCTCCAAATCTCAGGGAAGGAAGAGCCTTGAAGGCTCGATGAGGAAGATTGGCCATTTCGAGAACAGCCCGCTAGAAGAATGGTGGCAGACAAAAGAAATAAGGTTTTTGAAGTCGCTCTTTTGACCATAGGTATCTCCTTATGTTTTTATTTGACGTATTGGCTACGGATGGAATTCCAGTTTCGTTTAATGTAAGCCTGGTTGGCCGCGATGATCTTCGCCGGCGTGTTCCCATTCACTATTTCATTAACCATGTTTCCGACTCCGTTTACGTAATAGCGATTTACTCCGCCTAAGCAAAACACCTTCGCCTTAAAGCCAAAGGCATAATTGCAAAAATGACCTTCTTCCGTAATATCGAGAATGTTTTTGCGGAAGCTGCTGATGGAGACGCCTTCGTTGTTGTACCCATTCGTGGGGACGGCTGGCAAGGTGCTTCCATCCATGGTCTTGTAATAAAGGTTGAGCCCTTCATCACTAAAGATATAGCGGAGGAAATCTTTGGTGTTCTCGATTTGGTCGCTATAGGAAGGAACGAGCATGTTGTGGTCTTGACCGCCGCGGATATAGGAAGCACTGACCCGAGCGTCCCTAACAATGGCCGCATCGTCTTCGGTTGTCCCCTCTGGCAAGGTCGTGACACGACCATCCACATAATCAATCAAAGCGCTTAGTTTCTTGTCATTTCCTTTTTGGTCGTTCTCTTTGTAATAAGACAATTTCTCGGAAAGAGCCGAAACGATCGGCGTTTTGATGTAATCGACATTGGAATCTTTGAAGTTCGAACCCATTTCTGTTTCTAACCAACTTCCGTTGACGCAGAAAAGGGCTTGATCTTGAAGGAAATAGCCTTGCATCGACGTAAATGGCAAGGTTTTGGACGCATCGTGTTGATATCCTTTCTTGGAATCGAGAAGGGTTTGCAAAATTTCAAGAGACTTCACCATTCCATCATAGGAATAGATGTTATAGGTTTCTTGTCCGGCTGGATCACGGCCGTTATACCAATTGGCCATAGAAGCGCTGCCTTCATATTGGGCAAACCAAATAGGAACGATCGTAGAATAATATTCGTTTAAGAAACTATAGATGAAAGGCGCAGTTCCTTTTTCCTTTGTCTTATCGCATAGAGCGAACATTTCATCGGTGGTGTTGGGCACGTCTTCGTCTTTGAAACCGAGTTTGTTCCAAACGTTGAGATTACGAACAATGGCCATGATGTCGCCACCGCCCCAAGGAAGGCCATAATACTTCCCATCGATATTAAGGTAGTCAGAATAAGCCTTATGCATCTTCGAAAGGACGGTCGCTCCGTTTTCCCCCTCTAAAGGAGTGGTGAAAACATCGGTCAAATCCGCCAAAGCGCAATCATAAGTCTTTCCGCCAACTTTGATCGCCCCAGAATAAACCATTTTGAAATAGTTCTTAGGACGAGTGATGAACAAATCGGTAGAACTTGCCAAAGACTCCATTTCCGTTTGAATGGACTCGATGCCGGCTTGGCCAACCACTTCGTTTATTTTGAAGCCAACGCCGGTTTTTTCGTTATAAGCTTTGCAAAGAGCTTTTAACCAATCCGTTCCGTAGCCAAGTTTGGTGACGGAGATTTCAATGGTGCCTTTGCCATCTTGGGCACTAATATCCCCGCCTTTCCCACCGCCGCAGCTTGCCAGGGTGATAGTGCCAGCAAAGAGCAAAGCAAGAGAACAAAGTCGTCTTTTATTCATAAATGAGCCTCCTTTTTTATTCTCATTTGAATTAGCCTTTTAAACCGCCCAAATAGACCTTTTCCATAATGGTGTTTTGGAAACAGAGGAAAAGAATCAAAATAGGCAAGAGCGAAACCAATATTCCGGCGAAATATGCCGGCACATTGGCGTTATATTTGGTCACTTCGCCATAAGCGTAGACGGCGTAGGCCAAATTGGGATAATCACGCATATATAAGAGGGTCGATTCATAATCGTTCCAGCCCGCGATGAAAGACATGACATAAAGGGCCGAGGCGCTTGGCAAGGCCATTGGCAGCATCACCTGGAAGAAGACGCGATAATGGCCGGCTCCATCGACGAAGGCCGCTTCGGCGTATTCCCAAGAAAGGGATTTATAGAAGGAATACATATAGAAGAAATAGCCACCGAAAAGCGAAACGGAAGTGATAAGAATCAACGGACTATTCAAGATGCCAAGATTTTCGAAAAGACGATAACTGGCGGCCGCTGAGCCATATAGAGGAAGAATCGAAACGAAGATACCCAAGTTATAGATGAATTTCGTCAATTTGTTCCTATAGAAGACGAGAATATAGCAGACCATCATCGAAGAGCCAATGCCTAAGAGGCTATTGAACACCGTTCGCCATATAGAGTTCCAAGTGATAGAGAGGAAGGTGCTATGCGAATCAATCTTCCCAAGCTCGGTGAATGAGGTTATCAAAGAGTCAAAAGAAGGTTCAGACGGCCAACTAAAAAGCTGTTTTGCGATTTGGTCGTCGATAAACGTCAATTGATCCTTCCTTAAGGAAATCAAGAAGGCGAAAACAAAGAAAAACAAGACAAATGCAACATAAAGGACAAACAACACGAAAGCAGTGATAAATACAGCGCGTTGCGAGGTGCTATTCCCACCGAAATAGTGGCGGCCATGGAGCGAGGCTCGGCGTAGCTTTTTTCTTTCCAATTCCATGATTATTTCTCCTTTTTCTCCCCATAGACGATTTTCTTAACGACAAGAGCCAGCGGAAACGATATCGCCGTCATGCAAAGCCCTATGGCGCTAGCCAAATACAAGTCTTGATCAGCGCCAGCCCCAGAAACGAGAGCGTATATGTAATAAGAAAGAGTCATCGTTTTAAAGCTTCCTTGGGTGAAGGCAAGAATCGGTCCAGTCGCTCCCAGGAATCCAGCGGCGCAAAGGATGAGCATCGTCGATAAAGTCGGCCAAATCGAAGGGATGATGATGTAAATAAGCTCTTGGAACCAATTGACGCCATCCAACTCCGCGGCCTCAAGCATTTCCGGGCTAAGCGAATTCATAGCGCCGCCGAAAAGGACGATATTGGAACCGAGATTGAACATCAGACAATAAAACAGAATCGCGATGATGGCCGAAGGAGCGCCCGACAAAGGCGGCACGAAGGTTCCGCCAGAACCCGTTACGATCGCATCCAAAGGTCCCCCATCTCCAATTGCGTATTTGTAAAGCGCCACCAAAGCGGATGAGCAGATGATCGTCGGCAAATACAAGACAAAACGGAAGAGCTTATACCCCAATATCTTTTTGTAAATGAAGTAAGACATCAAAATCGAAAGGGGCATGCCAAGGACGATCCCCACAAAATTAAACAAAAGGGTGTTTATAATGGCAGTCCCTAGCCCATCAGCGCCCGTTGATGTGAACAAATCACCGATGCGTTCGAAGTTTTCAAATGACCAAATCAACTCCCGAATAGTGCCATATCGAGGCCTTTGGAAGGCCATCATGAAAGAGTCGATGTTCACATATAAGTAAAAAACGCAAAAATTGATTATCGGCAAAGCAAGAAAGGAAAACATAAAGAAAATGCGTGAAATCTTCTTCTTGTTTTCTCTGAAATAGTTCTTGAAACCTTTGTTCTTTTTCTTTCTTATCGGCGCTAATGTCACTTCCATAATCGATCTTCCTTCTTAGAATGAGTTTAGAGACGTTTGATTTTTTTTGAAAGGGCTTACATAACAAAAAGTGTTGTTTTATTTCAGTTTATACAATAAAACGATTATAGGATTTCAACCATGGAAAAAGACCTCGACACAAAATTCCAACTCGCCGTGTTTTCGATCGACACCTACGAAAATCCTTTGTTTTGGGGTGAATATGGTCCACGCCATCAACATAACAGCTATGAGCTTTTTTCCGTTAGAGACGGCTCTATGTCGCTTTTCTACCAAACCGAAGATGGACGCGATACAGAGCTTATGGTCGCTCCAAAAGAGGTGCTTATCATTCCACCCTATGTGATCCACTACACCCAAAAGCACCCCCATTTATCGACCGTCAAAATGGAAGTGGCAATGGCCGATGGAAGCGATATTTGTCCTTATTTATGCTCTTCGCCTTACATAAAAAATTTCCGAGAAGCGGAACCGTATCTCATGGAGCGAAAGAAGCCCATCGTTTTTGCCGATGGAGGAAAAATAGACTTTCAGATGGAGAGAATGGGTGTGTTTGCCGGCCCGCACCAAGACTGGAGCAAACTCAAAAAGGCTAAATTCGATCTTTCCTTAAAAGAGCTCTTCTTGGAGATTATTTCTTCGCGCGTCGTGCCTTCGCAGTTTATAAGGTATAACTCTCCAACCAAAAAGGCTTTGGCCTTCATCGAAAATAACTTCTATCGATCTTTGTCTGTAGAGGAAATCGCTTCCGCAGCAGAGATCTCCCCATCCTATTTGCAATCTCTTTTCAAGAAGGAGGTTGGAAGAACAATAAAAAAAGAAGTTCAGAGGGTTCGCATCGAAAAAGCAAAATACATGCTGACATCCACCAATTTCTCAATCGGCGCCATCGCCAATCGTTCTGGATATCGCTCCGTGCAGGATTTCAATTTGAATTTCAAAGCCTTGACTGGGAAATCGCCAAGCGATTATAAGCGCAGCCAGTACGACCAAAAAGACGCGCACTACTTCTCTAGGCCAAACGGCTATAACGAAAAAGACCGCCAAGAAAAATAGCCATCAAAGATTGCGAACGCTTACGAAACCGGAATACATGTTGAAAGCGCTATCGAATGGAGCGTAGGGCAATAGATTCTCTTCCAACTCGTCTATCCTCTCTATTTTTCCATCGATATAAAGGGATAGCCTTTCTCTGCATTCCTTGATCCTTAAAGCAAGGCCACCCAGGCGGATTGTTTGAATGTCCCAGCCGTATGGCCGATTGAAAAGAAACCATTCCTTTCGGAATTTCTTCTCAAAAAGAGCAAGCCTCTTTTCGCATTCCCTATATGCTGGCAATAATCCCCTCAAGCCTTCTTTATCTCTTTTTTGATAGAAGGCTCTGGTCTTGATTCCTAGATCGTATTTGCGTTCTAAGAAAGAGCAAAGCGCCGCTTCTTTTTCAAATAGCGAGCGAAATTCCTTAGCTACCATTCCTTTGGCTTTCTGGAGTTTGTCCTTTGCGGCCCCGTAATCGATGAATCCAACCTTCTCCAAAGCAAAATCCTTCCAACCGAGAAAAGGGTCGTTGTAGAAAAGGCTTTTCGAAGAAACCGAAGCGTGAAGGAGATCTTTGTTCACGGGAGTCCGATTGGGCTCATCAAGCGCAAGAAAAGCCTCATAGGACATGCCCGTTTTTTCGAAAAACATCTTCGAGATTCTTTTTTCGTCCCTTTCGCCATCCAAAAGACAAGAAGCGGCGAATAAGCCTGGCAAACAAGAAAACGAGCCAACATCATTGCCATCATCTCCCCAAACGGTAATCAAAACCGACTCGAAACCGCTTTGAGAGACAATGGGGAGTTGTTTTTCCAAAATAGCGATAGAGGCGCGATTGGCTGGAGCGAATCCGGCGAAATTGGTGATGGTGCCAGCAAAGGAAAGGGGACGGTTCATCTTTTTATGCTCTTTGATCATGTGGGTAAGAGTCTCTTCGTCCGTCGTAAAGTAATCCCAATAGCAAATCCGCACTCCTTCGGGTATTTTTTCTAGTACGCTTTGCGGCAGTTCTACTTTTTTGTCGTAATAGACCCCTTTGTTCGCCAATTTGAAGAACATGTCGCTCCACATCTCCGGCTCGAAGCCTTTTTCTTTGCAGAGAGAGTTCACCAAATGCAAATGCTCGAGCAATAGGTCAAAACGGTTGCGATAGCCATATTTGTCAAGATATTTTCCTAGTCCGACATGATGGGCCTCGTCAAAGCCTATGTTGATTCGCTTTGTTTTAAAAGAAAGCCGCAAGGCGTGGATCAGATGTTTCAGCAAGAGAGTCGTCCTTTCCTCGCCTATTAGCAAAATATCGTCGATATCAATGATGGATTCGTATTCTGGGATTTTCTTCAAACGCCCAAAATGGCCAAGCATTTGGCAAGAAGGAACCAATTCTATTCCTTTTTCGCGTGCGTAATCGTCAAGGGCACTCAGTTCTTGGATGGTATATCCGCCCCGAAGATAACCATAATACGGCTCTTCTGGGATTTTAATCATATCGTCTAAGCCAAGTTCTAAAGTGTCGTAGCCAAAAAGAGCTAAGTAATCGATGAAAAGACGAAGGCTTTCCACCTTGAGATTTGCATTGCTGCTCAAACAAAGGAAAACGCCTTTATTCATGTTCTTTCACCCATCGAATCTCTCCGCTTGAAAGAGAGAGTCTTTCCTTTCTTCCGTTTTTGTCAAAAAACACGGTTTCAACATCGTAAGACGAATTGTTCGCGATCGCGTATAATCGGCTTTCCGGATAATAATTCACCTCGGTATCGACATTCGTTGAAAAGCAACGATGAATTCGCTCTTCCTTGCTAGATGCCCATAAAATGGACCGATATAGGATCCTGGCGTTTTGCGGGGAATAAGGGAGGCCTGCCAAATAAACGGAGCGGCCTTCGCCGAATGAATTAGCGGCCATCAAAACCTCGCCGACGTTGACTTTGCGCTCGAAGCGAGGGGAGAAGCGAATATCCAAAACATCCGTCCCATCCAAGGCGTAGACGTTCTTCTTCCCTTCGCCATAATCCACTTCCGAGATAACGTCCTCGGTGATGAAATGCTTTTTCTTTTCGATGTTGTATTTGTCTTCGGATAGAGTGAGAGAAACCTCCTCGTCGACCCCAAGAACGTCTGAAAGGGTGAAAAGTCTACCTTCTTCCAAATAAGAAGCAGGCTCCCCTACGCCAATAAAGCCCTTGCCTTTTGCGACGAATTCGCGAACTTTCTCTTGAATCAAAGGATCCTTCCAATTCTCGCCGCCAGAATAGGCGGTATCACGATCGCCAACGTTAAGCAAAACGTCAACATCATCGGGTATTCCTTTCTCGCGAATATCTTCGAAAGAGAGGAATTTGACGTTCACTGGCAACCCGCTTAGCGCTTCATAGACGCCTTGATAGCTATACACTTGCTGATACCAGAGTTCATGGGCGACCATATGAGCCATCCATGAACGCTTCTCGCCCCAGGCATTGAGGATAGCCACTGTGGCTACTGAATATGGTTTTTTCCCATAGCAAACGTCATGGATTTGACGAAATTCATTGCAAATGTCGCCGACCCTCGAAATGAATTTCGGAAATTTATCGGCTAAGGAAAGGTATCCGCCAAAACCCATTCTATCAAGCGGGCTCCGTAACAAAGCACGACGCGCCGTATTCCAGTTTTTGTTTAATTCCAGCACAGCGTTTTCTTCGTTGCCTTCGAAAAAGGTGTCGGGGAAGAAATAGGGAAGGAATCGTCCCTCGTGGATTTTGACATGCGGAATTTCAGCAAGCATGCGTACGGTGACGCCGCCTCCAACCGAACCCACAACGGCATCCAAATTCATCTCCTTGAAATAGGAACCATAGGGCTCGCTTCCAATCCAGTCATCGCCTAAGAACATCATCGCTTCCTTGCCATATTGGTGAACGATGTCGATAAGGCCCCGCATCGTCTTGGCCACGAACTTGGAAATAAAGTCCTGATACATCAGATATTTTCGGCTTGGAACTCGGAAGGGGTTGTTATAGGTCCCGCCAGAAACGAAATCCTCCGCCGTCATAGCGCACCCATATTCTTGTTCGAATCTCTTTAGCAAAGCGGGGTTGGCAGCTAAGCCATATCCGAACCAATCCACATATTTCTCTTTTCCCTTTTCGTTAAAGAGCAGCGTGAACTGATAAAGGAAAGTGGTGAAACGAACGACATCTATTTCGGGATTGCTTTCGCACCACTCCGCCATATGCTTCTTGACATATTCACCCGTAAGGGGGCAAGCAGGATCGTAAGTTTTTTGCTTCGGTATCGTCCAGCCATTCGTAAGGTAATTATAGATTTGGACGGGATGCCAAATGATCTTAGCCATGAAATCAACGGAATAAACGTGGTAGGATGCCGCATTTTTGATAATAACCGTTCCTCGCTTAGAGTCTATGGTCCATCCTTTTATCTCCTCTCCCGTTGTTCGATCGAAAACCTGCCAATAGAAAAGGTTGTCCCAATCGGGTTCCACCTCGTCTTTTAGATAGCCTTTGGCGACTTCTATTTCTAGAGAACCCTTAAAAGAAGTCACCCGTTCGCTTGATAAAAAAGCGCGAATGCTTTCGTCTTTGTGTTTATCGGCCCAAGCGTTGTCTCCGCGAACCACAAAATAGGTTTTGTAAACCTTTTTTGCCAATTCGTGGGCGTTTGTTGGCAAATCCGTCCCATCGCAATCGCGAATAGCATCGGCGCCCCATAACGCCCCGATGCGTTTTGTCCCTTCGACAAAATTCTTGTCGGAAGGAATCGTGACCATCCCTTTTTTATTTTCCATAAAGCTCTCCGCCACAAGCAATGCGTTTTTTGAATGATAAAAGAAAGGGGTTGAAAACACAATGTACTTAGCGGCGTTAAAAAGCTTTTCGTTGAATCTTCTTCAAAAAAAGAACGACATAGCATAATGCGAATCATCAAAAGAGCGTTCCGAATGAGAAGCATTCGCAAAAAAGACAGGGTTTCTACCGCCTTTTTTCGTTTTTTTAGACGAAACCGTTTAAACAACGCCTTCCCAACGGATAGGGCTATATAATCGGCACATTTCGGATGTTTTTTTATCAAACATAGGCCCCATTATGGCTGATTGTGGATGCCTTTGGGGCCTTTTCAATGAGCTCGACGTTAGAAAATGGCGACAAATACGCCACCAAGAAACGCATCGGATGTGAAAAATCAAAAAGAGGAATATCCCGTTAAACGTCCCCGCCCTCAGTCACATCACGGGCAGGACGTCGCCCGCTTTCTCTTGGCTCGTGCAAATTTCTTCCCTTGCGCTTCCTTATAAAGGCCCCTGGCTCTATCAATGACGTCTTCGCCTTCCAATTCGCCATAAGCATCTTCAATAGAACAAGTTTCGTATTCGAAACGGTCGTTGTATTCGTTATGGCAACCGCAACCGAAATCTATCGGATAAAGTCGCTCGGCGATTTTGTAATCCTCTTCCTTTCGGCCTTGGCCATATGAAGCGGCTAAAAGCAAAGAAACATCGGCAAGGAAAGAGACGTCGCGCTCA
>DJRQ01000070.1:1146-16521 GCA_002440125.1 Caryophanales bacterium UBA6356 | reverse complement strand
AGGACCACCGGATTTTGTTTGCGTTGCTTTTTATTTCAAAACAATGAGCGCACCTTCGCCTGCGTCAAGCGTTAGAGGAACGTAATTTCCAACGACATCGGCGGAAACGCCTCTTTGTATCACTTCGTAACGGTAATTGTTATTGAAGCTTAGATCGATGTTCCCTTTTTGCTTTCTCGAATAGTTGACGACATAAAGGGCGGTTCCTCCTTGATAGTCGAAGCAACCGACCATGCAATCATCGCCTTCGATGCTAGAAAGCTCGCGGAAGGATTCGCCTGCGATATAAGCGTCTCCTAAGCTTGCTTTCTCGACCATGTATGTATTTGCGGTTTCGCCATGGACTAAGACACCATCGTTAGAGGATTTCATCAAAACGTGGTCAATGGCCTTTATCTGGGTATTGGCTCTTTTGGCGTAGTAATACCAACGAGTTAGGTTTCCATCCGCTCCGATGAGACCGTTGCGGTTATTGAAATCGTAAGTTCCGCCTTTTTCGTAAGCGAAGTAAAGGGGTTGGATGAGAGGGAAGTATTGAATGGCTTTAGCGCCAAAGGCAAGAGATGTATTCACATCGAATAGAAGCTCTGCTTCGTTAGGATATGGGGAAACGGATTCGATCCATTCGGCTTCATCGTTCCATTGGCCGCCCGCTTGAAGCATGCGCCAAAGAGAAACGCCATATTTCTTGGCATAGCCCCTATAAAGCGCAAGCTGGTTAAAGAGCAAGCTCGTGAGTTGGCTTTCATCGGTTTCTTCGCTCGTATAAGGATATTGGGTGACGGAAAGCATTTTGGTATGGTTCTTAGAAGAGAAATATTTTTCCATATATTCGTCATAGGTCATAGGCGAATCGTAGCCATAGAAATTGCTTTTGCCTTCCCAATAGGTGAGGGCGTTCATATAGACTTCGTAATTGTTCTCTTTTACGTTTGGCAAAGAGTAGAACTTCTCTAAATAAGCGTTGATGTTGTCGAGTTCGTGCGAGAAAGGCTCGTCGTTTGCCAAAAGTCCAATGACGGATTTCCTTTGGCCTTTGTTGCTCACTTCGTTGATGACTTCTTCGAGATTGCTTAGATCCATGGAATCAACCGGGAATTTCTCGGTGTGGCTTCCAAGGTTCTTCCGCACTTCGTAAGTGTCTACAAAATAGCCGATGTTGTGTTTCTCGCATAAATCGAGCGCGGTTACGAGGTTGTTATTGCTAGCACCAGTGACCCAGCGGTCGACGGAATAGACAAAGGTGTTGATGCCGCAATCTTCTAAGGCCTGGAAGATGTCTTCGGTTAAAAAATTTGGCATGGCATGGCCGTCGACGCTTCCTCCCGAGGCAAACGGGGCGTAAAAACCCCCAATAGGCATCACCTCATCGCCTCCGATGACATCGAAACTCAAGGATGCGTACTCTTCTGGCGTCCCTTTCGTAGAAGTGACGTAATCCATCCCATCTTCATAGAGGACGCAGGTTTTGTTCGGACCCTCGCCACAGCTACATAGCGATAGGAGCGATCCGAAAAGAAGGGCAAAAGGCTTTTTGGAAAAAGGTTTTCTCATAAGGATCTCCTTTTAGTGAATGTCACGATAAGAGAGAGGCTAATTAAGGAAAAGCAACTAAGAATTGCATATCCTTTTGTCTTTTTTTGATTTTTCGTGGAGAGTTTGTTTCCGATTAAATCGGAATCGTCCGTGACTGTTTCGTAATGGTAATTCTCGCCACCCGAAATGCCATTTGGGCGATAGCCCACAACCGTTTCTTGCCGGTAACTAGGCGCATCGAGATTCTCGATTGCTAAGTTATCGATCGAGAAATCCGTAATCGAAGCGTTCTTTAACCCAGTAGCAGGAAGGCTTGCATCGCCAAGCGTCAAAATACGGAGATATCCTTCCGCGGTTTCTCCTAAGTCAAAGTGAAATATAGAAGAGCCATAGCTTGTCTCATCTTCGTAGCGGACATAGATATCAAGCACGCCATCGACTAAGGATAATTTGATGGTAGGGACTCTCTTCTCATTGGGGCTAAAGAAGTTCTTAGATAGGTTTTCTAGATGAAGCGCTTTGGTGGCTTTATAGAGGATCAATCGTGGGTTTTTGCTAGGGACGGTATGATCTAAAGCGCTATTAATCGAAATGTTTTCGAATTGCACCCAGGTCGAATTGGCCCAGGTTTGGCCTGCTGCGCTTAAAGGCGCTTCAATGCCCCAACCGATGCCAAAGCCAGTGGTGATGGGCGATAAAAGGGTGCCATTCTCATCGTATTTCGCTTCTTTCCGAATTTGTGGGATTTCGAATTCCATCGAGAAATTCGAATACATATAACGCGTGGTGATATGGCCATTGGAGACATTCGAAAAATGAAGCGCTCCTACATCCTTATCGACGGCTAAGTAGCTTGGCGAAACGGGACTGGCATCGCTCGCGCTATAGAAGTAGTCGGCATTATAGGAGCCTACTTCTTTGTCGAAGGTCTCTAAATATGACGGCACGTTCTCTGGAGCGTTATAGGTGTAGCCATAGGTAACGCAAGAAGAAAGAAGGATGTCGTTATTCCCTTCGCTAATGAAGCCAAAGTAACCGGTTCCGCTTTCGAGCAAAGGCGCTTCCTTCAATAGGGAATTGCCGTTTATGGCAAAAGTAAGCGCTCCTTTTGTTTCGACATCAATCGAGAAAGAGGCTTCTTTCCCTTCTTCTAATCCCTTGATTTGCTGTTTCTCTAAAAGGGTTGTTTTGAGATCGTTTCCATAGTGCTCGGTCACGCTTAAAAAGATATTTCCGACCGTTTTTTCGATGTCGAAGGAAAGAACTCCTTTTTCATTATAGGAACTTGAGATTCCTGGAAGGCCACTTACGATCCTAAAGGCGCCATCCGTTTCAAGCGAAGTGAGTTTTAGGTCGAAAGAAGAACGATAGACGTAACGGAGGCCGGCATCTTTGTAGTTGTTGATACGCATTTTGGCGATGGCTTTTCCTTCTCCAAACCGAATAGAGGAATCAAGACCATTTACCTCGCCACTCGCCCTGATATCGCCGGTATTGATTCGGCCTTCGCTAACGGAGTTTTCGCTAATCGCATAACGGATAGAGCTCCCGGCAGAGACTGATGAAGGCGCGCCTTCGATTGCCAAAATGGCACCTAGGGAGGTCAATGATAAAAGACCACTAAGAAAGAAAACGGCTTCCTTTTTATTCATTCGTCCACGCCTCCCATTCTTCGTTTACTTTTGCAAGCAGGTTATTCCAAACCCCATCGGCATTTTTGCGGTCTTCAGGCTTGCGCGCTATGAATGATTGAGCGGTCATGACGTTGCAAAAGGGGTTGACGCCTTGGTCGCGATAGACGGCGCTCCGAGACATTTGCATCATCAAACCCTTGTTTTCGGCGATATCGAAAAGCGATTTCGCCCAAGAAGAATCGTTTGAATTGTCGTATAGGGATTCATCGCTTAGCTTGGCGGTGAAAGGAAGATGAAGGGTGTTCATATAGGTGAGGATGGAGGAATCTTTGAAGAGATATTTCAAGAACGTTTTGGATCCTTCGATGGCATTAGAATAATTCGGAGCGAAGATGTATTGCTCGGCGGCGTTATTGTAGATGGTGTTCCGCGCTTCTTTGATGCGGGCGAAATCTTTATCGCTGCAAAGAGTGCTATTGATGGCGCCTTCGTCTATTTGCTTCACGATTTCCGAGAGGGTTTCGTCGGACATTTTCTTATTTTCGAGTTTTTCGACGATGGAAGAAATAACCGGCGTTTTCATCAAAGCGACGTTGGCGCTCGATTTGTTTTCGTTTAGGAGCCAAGAGCCATTGATCGTCAAAGCGGCATCCCCCTTGAGATAACGGGTTTGGACGGTAGTGAAATTTGTGTTGGTGCACTGTGCGTGGGTGGTGGTCGGAGTGAGAATTTCCTCCATCACCTTGAGGGCTTCATAACGGCCATCTTTCTTTTCCATAACGGCGCGAGAAGGGCTATTCCCGTTCGCGTCTTTAAGGGTCATGAGGTTGTTATTGAAATAGTCGAGGCCGTCGTATTGAGCCGCCCAGGCGGTTGAGACGTAATTCCAATAGCCGTTAAGGCCTCCGGGCTCGTTATAGAAGAGCCAAGGGGTGATATTCTTGTCTTGGAGTTCGAGAACTAAATCGGCGAGTTCATTGGTTGTTCTTGGCACGCTATTGTCATCGACCATGTCTTTGTTATAAACGATGCCGGCGACGTTATTGCCATAATTCAAGACGTGATGCGACCCATCTGAAGGATCTTTTTCGGCATCTAAGAAACCAGGGTAGAATTTTTCGCCGATGGTCTTCGATTCGCCTTCGTGCTTATAGGAAAGAACCTCGTCCAGAGCCTCGAAGGAATCGTAATGTTGGAAATTGTTCAAATTGGTGAAGTAGAGGTCGTAGGGGTTCGAGGTGCCTACGTCTAGGGTTTTGATGATGGTGCCGCTGTTGGTTAAAGTTTCTAAAACGGCTTTGTACTCGCTTTGGGAGGCATTAAAATCGTCCACGATCTTTTGAAGCCATTCCTTTCCAGTCCCCGATTCCCAAGCGTAGATTTGAATGGTGTTGGGGTCTCCTTGGTTGGAATTTCTTCCGCAAGAGGCGAGGGTAGTTAGCGAAGCGAAGGCGAGCAAGACGAGTTTGGTTTTTTTCATGGTTTTATTCTCCTTAATTTTTATTCCTTTTATTCTTTGATACCGCCGATGGAGACGTTTGACATCAGCGCTTTGTTGCAGAAGATGAACAGAAGCAATGGTGGAATCATCGATATCGCGCAAGCGGCATAGAGAAGATCGCTGCGGTTGCTATAAAGGGTGAGGGTCTTAAATTGGTAGATACCAACGGCAAGCGTTGGGAGCTTAGGAAGGTAGATGAGCGCAGTGGCATAGCTATTCCACTCGGTTATCCAACACATTAAGAAGAGGGAACCGAACATTGGGAGAGCTTGGGGGAGCATCACTTTATAGAAGATTTGCCAAGGATTGGCTCCATCCACTTGGGCCGCTTCGGCGTAGGTCCAGGAAAGGGAATTGAAGAAGGCGTAGAAGAAGAGGAAGTAGATGTTAAAGCCCCCTAATGAGGTGAGAATCATAAGATGGGTGTTCATCCATCCGAGATTGTAGAGAAGCTTATACATGCCGTTGCTTGTGCCATAGATTGGCAAAATGGTGACGGCCAAGACGAGAATATAGATTATTTTCGCCCCTGGGAAACGGTATTTGGAAGCGACGTAAGCAAATTGACACGTTACGAAGATGCATAGGAGCGGTCCTAAGAAAGAGAAATAAAGGCTATTGCCGATCATCTCGAAGAAGCTTGCGCCATTGCTTTCGATGACCCTAAAGACGTCAATGTAATTCTCTAGATGCAAAGCGCTAAAGCCAAAGGGATTCGCCGCGAAATCTTCATGGCTTCGCATGCCGCTATAGAAGCACCAAAAGATGAGATAGACATAACTGAAGGCAACGACAAGAAAGAATACGAAAGCAATCACCCGGAAGACGATTTCCGATTTCGAAAGATGACGTTCTCTCCAATATCGATTCAAGCTTTTCATTAGAATGTCACCTCCTCGACGTGTTTATTGAGAATGCTTCGGCTAAGTATGGCAATCGCGCAGCTTAAGACCGTTAGCATAAGTCCAAGCGCCGAGGCGTAATAAAGTCTTGGGTCCATATCGTTTCCTGCGCCTTGGACTTTCATATAGAGCCAATTGCTTACCGTTTGGGTGCCGTATTCGCCACCTGTCAGAAGGAAGACGGAGCCGGTTGCCCCAAAGATGCCGGCAAGATTGGTGGTAATAAGCATGACGAAGGTTGGCCAAATGATGGGAAGGATGATTTGGAAGAGCTCTCTCACCCAATTGCAGCCATCGATTCTTGCCGATTCCAAAACGGCTGTAGGGATTCTCGAGAAGGCTCCGCCCCAAAGAATCATGTTGCTTGGGATACCAAGCCATATGAAGTTTAGAAGAACCATCCCATTTGCGAAATCGCTATCCATGAGTGGCGAAGCGATGTCGTAGTCGAGGCTAAAAAGGAATGTCAGCATCTGTTGGAACCACTCCGAGTTCATCATTTCAATATAGAAGAAAGAGGAGACAACGGTTGAAATGATGGAAGGAAGATAGAAGAGGATACGGAAGGCTTTGTAGCCTAGGACTTGCTTATAGAGCGCATAAGAAACCAATAGACCCACAAAGAAAAGGGCTATTTGAACGCCGAAAGTGATGAAGGTGTTCTTGAAAGCGAGTTGTAAGTTATCGACGTCGTTTGTGCTTCCGTTGAGAATCTTCGTCCAAACCCACTTGAAGTTATCAAGCGTCCAAGTGAGCTCTCCTTTCACCGGCTTTTGGAAAGCCATCAAGAAGGAGTCGAAATTGACGTAAAGATAGAAGACGGCAAAAGAAAGAAGAGGAATGATCACGCAAGAGAGAATGAAGAGATTCTCTTGCCAGGTATTCTTCCCGACTTTGCTTTTGCCTTTATTGGTTCTTGCGATAACCGCACTCATAGAGAGGACCCTTCGAAAGAAATGCTTTCAATATAGATGTGTCCGGCGAATTTGCCATTCATGTCGTTGGTGGAGAAATTCATTTCGATGCCATTCGTCTTATAGTCTATCTTATCGAGGTTTTCGAAAGTGTGGGTGAAATGCGTATTGTCTTTCGTGCTTCCGCCATGTATCCAAGCGCTACCTACCGCTCCCCTTTCCGAAACGCCGCCATCTTTCTTATAATCGGCAAAGAAGGCGTAATTGCATTTGGAGGCGTCTCCGGAAGCAAAATCATTTTGGAAAGAAGAGGTGAAGGTTATCTTCATCGTGGTATTTCCTTCCGATACTTTCTTTGCCAAGAGCTCTTTGGAAAGCTCTGCTTTGAAAGAGTAGTTTTCTTGCTCCATCAAGTAGTCAAGGCGATATCCCTTTTCCCTTACGTAATCGACGTTGCATTGTCCTTTTGTCTCGTGGATCCAAGTGGCGGGATTTGCTTCGTCGTATTCATAAAGGAAGTTATAACGGAAAGCGAAATCGTTATAGGTTTCATTCGATTCCAGGGTGCCGTTTTGATGGGTTATTTCGAATTCGAAGGCCCCATCTTCAAGAAGCGATGTCGGTTTCTTTTGGCCATCGACGAGGTCGAGTTGCATGGAAACTAGACGATCGAAATAGGCGCTTGTGGGCTTTTGAATCTTATTTTGGCTACCCGCTTGGATCGTGAATTTCCTTATGTTCTCATCGCCATTTCCAAATTCTATGAAGAGGGAACGGACGCCTTTGCTTAGAAGATAGTCCATATCCGCTTTGGATATTTTTCCGACAATGGCTTCACTATCCGTTTTGGAGAGAATCTTATGTTCGTAAATCTCATCTTCGATGCATGGAATAATCTGTTCCCCTTTTTGGAAGGTGAAGAAGTTCGCTTCTGAGTAATCTTTATGGCAAGTGAGGCAAAGTCCATCTTCGCCAAAGGAGTGTGAAAGCTTTTGGCTGCCGCTTCCTTCGTAAGCGATTAAACCGCAATTCATGCATGCTTTTTCGAGGTAGGAAGCATGTTCGCAAGTGGCCTCGAAATTCTTGATGGTCTTAAATTCGTGGGGGAGTTTGGCGAGATAGGAATCGTTATAGGAAACCCCACACACTTCGCAAACGTGTGACGTATACCCTTCCTTTTCGCAAGTCGCTTTGTGAACGACGTCTTTTTGTGGGTTTGGCGTATGCCCTAACGCGGCTATATATTCCGTCACGTATGTCTTTTTGCAAGTCACGCAATACTTGTTAATAGAGCCATAATCCACACATGTCGGTTCTTTCCTAATCGTTTTCGATTCGTCGAATTGGTGTTCTAGCGAAGGAAGATACTCTTTGTAGGAGCTTTCGCACCGAGAGCAATCGAATTCGGTATAGCCGACATGGTCGCAAGCGCTTTCGACTCGTTCTCCGACTTGGTAATCGTGCCCCAAAGCGTCTTTATAGTCGCTTTTGGAGATGGTTTCGCAACGCTTGCAACGATAGAGGGAAAAGCCTTTATTCGTGCAAGTGGGTTCCGTCACCTTCAATAGTTCGTTTTGGTGGGGTTCTGTCGGCTCGATGGTCTTTCCGCATGTCAAGCATCTTCTTTCTTCGCAAGCATAAGTGCCTTCTTTAAAGACATGCGTATGCTCTTGGCTTAATGAAGATGAGGAAATGGGTGCTTCCGAACACGAAAGAAGCCCTCCTAGTCCTAAAGAGACCATTGCCAAGAATAGGATCTTTTTCGCTTTCATATTTCGCTTTCGCTCCTTTCGCCACTTATGGTGGACCCATTTTTATAAATCGGACGGATGAGGTAGTCTTCGCTTTCGACCCAATGTAGATATTTATCCAAAGGGAAGGCTTCGCGGGCTTTTGTTTCGCCGGAGAGATCCGCTTTGACGATGAATTCCTGTTTGGCCTCTTCTTTTTCTTCTTTGCTTCCATTAGGGAAATAAGCATCGAAATTTAAGTAGAGCGCGGATAAAGGCGTTGTCATAACGCCATAGAGCCGGCGAAGAAGCGTTTTCTTCCTTTCTTCGGAAAGGGAGGAGTCTTCGATTTCTTTCTCCCCCTCTTTTAGCAATGAAAGGCCTTTTTGGACGACTAGAAGAGGCAATATCTCCGGAGAGCATTCATTCCCCCACGTTTGGAAACTGACATCAACGCCTTCCATGCGTAGCTTCTCGTAGTGGCTATGGTAAAGTTCGATAAACGAAAGCACCTTCTTTGAGGCGGGCCCATAATAGGCGTCGAGATATTCTTTAAGCAAAGCGTCTTGGTCAAGACTAAAATCCCACATTAAGCGGTCATAGACGTAGCTTCTGGCGTCGCATTGCCAATTTCTATTTGCGTCATAGGTTCCTTGCATCAAAAGATACTCGATGCCGTAATTATAGAAATCGAGAACGTTTTGCTTTATGAGGTAAAAGGAATCGATGAAGGCGTAGTAATTCGCGAAATCGATGTCATAGGCCCAAAACCAAAAGGTCTTTGCAACGATTTTCCAGTTTTTGAGTTTTTCGACCAAGCTTTTGTCTTGCTTTTTGGAGAAATAGGGGAGGCCGGCGTTCGAAAAGAGGGCGAGTTGGATAATAAGATGGCTATCCGCGATAACGGTGCTATCGATAGGAACGATCTTTCCGTTCTCTTCTTTGACGGGCGCTTCTGAGGCATAGTCGTAGCCGAAGGTGATGATATAGATATCGCGTCCTAATGTTTCTTTGGCCCAACTCGATAGGGCACGAGCGATGACGTTACAGAAACGGATGAGCATGCCACTTCTCTTATATTTCTTTTCAAGCTTTTGGTTATGTTCGTCTTCGAAATGCTCTTTCCCATCTTCTTGGGTGATTGAAAAATAAGAACAATCGGGGTGGTTCAATACGTCTTTCTTCATCTCTTCGATGACGACTTTGACAACGCTGACATCCTTTGATTCATCGAGCGTGCCATCTTCATCCCTAATGCCGTTGGTGATGTCGATGGTTTTCATAAGGGTATTTCCCGAATGAATCTCTTGGAAGAATTCGGGATGCGTTTTTTCGTATTTCTCGAAAGGACAATAAAGACGGAAGTTGTGGGAAACGTTTCGTCCATAGACTTTCGCTTTGCCACCGTGTTTCAGATCGAGCGGCGTAAAGACATCCAAAACGCGATTCTTCACCATTTCGTCATAAATAGCTTCGTTATCCTTTTTGTCGAGCTTTTCGTTATAGCATTTCCCTACCAAATAATTTCGCATCTTGAAGGGAGGATTTATGACGCGTTCTTTGGGAGGAAGGACCTCCGATAATAAAGGGATGTATTCCTCGTCTTCGTGAAAGAAACGTACTCCAAGATCGTCTTGAAGGTAGGTGACGATGCTATATAGAAGGCCACGCGGCGTTTTGGCCAAGAAGATCGATTTTCCCATTTCGTTTAGGAAGGCAAAACCGTCTTCTCTTTTTATTTCCTTTGCAAACTCCAGGTATTTCGTCGTTTCGTACGCCAAAAGGAGTTCGAATGTGTGCCCTTCTTTTTCGTTTGGAATAAGGCTTGCTTTCAAGAGGTAGTCCGTTAAAAGCTTCTTGCCGTATTGGATGCAAGAATCGTTTGATGATGTCAAGATGTGGAAAGAATTCATTGTCGCTCCTATTTATTCGATGAAGGTGATGTTATGGACGTAGACGCTCTTCTCTTTGAGCATTTGCGAATGCTCAAAATGAACGCCGAATTGGAAGAGGATATCGTCATCGTTCCAATTTTCGCCATAGGCTTCTTTAAGGTCGTAAGTGGCGGTGTAGGTCGTGATGTCTTTTTCGCCGTTCTTAAAGCTCCCCTTTTCATAGGAACCCATTTCGACAAAATTGGCGAGATAGCTCTCCTTGCCCGTTGTGAAGGCGCCATTTAGCGATCCAACAAGAAGAAGCGTTTGTGAGAGGGTGCTAGTCGATCCGTCAAAGGGTTCGGAATAAGCCACTTTCATCTTCGATTTCCCAAGATTCTTGTAATAGGTTAAATATGTTTTAGAGAGGCACGTTCTTAATGCTCCTGACGTGTTATCATCGGTTTTGGTTAGCTTCACGCCACATCCTTCGATGAATTCGGAGACGCTATTGAAGACATCTTTATGCGAGGGCAAAAGCTTCTCGAGCGTGGGCTCTTTTTCGCGCTCGATGCCATAGACGAAGAAATAGGGAATAGGATTCGATTCATCGCAACTGGGGTTATTGGCGTAATCGATATAAAGATAGAGGTTGCCGTCAATCCCATCAGCCTCAAGAACAGAACGCGAAAGCGAGAATGTGCAAAGCCCTTCCTCGCCTGTTCCGCCATATTGCACGGGTCGGAAAACTGTTTCATAGACGTTTTTCCCATCCGTTCCATGGGTGGAGATGCTTATGGCTGTTGTAATGGCGTCCCCTTTTAAAGCGGTATAGCCGAATTTCTTGCCATTGCCGAAGGTGAGTTCAAGAGCAGCGCCATCCCCCAATAGATAAAGGAGATATTCTTTTTCTAGAACGACCTCCCCGGCGTTCGTTTCGGGATCTCTTTCGATTCGCCAACCCTTCAAGGTTTTGTTATATTCGACTTTTGCGTTGTTTTTCGGGAAAACGCCAATGACATTTGCGTCAGTTCCACAATGGATGCAATAGCCGTTTTCGTATTGGTGCTTCTCTTTTTCCAAGGTCAACGTCTCGTCTTTCGATAGTGAAGCGATTTTATAAAGGCCATTTTCATTTCGGCTTAGCTTTTCGCCATCCAAGAATATTTGATAGCATGTGGTGTAAAAAGGCACGGTCTTCCCATCCTTGGGAGCCAAAGTGAAATAGACGTCGCTTCCGATGGTGCCTTCGCCCGATTGATTTTCTAAGGCGTTTCCTGCTTCGTCGGTGAAAAGGAGCGAAGCGGCTTCATCCTCTTGCATTCGGACTTTATAGGTCTTATCCGTGGCATCGATAGAAAGGACGCTATCGCGGGCCATAAGGAAACTATAAACGCCATCTTTTTCCTTTAGACGAAAATCGTTGAGGTAAATGCGGGCGCTATACTTCTCGCTTTCGAAAACCTTGAAGGAAACGAGCGTGTCCTCTAAGTATTCGTTCTTTAACGCTTCGCCATCGATATCGACGAGTTTGACTTTATCGTAATTGGTCACGATTTTTAGAGAATAGGACTTCTTAGGAGTAACGCTTGAAGAAGAGTGAGAGGAAGAGGAGCTCGAAGAGTCAGAGCTTGACGAAGAGGGGGTTTCGGTTCCTACACAAGAAGCCAAAATGGAACTTGTGGCAAGAAGAAGCAAGGCGATTTTTTTCTTCATTGTTTTCTCCTTTTTGCATAGGGTCTTTTCATTTTATGAAAGCCCTATCATCAGTCAGTTAATTATTGTTCACACCGCTTTTTATCAATAGGGATAAGAGTTCCGCAAAAGTGCTCTTTAGTCAGTTTTAAAAGCTTTTACATTCTTGTTAGTTTGTTTTTTGCTTATATAATGGGTTTAGATATGCAGCAAAACGTTCGTGTTTACGAAAAGATGAGCATCCCTTTCCACACCATTTTGAACACGGGCGGTTCCTCACCCAAGCATTGCCACCCCTTTTATGAGGTTTTCGTGGTGAATCAAGGTTCGATCGATCACATCGTCAATGGACACAAAGAACGGCTTAGAACAGGGGACATGTTTTTGATTTATCCTGGCGTTGTTCATGAGTTTATCGCTTGCGGCGAAAGCGTCCATCGCGACTATCTTGTCAATAACGATGTCTTTGAGAGAGCCAAGATGGCGATCGAACCTTCTTTTTTCGATGAAATGCAAAAGCAAGGCTATATTAAAGCGCATCTTAGCCTTACCGAAGTTCTTTACTTAGAAGAAAGCACGACTTCTTTTTTGGCTTTAACGGACGTTGAGAGAAGGAGAGTGACGGAAAACATCATCGCCATGCGCCTTCTTTCTCTTCTTTATTGCGAAACCCCACAAAAGGTTCAGACGACGCCGTTCGAGCAAATCACGATTGATGCCATTGCCCAATATTTCAATAAGCCGGATGCTTACCAAAAGATACGCGAAGTAGTAGGCTATAACGAAAAGTATTTTTGTCAGAAATTCAAAGCGTGTTTCGGCATGGGGCTAGTGGCTTATATCACAAAGAAGCGCATGGATTATGCGAATTACCTTCTTCGGAGCACCTCGATGACCATCGAAAGCGTGGTCAATGAAATCGGCATCGAATCCGTTTCCCATTTTCATAAGCTCTATACCAAGGAATTCCATATGACGCCTGGCAAAACGAGAAAAGAAGGAAAAAACTAGTTCTTCTTTTTTCTATGGATTCCCCGGTCGTAGAGCGCGGGGAATTTTTCTTTGTTGATGTATTTATCAAGAAGAAAGGTTTGATAGAGGAAGAAGCCAAGAAGCAATAATGGCCAAATCAAAATCGAAAAAAGCAAAAACACAATGTATTTCACGGCTAAATCCGGTATGAATTCAAGAAATAAGGGAGATAAAAAGAGAGCTAAGGGAATAATGTTCGTAAGGAACGCTTTGAGGTAGAGGCGGGAGGATAGACTAAGATTTTGCATGAAGGAATTGGAATATGTTGCCATTGGCACGAAAGAAAAGAGCAAACAAGGAAACACGATGAGCGCGAATATCCCAAAAGGGATGTTCCAAAGGATATCCTCGCTATGGGAGATCCTTCCTAGATAACAAATTGAAAAAGAAACGCCGATGAAGAAACAAAAGAAGACGCATTGCTTGGCGTTTTGCTTGATGCCAAGCTTAAAATCCTCCCAAAAGAAAACGGGTTCCAAGTAACAAAGCCTTCGAACGATTCTTAAGATCCCTCCTAGCCCGATTCCATATATCGCCGCGCTTATTGGCAAAATGGCCAAGAAGATGTAGTAGGGCCATGTCTCGGATACATCATCCTTTTGAAGCATCAAAAGCTCAAAGTCGGTAAAGATATGAAGCGCCACGAAAGGAAGGGAAAAGAGAGTGAGCAAGAGGGCGGCGCCAAAAAGCTTTCGATGCTCGTTTTTGAGAATGTCCCAAAATAATGCGGGCCTCGAGCTTGGTAGTCCCTCTGCCGTAAAGTCGACGCTTCTTGGTTTCCTTTTGAAAGGATTCTTCATAAAAAGGCCCTCACGATTTCGATATCGCCATTAAGCGTTTCCTCTTTCCACTCCCCCAAATGGAGGGAATCTTTATTGAAGCAAGCGTATATTGTCTCTTCGTCATTGAAATATTCTTCCCTTAGCGCGATGCCATATATTCGCCCCTCATCTTCATAATAAGCGAGGCTTTCTCCATATGTTTTTTCGATAGTTTTGGCATTAAGAGCAAGCATGAAAGCGCTGCACTCCACTTTCTTTATGACCGATTCCCGAAAGAAATAAAGATCGGCTTCGACTACGCCATAAGTGCCTAAAATGGATGAGAAGGCGTTGTCATTTGGAGAGACGTAACGATAATTCAATTCTTTAAGATAGCTAGGTTTACTCTCTTCGAGCTTCTTGGAGAACTTTTCTCTTTCGAAATTCTCGCTCACGATGAAAATATCGATTTTTTCGGTATCTTTCGTTTTTCCTAGATAAGTGGCCGTGATGCCCGTTACTAGGCTTGCCAAAACCAAATAGATGGTATAGGGAAGCCAATGACGACGAGCATAAGAAGATATCTTCCCTTTCATAAGACTTTCTCCCATCCGCTAATCCAATTGTCTTTCGTTTGGAGCCGATAAGTCTCTCCATCTTTGAAAGGGCAATTGCCAAAGGGCGAAAACCAATACACAAACCTTCCTCCTTCCAAAGCGATCTTAAGCGAATCGAAGTGGCGATCGACTGTATAGGAGGAAACCTTGATTATCCGACCGGATATCTCTTCGTCTTTGCTTTTCTTTTTCCAAAAGGAAATTTCATAACGGTTGCTCCAATAACCAATAATTCCCCATATGGCTAACATGCCGAAAAGAAAGAGGGAAAGAAAGGAATAAAGGTAGAAAAGCCCTTTTCCGATTGTCTCGAAATAGACACACGAAAGAACAAAACCGGAAATGGCGATTACAATAGAAAATATTGCAATAACCAATGCAAAAACCATCTCTTTTTTCTTTCTTGCTATAAAATTCCTTGCTAATTCTTTCATTCGATGTCGCTCCTTAAGGCTTCTAAGGACGGTAGGGGTGAGAAAAGGGCTTCTTCGGGCGTTCCTTCAAAGGCGATCTTCCCCTCATCAAGAACGAAAAGCCTATCCCCTAAAGCGAGCGCTTCGCTAAAATCGTGGGTCACGTAAAGAACGGTTGGCTTAAGGGAATTGAAAAGCTTTTTGAATAAGAGCCTTGTCTCTTGCTTCTTTGGAAGATCGAGATTTGATAAAGGCTCATCAAGCAAAAAGACATCGTTCTTTTTGATGATCGCTCTTGCGATGGCAACGCGTTGTTGCTGGCCACCCGAAAGATAACGAGGCTTCCTCGATAGGCAATCCTTTAAACCGAGATCTTCGGCGATTTTATAGACGCGTTCTTCGATTTCCTTCCTTGGCGTATTTAAAAGCCTTAGTGGGAAAGCGATATTCTCAAAGACCGTGAAATGGGGGTATAAGGCGTATTCTTGGCTCACGTAGGAGATGTTCCTTTTTTCTATTGGCGTCTTGTCGATGGCGACGCCATCAAAAAGAATGGATCCGTCATATCGAAGCTTTCCCATGATGCATTGGAGGATGGTTGTTTTGCCTTCGCCCGATTTTCCAAGAATGACATTGACCTTTCCATCAGGAAAAGAAGCGTTAAGATGCGAGAAAACAACCGTTTCTTTCTTCTTTTCGGTAAAGGATACTCCTAAGTTTTCAAGGGTGATTCTGCTCATGCTTGTATTATATTGGAGGCACAAAA
>DJRQ01000070.1:0-1118 GCA_002440125.1 Caryophanales bacterium UBA6356 | reverse complement strand
AATTGATTTACTAGAAGGCTTTTGATAATCGGACTATTAGTCGATCCAGGAATATTCGAAGGTGATTGTGGTTGGGTCGGTTCCTACAGTTTCGGGCCTAAGAGCAATCGTGGCGCCTGGATTTTCGTCTTTGAATGTTAACTGAGCCGCCGCTTCATAATAATTGTTCACTTTGCTATATGTGACCCACCAGAGAACATCCTTTTCATTAAAACTTAAAACGGGAACATTGTCTTGTGGTTTAGAACTGTCGTTCCAAATCATTTTCAATTTCATTCCTTTGTGTTTTTTGGAGTTTGGCAATTGAAGGTTTATTTGATTATCGGCGCCTTCTGCATAAGTGATATTTTGCAAAGAGATTCTGGTTGTCGCCACATTAGTGGAGCTCGCCAATGGCATTAGTTCTTTACTTTTAACGCCAGATCCCGTATAGGAAATCAAGAAGTCGTAATTGATACGGACTGCAAACGCCCCCGGGTAATCTAAGCCAAAGGCAAGGTCACCTTCGTAATAATTTCCCTTTATGAGCCCAAAGGCTTTGCCATCCTTGGTTGGAGAAACGAAGCCATCATCCGTCTCTTTTTTCGATCCGTCGCTTGCTTGAAAGTCATAACCGGCGGGAGCTCCGGTCTTATCGGCAACGACTATCCTGGTGTTTTGTGGCTGATTTGCTTGGAAGAATCCTTCGGCCAATATTTTTACGTAGAATTCACGATTAATGGCTTCGCCCATCATGGAGGATGGTATTGCTCCTGCTTGTTGCCAACCTTTCATTCCGGCGTTATCAAAAACGAGTTCTCCATTTTCGTAGGCGATATATTTGTTGGCATCCGTAACGGCGGTCCAGCCTGTCATTTGTCCGCTTCCCCAAGTCTCTGTGATGGAGGATTTGAATAGTTGGAAGTTGGATAATGTTATGGAACCAGCGGCATCTTTGTCTTCTGCCGCTTTTGCGGTAATGTATAAGCCTTCCGTTTTGTCGCTAAATGATTTAAGCCAAAAACGATTGTCATTGTCGTTCTTGTATTGTTTGAAGTAATTTGTCCAGATATCTTGCGTTCCTTTAATTTGCTCGACGTTCTCGCCATCGGCATAGCTATGGAGTTTGAAGTGAGTGT
>DJRQ01000071.1 GCA_002440125.1 Caryophanales bacterium UBA6356 | reverse complement strand
TCCTATCAACGTCTTCCCAATGACATCATTCCTTTGGCGCCGGAATTTCTAAGAGGAAGGTCTTTTGAGGATTCCATCATCCTTGTGGATGAAACGCAAAATATGGATATCAACGAGATTCAAACATTAGTAACGAGAATTGGGTCTTGCACGAAAATCATTTTTCTTGGCTCCCCGAATCAGATCGATGTCTCTGGCCAAAGCGAAGACCATAATGATTTCATGATCGCCTATAGCCTCTTAAAAGATACGGGTCTAGTCGGCTATGTGGAGCTCACTAAGCCTATGCGGAACTCTTTTGTGCGAGATTTTGATGAGCGCTTCCTCGCTTATAAAAAAACGTTGAAGAAATGAAAAAAGACGAGTTTATAGGAAAACGTTTTGAAACGAGGTGCATCGATTCCTCTTTTGAGGGGAAAGGTGTCTGTTTTGCTGGTGATTCTACGATTTTTGTGCCGTCGATGTTGCCTTTGGATGAAGGCGTTGTCGAAGTTTCTTATAAGAGGAACGGCGCTTATTTTGGAAGGCTCGTTTCCCTCTCCAAGCCTTCTCCTTATCGGATAAAGCCGCGATGCAAGGTTGCTACCTCTTGTGGCGGATGCGTCTATCAATCGCTTTCATACGAGAAGGAAAAAGAACTCAAAAGGGAGTTTGTTTTGAACCAACTTCGCCGCGCCCATATCGAAACGGATGTTTTGGAGTGTGAGGGCCTAAAGGAACCTTATGGCTATCGAAATAAGGTTCAAGTTCCTTTCGGAAAGGATAAAGATGGCAATCTTGTTTACGGATTTTATAGAGAAAGGACCCATGAAATCGTTCCTTTTGACGATTGCCCTATCGACGATCCTAAAGCCGTAGCGATTCTTAGGAAATTGCTTCCTATCCTCCGGTCTTTTAAGGTCGAAGGTTATGACGAGCGAAGCAAAATGGGTGATATTCGCCACGCTCTTATTCGGAGCGCGATTCACGATGCCAATATCCAGGTGACTCTTGTTTTAAGAAGAGACGTTATAAGTGGCAACGCTTCGCTTGTCGAAAAAATAAAAGAGGAAATCCCGGAAATAACGACCCTCTATATCAATATCAACAACAAAGATACCAATGTAATTTTGGGCGATAAATTTATCTTGGTTTATGGCCCAAAGTATCTTAAAGAAAGGCTAAACGGAATGACTTTCCTTATTTCGCCGAATTCTTTCTTTCAAGTGAACTCAAAAATGGCTGAAATCCTATACGAAACCGCCATTGATTTTGCAAATATTCAACAAGATGATGTGGTTTTTGATGCCTATTCCGGTACGGGAGCAATAGGGTTATTTGCGGCAAAAAAAGGAGCGAAAAGGGTGTTGGCGGTAGAGGTTGTTCCTGAAGCGGTCGAGAACGCTTTAGAGAACGCTTCGAACAATGGCATTTCGAATTATTCGGCAATCGTTGGCGATGCCACGGACTTTATGGTAAAGATGGCTAAAAAGAAAGGGAAAATAGACGTCTTGTTTATGGATCCTCCTCGCAAGGGCTCAACCGATAAATTTTTAAAGGCGGTCTTATCTCTTAAGCCAAAAAGAATCATCTATGTCTCTTGTAATCCCATAACTCTAGCCAAGGACCTATGCGCCTTAAAAGGCGAGTACATTATTTGTAAAGCGAAGCCGTTGGATTTGTTTGGTCGAACCTCGCATGTTGAGACTATCACGTTGCTTTGTCGAAAATAGCCAAAAAGTGATTTAAAAGGCACAAAAATGAAGGATTTTCGCCCTTGAAAATTGGACGGAAGTCCTTTTTTCTTTTCCAGGATTTCAAAAATCAGGAAAAAATCCAAAAAATATGTGTTTTTACTAGTATCCGTAAACATATCCACCGTCCGACCATTCAGTACGGCAAGGATGTTGTCGTAGATGAACTTGATAAGTTAAAGATCGATGAGGAAAGTTATAATCAAGCGATTTCTAAAGTGAAAAATATTTAGAATTTTTTATGATTGCGCCAACGATTTATAGAAAAACAACCAAGGGCATTGCGTGCTATTGATACTGCTTTACAATATAAAGACATTAGCTTTTGCGTTGGATGAAAAAAGACTAGACGGCGAACTTTATTTTGGCGTAATTCGATATGGCATAAAGTTTACTAAGTATGTAGATGATTATTGAAAAAATGGACTTTCATGGTAAAAATCGGACATTGGATGGCATAAATGGCACGAAAGTCCAAAAATGAGGTGATAAAATGAATTCCGACGATATTAAAAAGATAGCTTTGCAGTACCTCAGAGAATGCAAGCTCGAATCCGACTGCATCGAGTACAAAAAACCCATCTCCAGAGAGATAGCATCTTGAAGACGATGTGCGCTTTCTCGAACAACCTCATGAACAGGAATCTGTCCATGATCTTGGTGGGCGTAGAAGAGCACAAAGGGCCCGAATCGAAAGGCACGCCGATAAGGCCGATCCTCGGATATGACGAGAGCCAGATCGAGACCGTGGAGAATTCCTTGAAATCCCTGATTGGATTCATAAAGCCTAAAGTAAATTACGCGATGACGCACGCCGAAATCGACGGCCGCTTCTTCGTCATTTTCGCATTCTCGAACAACAACATCGGTCCATACGAGGTCCTTGAGAAGGCTGAAAAGGACAAAACCATCAATCTCAAAAGAGGCAGGTACGTTCGCGTTGAAAGAGACTCTCGGCTCGCTTCCATCAAAGAGGAATTCGAGCTTCTTAAGAAGTTCTCAGACTACCATTTCACGGAAGAATATTCTAACGTTGCCACCATCGATGACCTCGACGTTGACTATATAAGGGAATACCTCAACGCATCCACCGACCGGGAAAACACCAAGAACCTGTCCAAACAGGATATGGCGGAGCATATGGGGCTTGTTGATGTTGAAACGGGCATGGTGAAGAATTACCTTTGCTCATGTTCTCCAGAAGTCCGGAAAAATTCATCCCTTATTCCTACGTCGAGCTGATTCACAAAAGCGCCTCGGGCGAATCGGTGATGTCCTCCAAGGAGTTCAGAGGGCCTATTTGGAAGCAACTCAGGAACGCCATGGACGAGATCAATAATGCCTATTTGAAATCCCTGACTCTCCGCGTGAAAGACGACCTCAAAAGCGAGACCATATACAATTACCCGTATTCCGCGGTCGAAGAGCTTTTGACGAATGCCATCGTGCATAAGAACTACGAAAACCCTAGAAGCGTCCAAGTATATGTCTATGATGACTCCATTGTGATAACCAACTACAACAAGCCGATTCCACCAATAACAATACAAGACCTAAACACGAAAGATTCCTTCCCAAACAGGATGTATGAGAACCCCTCTATCCGTGAGATGTTCAGATCTCTCGATCTCATCGAGTCTTTCGGCTCTGGGGTCGGCAAAGCGAAACGCGCCATGGTTGAGAACGGAAGCGATGGCATCCATTATCAGGAATACGACGAGAACATCGACATCACATCCGTCATGATACCGATAAGCACGAAGTACCTTCAATATTCCTATAAGGCAATGGATTTGGCTACGAATGACCAAAATTTGGACTTTGAAGACCAAAACACTACCTCGAAAGACCAAAATTTGGACTTTGGTGGCGAGAGGATAAAGATTAATAGCGTGGACGCGATAGGCATCATCAACAGATCAGCGTATTCCAATTCCATCAGGAAAACGCTGACCGCCATCTTTGATCGTTTCTTCAACGAAGAGTTCAGTCGGGCGGACATCGTGTCTTGCCTCAACGCCTCGAAGTCGGCTAGCACTAATTACATCAGCTACCTCAAAAATCTAAATGTGGTGGAGCAGGTGAAAGGCAAAGGCAAAGGCAAATACAGGTTCAGATAATCAGCTCAAAACGAGCAAATCGAATGTATTTGATTGCGCATCCGATACGACTTACCTCGTATTCATCATCCAGTAGACATATGAAAAATCACACGTCAGTGGACATGTCTATTCCGTAGCCTACCTCGGTTTCGTAAACATGTGTTTCATGTGGGAACGATGCGTGTGGAGACGGTGATGTTGCTTAGTCGCAAAAATGGCGGAAAATAGCCAAAAATCATAAAAATTGGAGGATTTCCTACTTCTCAAAAATGCGGAAAATCCTCTTTTTTGTTGCAAAAACACTTGAAAACCCGATAAAGCGGTAAAAATAGGGCCTTTACTCGTATGGGGGAAATAGGTCGACGTTCAAAATGAGTACCCATCCTACGTCGTATCGACACGGGAATAGGTGGCCGGTATGTTTACACAATGGAAGGAATAGGTTAAAAAGCCCGTAATCATCAGCTTTTTCTGGGAATTCGTGATTTCCTAATTTTTTGCGTTTTCGGAATATAGTGCAACTATACACCCAACCCGAAAGATCGTTTTTCGGCCTAAAAAGGGACAAAACCGGGGTATAGTTTGATTGGTATGAGAGTAAGATTCCCTTTAAACTCACAAAACTACTAAAAATAGTAAAAATGTGAGTTATGCACTATAATATTAGTGTTAAGGAGCAACATTCGTGATTTATCAAAGGCATATTTT
>DJRQ01000052.1 GCA_002440125.1 Caryophanales bacterium UBA6356 | reverse complement strand
CACATCATTTGAAATAGAACAGTCAATTTTTTCAGTATTGTTTTTTGCAACTCTTTCAGATAAGCCTTTTTTGAAACCAACCCTTGCTAAATAGTATTTTCAATACACTATCTATTCCGTTTCTCGTATTTGTGTTCATTCTGAATTCAACGCACATAACATAATGCACCAGTCAACGATAAGCAAAATAGTTCACATTATCCTTTGCAATTTTGTGCCATTTAATCATTTATGTATTCCTTAATCGCGTGTTTAACGTCAACTAGCTTTTCGATGATTCCGTCTTCCATATCCTTGATATCATAAAGTGTATCGAGCACATCAAACGTCTCCTCCAAGTTGTGTCTGGCGCCGTTCCATCCCATTCCGTCCGTAAACCACACGAAAGTAAAACTAGGGATGCTTTTAGCTTCCAAAGCCAAGGTTTTGTAGCTTCTAGCCGTTTCGTTAAGTTTGGACCCACCGCCACTATAAAAATTGCATTCGCAAGCGTATACATGACCTATTTGATCTACGAAAACAAAATCGAATCTTTTCTCGGTTTTATCCTGGTTGCTGATACCGGACAAATCAAGGCCAAACATCTGCTCAACCATTGATTTGTTGAGTTCCTTGAAATAAGTCTTGCCTTTTTTAAGCCCAGCTTTGACTAAATAAGATTCGACCAAGTTCTCCATTGCGTCACCGGTTCTGTTTTTTCTACCATTGGTATCCATGCCGACTTCTACGCCGAGGACATAGTCTACAAGGTTATTAATGATGTGCTTTTGAATGAGTTCGAACAGCCCAGTGTTCTTCATGAAGAGAGCGTATTGCTCCACGGAATAGTTCATCTTGGCGAAATTGAAGACATAGGTTTCTTTCGAATCGATGACCTTGATTTCTCTTTCTCTTTTTGCAAGCAGGATAGGGATGGCCTTTATAACTTCCGGATATCTGTTTACAAGAGCAATGAATTCCTGCTCAATATTCGGAGAGCCTATCAGTGAATTGAGAATGTTCAATTCCACTTTCACCCTTTCGACATTTTCATATACCTTTGAAAAGTCAGTATAGTAATTCCACGTCGCTATGCTGTCTTTCATAGTAAGCAACCACGCTTCAAAGTTTCTCTTCATATGATATTTTTCCCTCCTTTCGCTTTTTGATATCTCTTGATAGTTAATCCTAAGTAATCTTCATCTTTATCTATTCCGATGTAGTTACGTCCCAGTAATTTACACGCTATTCCAGTTGTCCCACTTCCGTTAAACGGATCGAGGACTAAATCGCCTTCCTTCGTGGATGCCAGCAGTATTCTTTCTAACACCGACAAAGGCTTTTGTGTCGGGTGTTTCCCAAATTCCTTTTCAGACTTCTTTGGAAGGTTCAATAACCAAACATCCTTCATCTGTCTTCCGTCATTAATTTCCTTCATAAGTGGATAATTAAAATAATGTTTCCCTTTTCTTCCCTTCTCATCAATCTTCCTCGCCCATATTATTGTCTCGGTTGAATTTGTGAAGCATCGACAGGCAAGGTTAGGTGCGGGATTGGGCTTTTCCCACGTTATGTTATTGATGATGGAATATCCCTCCAGCTCTAAGGCCACACCCACGGAGTAAATGTTATGAAAGGTTCCGCTAATCCAGATGCTTCCGTTGTCATTCAAGACTCTTCTGCAGGATCTGAGCCATTTTCTATTAAAAGCAAGTTTTTCTTTAGGCGTCATCGTCTTGTCCCAGTCCCCCTTGTCCACGGAGACCTGTTTTCCCGAATGGCATGAAATCCCACCACCAGAAAGGAAATAAGGAGGATCGGCAAAGATTACGTCGACAGATTTCTCCGGGAAAGATTTCAGAATTATATTTGAATCTCCCATATAAAGAGTAAATCCATCTTCTTGGAAATAAAGATTAGCTTTCATAGTTGGTGATGATTACCTCTTCCACGCTTCCTCTGCCAGAAGCCTTCGAATTTATCATTCTTTTTGCCTCTACCACATGAATATGGAAATCCTTATACAGTTCTCGAATGTACTCCGTATTGTGGTTGCTAAGCATGACAAAAGCCTCCTTGTCGGACAATGTCTTATATAAGTCAGCCAATCTCTTTTGCTCAACCTTCCCAAAAGGGTTTTTCGCATATGAGGTGAATGAATCCTTGCCATCCAAGACGTCATATGGAGGATCGAAGTAAACGAAATCGCCTTTTTGGACGTCCTTCACGGCATCTTGGAAATCACCATTTAGTATTTTGAGTTTCGAATCCGAAAAGAATTTACGAATTTCCTCAAAGTTCTCTTTCTCATAGCATATCACTGCCCTCTTCTTCCCGGAAGGGACGTTGAAGAAGCCTTTGCTATTGACTCTATAAAGCCCGTTGAAGCATGACTTGTTGAGATAAACCATTCTCGCGGCACGTTCATATATAGGGAGATCAAGGAAGTTTGGGGATTTGTCCATTTCTCTAATTTCGTAGTAGTGCTCTTCGGAATGATGTTCCTGATGGTAATCGAGGCATTCTACTAGTTTTTTGAAAATATCATCATTTGTGAAACATTTATACGCTTGGATTAGTTCCGAATTGTAATCATTGATGATGAAGTTCTTTGGCGCAACTTTAAAAAGCAATGCGCCGCCACCAATGAAAGGTTCGAAGTAAGTGTTGTACTCTTTTGGCATTAGCTCGCGTATTCTATTCAAAAGTTGCGTCTTGCCACCTGCCCATTTTACAAAAGGATGCATCTATAAAGTCTCCATATCTATGCCGGCCTCCCGACAAATTTGAGCTAATTTTCTTTTTGCTTTCATTGTAGGCTCATGATGCCCCTGCTCCCATCTATTAACCGAAGCGAACGAAACCTTTATTTTTTCTGCAAGTTCTGTCTGCGTTAAAAAAAGTTTGTCTCTAATAGTTTTAATAATTTTTGGCCAATTCATCTGCCTTCCTTCTTTCGCTATATTTTATAACACTCTTATGATTATTTAAAGACTACTTATACACTGGTAACCTTAAAAGCAGTGAATAAGTAAAATAGTGCCGTATATGTCGATTAACTCATAGTTCTCGGCGATGCTTTATACCCTTTGCGAAGCCGGCTTTTCCGACGCCATAATGTCGAAAAGCAAAATCGAAAAGTATGTCGTATTAAAACGTTTCGGGCTTTTCAAGCAAATCTTCAACGTTGCAACCAAGCACAAGGGATAATTTATATAAAGTCTTTGCTTGCGCTTTGTCTATGTCGTTTACGCGTTGTTCGTAAAGTTGAATGGAGCGAAGATTAACTCCCGAAAGTTTCGCAAGTTCGGACTGCGATATTTGCCTGCTTTCGCGAATTTTGCGAAGTTTCGTTTCTGTAACGAACCCATTGCAACGGCTGTCCACCGATTCGTTGAAACGGCTTATGTCCATTTCGTGAAAAGTGGAATACATAGCAATGATCTCGCTCAACGGGATGCGTTCAAAAATATCCTTGAAGCGTTTAGCCGAAGCCCATTGATATTGTGCCAAAGCCCAACCCGCCCAATATTCGGGAGTGCGTCCTTTTGAAAACGTCGGAACGGGCCATTTTTCTCCTGGGTAAAGCTCGCTTAGAGTATCTCTAACAAGTTCTTCGCCCGATTTGCCCGAAATAACAGCAGGATTTCCGCGTTCGAATTGCCTAGATTCGTCGGATTGCACGAAAAGTTTTGCAAACCAATCAGGTTCGAGTTTGCACACGTTCATCGCATAATCAAAAGCATTCGCCAGGTTTTTTATAGCGTCATTCAAGTATAATTCGTTGTATGCGCGGATCGTCATTTTCCATTTCCTCTCTTAAAATATCCATAACGAAAATTTCATCGCGGTAAGAGCGACTTTTTTTAATCTCTTTCTGATAGGTGATTCTCGCCGTTGTATCTCTCGACAAAAATTTAGGGTAATACGCTTCTTTATCCACAGGTTCGGCATTGACAAATTCTATTTGCTTAAATGCTCGTTCGGAGATAAGCACGGTTTGCGATCCGAGTTTACCGAGCTTTAAGGCTTGGCTAAGGCTTCTTAGCGGCAAAGCGTTGCTAACAAAAGATTGCGCATACGAAAAGTAAGAATCGTCCGCACGATACCCTATAACGACGTCATAGCCATTCAAATCAATAGAATAATGCTCGATTATGTAATTTCTCGCGTCGATTGCGATTTCATCCTGCAAAGTAAATATACGGTTTTTAAGCAATAATGCGATCCAATTCAATACGTTATGTTTTCCGTCAAGGAGATTCAACACGTTTAATCCGTCGGTATTGAAATTATATTCATTTACGAAACCATCTTTATTTTCTTTACACGCCCACTCTCTTGCCATTTCAAGGACTTCGGTGCAGTAAAAGCCTTGTCCGTAATCGTTATGTGGCTTTCCGAGTGAATAATCCGGCGCTTTTATAATATGGTTTGAGCCATGCAGTAATTTAACGATAGGCATAGGTAACGATCTCCTTTGCTCTTAACTTACACTAGAATTATATCATTGCAATGATAGTTTGATAAGTTGGATGTATGCTGCTATCGCTTATTCTATTGCTGAATTACACTTTTTGGTCCCTACTTGCACATGAGGGCTAAGAATTTTCTTTTTGCTAGATATAGAAGCAAATAAGGGAGGTTTCACTCGATATAATTTCGTCGGATCGAAGACAATATCAATTGTTTATCCAAATGTTGACGATGATATAAAGCGATGCGTTGAAAAAGAAAATTATTATACAAAATGTGGTTCTTATATGTGGCTTCCATAAGCCTATATAGATATTACAGTTTGTTACTTTTGTTTTAGATTGGAATTTTACATTTCTCCATCGAAAGAAAGAGCCAAAGAAATAATGGTTCTATGAAATAAAGTCCCATCCTTAGCGGTAAATAGATTAAAAGCTGTTCTCGATCAATAGGACCACAATCATCAACGGACTGGATCCTTACCGATACATCAAATACGCCTTGGAGAACATAAAAAGCAAATCTGCGGACGATCTGCTGCCCTACTTCAAAAGCCAAAGGCGAATCGCTTTGAATCCTGCTTTTTCCTGCCATCGGGGAATGGGCCTGCCGCCTATATGGGGAGTTTTTTTGTATGGGATGTTAAATAACGACGTTTACGAATCTTTTACGCTTGCAAATAGAGGCAACAAAAAATCCCAGGCTTCCCTGAGACTCTATGACTTAACCGTGCTTATTTCCGACGAATATGGACTTACCAGGATGTATCGTGAATCCAAAGCAATCTCCAACAAGGAATAAGTTCGGCAATAAACCGATTGGTGAACCTCTTAGCTTAAAGGCCGAACCAAATTCATCGATTTTTATGGTCTTTTTGGCCGTCATGTAGTTAAAAACGATATCGATGTCACCATTGTTGTGGACGAAGACCGAATTCAAGAAGACGTCGACGAGCCTTTGCCGATCTTCCTCATTCTCAAGATCCAAGCCGGCAAAGAAGGAAAACGTCTCCTCAATGTGCTCCAAGCTGAAATTCGGACGGACCAGCATCTCCTTGTCAATTTTTATCTCGATCTCCTTCAGCTCCCCTTCCAGCTCCACGTATCTTTGCTTAAAGCGCATGAACTCACCACCGCCGTCTTCCAGCACCTTCATGATGTTGTCTAATTTGCTCTTAGTCTCTTTCCTTCTTTCTTTAGGATGGAAGCTTTGTCTAAATGGTTAGCGGATTGATTTTATTTATTATCCTTACCTAATTCCTTTTCGATTTCATCGATAGAAGGGAGCTTGTCTTTGATATCTTCGGATATTATGTTTCCAAGATGATATTCGGAGATCCCGATAGGCGTGGTAACAACACCTGCCGAGTATTTAGCCAGTACGTTGTCCTTGCTCTTGCAGATAAGAAGGCCGATAGTTTTGTCGTCGCCCTCTTTCTTTAAAATGCCGTCCACCGCTGCAACATAGGTCGAAAGTTTTCCCATGTCCTCCGGCTTGAATTCCCTGGTCTTCATCTCGATAACCACGAATCTATGAAGGGAGAAATTATAAAAGAGCATGTCAATGAATTGCTCAGTCTTACCAACAAGAAGACGATATTCCCTTCCGACGAACGAAAAGCCCGTTCCGAGTTCGAGAAGGAACTTTTGGAGATTATCCATTAAGGCATCCTTGAGCTGCTTTTCGCTATAGGTCTCGGAAAGCGAGAGGAAGTCGAACTGGTAGGGATCCTTGGTGGCTTCTTGAGCTAAGTCGCTTCCAGGCTTTGGCAAAGTCAAAGAGAAATTGGATATTGCCCTGCCTTCCCTTTTATAGAGGTCGGTGTCGAGAAAATTCAAAAGGACCGCCCTCGACCAGCCGTTGGAGATGGCCTTTTTCATGAAGAAGACCGCCTTCTCGCGATCCTCTCCGCAGGCGTCGATTATGGCCTTCAGATGCCCCCATGGGAGGCTAAAGGCGATTCTTGCCCCAGCTTGGGGCAGGTTTTCCAAATCTTTCTCGAAGCGGTAGAATTTCCACATGTAGCGAATATTCGTCGGGCTAAAAGACTGCGCCCCGGGGATTCTCTTCTTCAGATCGCTGCTTATCTTCTCGTAGGCATGGGTCTTGAACCTCATCTTCGGGAGAAGCCCATCGAGCCTTTCGCCGATTCTTAAGTAGAATCTTAACATCTCGGAATTCACGCTCATGGCTGCCTGCAACTGGCTCTTCCTGAAGTCCTTCGCCACCTCATTGATGAAATTGAGGTATTCTTTTTCCGTCAGCTCGTTCATACAAGCGCCTCCTTATTATTGCTTTTGGGAATTACTCCACGTTATTTGTTGTTGATCTTCTCTGAGACTATCTTATCGACTATGTTCTTCAATCTCTCGTATCCGACAGTCCCTTCCTGGAACATGCTGTCGGCGAGCTCCCT
>DJRQ01000046.1 GCA_002440125.1 Caryophanales bacterium UBA6356 | reverse complement strand
ATCCTCTTTTTTGTTGCAAAAATGCCTCAGATCGCGGTAAAGCGGTAAAAATATGGCTTTTACTCGTATGGGGAAATAGGTCAACTTCAAAAATGAACACCCAACCTACCTAGTATCGATACGGGAATAGGTGACGGATATGTTTACACGATGGAAGGAACAGGTGGAAAAGCCCTTGTTTATGGGCTTTTATTGAAATCCGTCGTTTCCTTGTTTTCTGTGTTTTCGGAGTAGACTGCAACGACACAGACAACCTGGAAAGCCGATTTTTGGCCTAAAAAGGGCGAAAACGGGGGTATAGTTTGATTGGAAGTCTAAAAACAAAACGTGGAGAAGCCTTCTAAAATTGCTTGGCGTTTTTTTTCGTTAACACAATTGAGAATGGATTTTTAAGCCTGCCGATGAGCTGTCTCTATAGAAATAGTGCAAATTTTCAGTGCCAATCGGTGCCAAAACGGTGTCATTAATGGCATAAACGACGGAGGAAATTCCGTAGGACTCAAAAATATAAAAGAAGATTCCGGAAAAATTTCTTAGTTGATTAAAACGCGAATTGAACCCAGGCCCAAACGTTGAAAAAGGTCAGCCCAAAAATTATTCAATGCACCTCGTATCGACACGGGGATAGGTGACCTATGCTTGTACACGATGGAAGGAACGTGCCGGAAAAGTTGTATTCGAGATAGGCGCTGAGTTCGTGGCCTTTTTGCACGCACGGCGGAACCTGTCCCTGTCGATCTTCCCGAGTATACGTGTTTTGCCACAGGATACGTTTTTCGCGCTGGCGCGAAAACGTTTCACCTTGTACATGCAGTATTTGTTTCCGCTTTCATATTTGCAGTAGACAACCGCGCATTACAAAAACAATCAAAAAGAGGTTTTTATGCCAGAAATGCTGAACCATGTTTAGAAAACGATTTTGAAAATATTTAGCCACTATCGAAACTTAAAAATTTTTAAAGTTTTGATAGCGCATGATACAATACTCTTGCTGTGAAGGAGAGCGCGGAAATGAAAATTCTTGAACGTACCGAATATTTGGAAAGGTTTATGAGGCTAAAAGGGACGCCGGATATAAAAATTGTGACCGGGCTTCGTCGATCCGGAAAATCAGAATTGCTACGCCAATATGTCGAAAAAATAAAAGAGACTGATTCAAGAGCCAACATTATTTTCATTGATTATTCGGACCTTTCCTTCGACGATTTAAAGAATTATAAGAATCTTTATAAATATGTAGAAGCACGTTTTGTAGAGGGTATGGACAATATGGTTTTTGTGGATGAAGTCCAGATGTGTGAAAAGTTCGAGCTTGCCATTAATAGTTTTCATAACAGTAGAAAGTATGACATTTATATCACAGGGTCGAATGCTTTTCTGCTTGCTTCGGATCTTTCTACTTTGTTTACTGGGAGATATATCGAAATTTCTGTTTTCCCGTTTAGTTTTTCCGAGTTTTGCTCCTATTTTGAAAAGAACGGTGAGGAACCTTCTGCATTGAATGATTTTTTAAAAGAAGGTGGACTTCCCGGCTCTTATGTATATTCCGATCCTTTTGACAAAACCACTTACATCAGAGATGTTTTCGGCACTCTTATTAAAAGAGATTTGGTGGAGAAGTACCATATTTTCGAGGAAGCACGGATGGATTCCCTGACTGATTTTCTGATGGATAACATCTCAAGTTTGACCTCTTCAAACAAAATCAGTGAGGCTTTAGGAAAAAACGGCGAAACGGTCAACCGTGTTACCATATGCAATTATTTAAAATATCTATGCAACGCGTTTTTATTTTACCGAGTCCGCCGATATGACATCAAAGGGAAAAAGTATTTAGAAACGATTGAAAAGTATTATTTAAGTGATTTGTCATTCAGGTATGCACTCCTAGGATCTAGGAACATGGATTATGGAAGAGCGTATGAAAACATGGTCGCAATTGAGCTAATGAGACGTGGATATGAGATTTATGTCGGGAAACTCTACCAAAAAGAAGTTGATTTCGTCGCAATGAAGCAAAACGAGAAAATCTATATTCAGGTATCCGATGATATTACTTCTGAGGAAACGCTGGTTAGAGAGTTGACTCCTTTAAAGATGATTAAAGATTCCTATCCGAAAATCTTAATTGCCAATACGAAACATGAAGTTTATGACATCGAAGGAATCAAGGTCTACGATTTGGCAAGATGGCTATTGGCTTTCGATAAATAGAAAATGCTTTGATAAGAAGAGAGAATTCTATTATTGGATTGGAGATTAAAAATATCGCTATCAAAACTTTGGCTTTTTTGAAGTGTTGATGGTGGATAAGGTGTGTAATTAAATTCCTAATGATGGAGGATAGTGTCGTAAACTATACCCAGTGATTAGGACGCAATAGCGGAAAACAAAAAACGCCATCCAGCGAACTGTTGTGTGACCATTGGCAAGGACACATTAAAAGGTACATAGCAAAAGCGCGAAATACACAGTGGCAATCAAGATAGACTAATACCAAAATGTTTTCGCAAGGAACATGATGGAGAGCTCGACATTGATATATCATTGATTAATTTGCTGCATAAAATTGTTGGCTTGAGGGATAGCATTCATCCACCAATGCTGCCTGCGTGTGTCATTATCGTCAGTTCCACAGCCACAGCGTCCAACCTACGCATATTGAGACTGCAGTATGTCCACGATTAAAGAGCGATAGACCCTATCATTTAATAAAGCATAAATATCAAGTTGAATAGGCGATGGCAGCATGTTATTCATTTTCTATGGGTGAACCCGCCAAACTTTTCGTTTCTCCTCATGCGGGAAAATTCGTCCTCGAAGGCGGATTGTCTATGTTAGGTTAACGTTGCAAATATTTATAAAAATATAGAAATTGGCACGATAACAAGGAAATAACAATGACGTAGTGGATAATAACGGCACAGGAGACGAATATTATGAGGCTATACAAACGGGAAAAATATTTGTCCAAGGTGCGCGCGTTCTTCCACGATGACGACCTCATCAAAGTGATAACCGGAATACGCAGATGCGGGAAATCCAGTCTCATGCAAACGATAGTGGAAGAGCTCAAAGAGGGCGGCGTTAAGGAAAGCAACATCATTTACATCGATCTTGATAAATGCGGGTACAAAAGTATCCGACGTGCGGAGCAGCTGGACGCGCCGATTGTTTGAGCCGGAGCTTTGCGACGAGCGAGTGAAAACTCCCCGAAAGTCGGGGAGTTCGGTGAAGCTTATAGCTTTGCCCAAAAAGAAAGGCTCCCGTACAATTTCGGTGCGGACCAACGCATGGAACTGAAAGGAGCATTTATGTCGAATAACGACAATCTAAGTTTAGCGCATGCTTGCTGGAATTGTAAGTATCATATAGTCTTCGCGCCGAAATACAGGCGCAAGGAATTCTACGGGCTCAAAAGGCTGAAGATAGGCAAGATGCTCCGGCAGCTCTGCGAGTGGAGGGGGATAACCATACACGAGGCCGAGGTCTGCCCGGACCACGTGCACATGCTGGTTTCGGTACCCCGAAGCTCTCGGTTTCCGGGTTCGTCGGGTACCTGAAGGGGAAATCGTCCCTGATGATCTGCCAGAAATGGGGGAACGCCAAGTTCAAGTACCGGAACCGAGAGTTCTGGTGCCGCGGGTATTACGTCGACACCGTCGGCAAGAACACGAAGAAGATAGCCGAGTACATCCGGAACCAGCTTAAAGAAGACGAGGCTGCGGTGCAGCTGACGATCGACTTTAACGGAGACCCGTTCACGGGTAGCAGATAGCAAACGCAGACGCTTGTCCGCCTTTGGCCGCTGCACGCGGCTGCTAGCATCAGAGGGCTATATCGCCCGAAAATGAAGAAGGGGCTGTTGAAAAACCGTT
>DJRQ01000023.1 GCA_002440125.1 Caryophanales bacterium UBA6356 | reverse complement strand
GAGAAGGGAGATTGGGGTATCACGTTGAAAACGGTCCAGTTTTTCGTCCGCGGCCCCAAAGGGCTGAGACGTATTATTGGAGCCTATGAGAAGACGGGGCAAAAGCCAGATATCGAAAGCATGGAAAGCAGCTTCATCGTCGATCTTCCCGACCTCAGCTTCAGGAATGATGAGACTGCAAATGAACAATTAAATGAACAGATAAATGAACAGATAAATGAACAGATAAAAATCAGCAAAGTAGCTTCCGAAATACTTGCGTTGATTAAATTTGAAGGGATGAATCAGACCTACGAAAAGGCCGCTCAGAAATTAGGTGTATCCGTCATGACGATAAGAAGAGCGCTATGGGAGCTTAGAGATCTTGGTCTTATCGAATATGTTGGATCGAGAAAGACCGGTTCTTGGGTCTTGAGGAAGTGAGGTTATTTGATGCAAGAAGAAACGGCAAAGAGACAGTAGGGGGGGCGGCGCTCTATCTCTGCTTTTCCTGCGATAGCGAGAATGAGCAATCGATTGAAGGGCAGAGAAGGGATTGCATGCATTATGCCAAGGCCCAGACATTGCCGTAGTCGGAGAATACATCGACAGAACTCAGTCTGCTAAGACAGATGATCGTGATGATTTCCAGAGAATGATCAGGGACTAAAAGAACAAGACTTTCGATGCGGTCCTTGTTTGGAAGCTCGGCAGATTTGCAAGAAACAGGGCGGATTCCATCAAGGACAAGATGATCCTCAAGCAGAACAAGGTGAGGGTCATTTCCGCCATGGAGGCGATTGGGGAAGGTGCGGAATCCATCATCCTCGAATCCGTCTTGGAGGGAATGGAGGAATACTATTCTGCCGACCTCGCCGAAAGGTCCAAAGAGGAATGACCGACAAGGTCTTTAAAGGCGAGGCGATCACGATTCCTCCTTTCGGATATGACATCGTGGATAGGAAATACGCCATAAATCCGAAGGAGGGTCCGATAGTTCAAGAGATCTATAGGCTCTATGCCAGGGATGGGTTGCCCATGATGGCCATAGCCAACAAGCTCAAGGAGCTGGGATATACCAAGAAGGAGGGAAATCCCATTGAACTGCTATTAATAAAGTAGACAACCGACAGGTGGATGGCCTCCCATGCTTTTGCTCGAATCATTCGGAGATGGTTGTGTCTATCGTCGCCTTGGAAGGCGAAGGATGACGAGCGTCTTTCTTTGATACGACTTAAAAGAGCCCCCACGCAGAGTTTCTTTTTTTCATAATTGGCGGCTTACGCCTTCTAGGAGTCGTCTAAGCCAAACTGCCAAGCCTGAGCGTTCAAACAGCTTCTAGAAGAAAGCTCCTTCTTGCCGCTCTTATGGCCGATTGCATTATAACAAAGCGATCTTCGCATCAGTCATGTGCAAATAAAGTTATTAATCTTTCACGATGACTTTGCCAGTGGAGTTAAACAATATGCGACCTCGAAAGGAAGGATAGTTTTTGCCTTCTTCTTGCGATGAATTAATATATCGACGTTGGGGGACAAAGGCATGACCGTTTATTATGCAAGACATGGGGAAACCTCTTGGAACAAAAGCCATAAAATTCAAGGCAGAATCGATGTTCCTTTGTCTGAGGAGGGGAGGATGGAAGCGGAGGGGCTTTTTATGAAGCTTAAGGACGTTCCAATCGATTTGACCTTCTCTTCTCCGCTTAAAAGAGCCATTGAGACTGCCGAAATAGCTTTGGGAGGAAGGAACGTTGAGATTCTTAAAGACGATCGTTTGCTCGAAATCGATTATGGAGATTTTGAAGCGCTTTCGCATAATGACGATAAGATCCTTAGGCAACGTGGCCTTTTCTCTTGTCGCTATCCGAATGGGGAAAGTTACCTTGATGCAGCCTCCCGCCTTTATCCTTTTTTTGATGAACTCAAGAAGAAGTATCTAGGAAAGAATATCTTAGTGGTGGGGCATTTGGGAATCGCAAGGATCGTGAATTCTTATTTTCTCAATATGAGTAACGAGGACTTTATCAATTTCAAAATTGGCAATTGTGAGCTTCTTTCATACGAGTTCCGAAAATAAAGGGTCCTGTTTCTTTCGATTTTTATATGGTCTGTATGTGAAGTTGCTAAATAATAAAAAAGGTAAAATCTATGCAAATCTCCGCTTTTTTTCATGTTACTTATGCTAATATTCTTGTGTTTTGGAGAGTTTTATGAAAAAAAGCACATGGTTGTTTCCGTTCGTGTTGTCTTCTTTGCTACTAATGGGTTGTGACGATGAAGAAACGATAATCATCGGCTCTCAAGATACTCACGACGCTTCAAGTTGGTTTACGGATGAGGAACTTCAAAAAGTCGGGCTTGATGGTTTAAGCGCTCCGGATGGTTGTACGGGGGAAATGAGAACGAGCACTCGTTCTTTTAATGATGGCTATTCCTTCTATCAGCCTTGTCCTAGTAGAGAAGTTCTTGATGATAATGCGGCATCTTACCTTGGTTATTTCAACACAAATTTCAAGGATCGGTATGGTATAGCCAGCCCTTTTATGTATGGAACTGGCGATAATTATGTAACGTACTACAAGATTAAACCTCATGAGAGTTTAGACTCTTATTTCGATGACAATCCATCCCCTTTGTACCAATTCTTCTATGTAACCGACACCACTTTGGAAGAAGACGGCTATTTCAAAGACGATGCCGTTTGGTCCTTGGAGATGCGTTACGAAACGAACGCCGACGAAGGATATATGTTTAAGCTCTTCATCCAAAATGCCGGGATGTCGCAAAATGGCGTCTATACTGGAAAATATAAATTTTAACCTTGTCTTTCTTTTAAGCCCTTTTTGGTTCCAAAGAGGGCTTTTTATGTTCATTTAAGCAGGATTGGAACTGAAGTAGTCTCTCTTTTCCTGTATACTTGAGTGTCGAGGAATCCCTATGAAACTTAACAAAAAGCGAGTAACTATTGGCTTCGTGACGTTTTTGACTTTTGCCGCTACTATCGGAGCGCTTTGGCTACCTGCTTCAATGTCTTTTGGCGAAGGAGCGCCCGATCCCTGCCTTTTGGTTCAAGAAGAGATAGAACTCTCTGACTTTATATCTATAGGACTTTCGGAAAGCGAATCTAAAACCGTTCGGAAGACCACAGGAACCATTACTAGAATTTTGAAAAACGATGACCAATCTCGGTCCTTTTATATTGAGAGGCTCCACCCTTCGTCTCGAAAAAGGAGCGCTCTAAAGATTAAAAACTACCAAGGGGAGGCTTCCTTATCCATTGGCGACTATGTCTCTATCGAAGGAACGCTCCTAAAGGATTCGAGTGGTTACTATGTGAATGATCCGGTTGTTTTTCCTAAAGGCCAAAACCGTTATGGAAAGGTGGAAGGGGTGGAGTGTTTATCGATACTTCCCCAAAAAGAAAATGCTCAAATGGATGGTCTTTTTGTTTTTGCTCCCAAATTCTTCTTGGGGAATATTGTTTCTTCGAATGACGAAGGATGTATCTATTCTGCTACGAATGGGAATGGCGATCCTTTTTATAAGATTCTTTTTGATGCCTCTAACACTGAAGAAACGGTGAAGATTCTCTCCAAAGTCCGCTCTATGAGCAAAGATACGTATTTTAAGGCCTATGGAAATCTTGAGCAGACTGGTGAAGAAACCCTCTTACGCGTCTCTTCGTTAGACGATTTGACATGCGTGGCTTCTTCCAAAAAGAAAGTGGAGGTCTATGCGATAAACGATTTCCATGGCGCTACTAGTAAAATCGCCAGCCTTACCACCTTTTTCAAAGAGAAAAAGAACGAGAACACCGTTTTCATCAATTCTGGCGATATGTGGCAAGGAAGCATTTTAAGCAATACGAATCGCGGGGAGCTCTTGACGAAATCCTTTGATGAAATTGGCTTTGATGCCTTCACCTTAGGAAACCATGAGTTCGATTGGGGTCTTGATTACATCAAGAAGAATAAGGGCCTTACGGCGACCTCGTTTCTTGGCGCTAACATCTATAATTGGGAACAAGAAACTAAAAAATATGGGGGTTTTGCCGATGATTTAGTAAATCCTTATGTTGTAAAGGACCTTGATAATGGTCTTCGCGTCGGGATTATCGGCATCATTGGACAAAAGCAGATTACGTCGATTACAAGCTCTCTTGTCAGCACCGTCAATTTTAAAGATCCAACGCCTATCGTGGCTTCTTTAGCCAAAGAATTACGCGATGAAAGGGCATGCGATGTTGTTCTTCTAAGCGCTCACGCTGGGCAAAGCGACGTCCAAAACCCGACGATCGCTTCAAGTGTCGATGCGGTGTTTTGCGCCCACACCCACCAAGCAGAAGAGTCGGTCTATGGTTCCATTCCCTATATCCAAGGTGGAAGCTATGGCGCCTATGTTTCCAAAGTTTCGATTACCGTCGATAATGGCAATATAACGGAAAGAAATAAGGAAAACATATCTTTTAACGCTTCCTCCTATCAAGACGATGTTGCAATGAAGGAACTTGTAGCATCTTATGAAAAAGAGTTAAGCGGCGCCGAAAGCGAGCTTTTAGCCACCAGCGATGGGAATCTTTCTTATAACCTAGGCGTTCCCCGTCTTGCCTCTTCTGCAATGGCCATGGAGGCGATAGAAGAAGGCTATGCCATTGATTTGGCGATGTGTAACAAGGCCCGTTCATCCCTTTATGGGGGTTCTATCACCTATGGCTCTCTTTATAGCGCTCTCCCTTTCGACAATATCGTTTATATCGCCGAAGTTTCGGGCAAAGATTTATTGAATGAAGCTCAATATAACCAAATCTATCGCCTTCGGGAAGGAAGCTTCGAAGGAAGTGGCCAATACACGATTGCGGTTTTGGATTATCTTCTTTTGCATCAGGATATGGATCGCGTTTATGACTATTTCCCAAGCGGTTTCGCCATAAAGGGAGCCTTGACGAAAGAAGGAGAAGAAATATTTAACTATCGCGACATTACAGCCGATTTCCTTCGTGAGAAGAAAAGCCTAAGCGCTTCTTCTTATTCATCCAACAATTCCCGTAATAACACCCGTCTCTTAAGCCAATCCGTTTCCTTCTAGAGAGTGGACAATTCCTTTGCTCAAAGATAGACTTTTCCATATGGAAAACAAAAAGAAAAAATTAGACGACTTAACGAAGAGCAAATTGATCTATTCGGGTGAACTTCTCATATTCGGCATCGTTTTCGCCATTCTTGGGATATTGATCCTTATCGGCTCGATCAATGTTCGCGATTGGAAGAAGGTCGCCTTTACGTGGGTCACCTTATTCGGCGGTTTCGTTCTCTATGGCGACTTCTTATGGGTGCTTTTCTCGAAGAAGAGAAGGAAGAAAAATTCGCTCCTCGATAAAATTCTGGTCTTGCCTTCTGCCACCTTTCTTATTGGCTACGATCTCTATGTTTTGATAACAAGCGACGATAGCTTCATTTCTTACGTTATGGGAAGCGTCTTTGTTTATCTTTCCCTTGTCTATGTTTTCGAGGGTATTTACCATTGGTTTGTGACTCATCCATATTTGTTAGAAGAGGAAGAAAAATCCGAAAATGACGCGCAAAAGCCTATTGAAAATAAAGAAGGGGACAAAAATGAGTAAGAAGAAAGAAACCCTTTCCTTGAAGGATTGCTCTCTTCGAAAGCAAGCAAAACTTATAAGTGGAAACGGCTCTTGGAATACTTTTGCTTTACCAGAATGCTCTATCGAAAGCATCCAAATGAATGACGGCCCTTGTGGACTTCGCATTCCTTCTTTGAATTCGAATGATTCGAATCTTGAAACCTCTTTAAAAGCGACCGCTTTCCCGACGCCTTCTCTTCTTGCCTGTTCTTGGGATCTTGAACTTATGAAAGAAGTCGGCGCCTCTTTTGCTAATGAAGCCATAGAGAAGGGGACCGATGTTCTTTTGGCTCCTGGAATAAATATCAAGAGAAATCCTTTATGCGGTCGGAACTTCGAATACTATTCGGAAGATCCTTTACTTGCTGGTGAACTGGGCGCTTCCTTTATTAATGGGCTCCAAGAAAATGGGGTTGGCGCTTGTTTGAAGCATTTTGCTGCCAACAATTCGGAATATCATCGGCTGACTTCTTCGAGCGAAGTGGATATGCGCGCTTTAAGAGAGATTTATTTGAAGGGCTTTGAAATAGCAATCAAGAAAAGCAATCCTTGGAGCGTGATGTGTTCCTATAATCGTCTTAATGGTGTCTATGCTTCGCAAAACGAATGGCTTTTGGACCAAGTGCTTCGCAAAGAATGGGGTTACGAAGGTCTTCTCATGAGCGATTGGGGCGCGGTCCTTGATCCGGTTTTGGCGCATGCTCGTGGGCTTGATCTAGAGATGCCTTGCTTTGAGAAGACGCGGCCTTCTCTTCTTTCAAAAGCGGCAAAAAAAGGCAAGTTGCCAAAGAATAAGATTTTAGAAGAGGCCGATAGAGTGGCAACCCTATCAAAAAAAGTCCAAGAAGCGAAAAAGAATCGTTCCAAGGAAAGAATGAATAATGGGCATGAAGTGGCTTTAAAAGCCGCTTTAAACAGCATAGTGCTTGCTAAAAATGATGGCATTTTGCCATTAAAATCCTTTGCTGATGTCTCTGTTATTGGACCCTTTGCCAAAGAACCTCATTTCCAAGGCTTTGGCAGTTCCCATGTAAATACGGAACATCTGACGAATTTTTTCGAGGAAGCCTCTAAAAAATTAGGAAAGCCGCTCTCTTATGCCAAAGGCTACGATCCTTATGGAAAAGAAAATGAGGAGGCTTTAAGGCTTGACGCTGTTGATTTGGCCAGCACTTCGAAAGCGGTCCTTTTGTTTTTAGGAACCAATTATAGCGAAGAGTCGGAAGGCTTCGACCGGCGCGATATGCGTTTGGATGAGAGACAAATACGTCTCTTTGAAGCGATTGCCGCTCAAAATGAAAACATCATTCTCGTTCTTTCCTCCGGCGCTCCTTTGGAAATTCCTTTTATCGCGAAGTGCCGCGCTGTCTTTATAGAGTACTTAGCTGGTGAAGCCGAGGGCGAGGCTCTTTATTCCTTAATGTCTGGCGAGAAGAATCCTTGTGGCCATTTGGCGGAAAGCTGGCCTATTCGGTACATCGATTGCCCAAGCGCGCTCTTCTATCCCGGCGAGAGCGATGTCTCTCTTTATAAGGAAAGCGTTTTTGTTGGTTACCGTTATTACTTATCGGCTAAAAGAGATGTACTGTTCCCTTTTGGATTTGGCTTAAGCTACACCGATTTTTCTTTGACGAACTTTAAGGTCTCTCGCGAAAGTCTTCGCGAAGGACAAAAAGTCAAAGTAAGCGTGAAAGTCACCAATATCGGCGATAGAGAAGGGTCTAGCGTCATCCAATGTTATCTTAGCGCAAAAAGCGAAAAAACTATGCATCCCCTTCGCGAATTGAAAGCTTTTGAGAAAGTCTTCCTGGCCCCTGGCAAAGCGAAAACAGTCGCTTTCGAATTCTCTTATGATGCTTTTTCGCATTTTGGGGTGACATCGGAAAGTTGGGTTGTGAATGATGATGAATATTCCATTGATCTAGGCTTAAATTGCAGGGATATTTCATTTTCTAAGACTATAAAAGTGAATTCGGGACATCATTCAAGAGATAATCGTTTTGTCTTACCAAGCTATTTCCGTTTTGCTTCGAATGGGGCTTGGAGAGTGAGTGACGATGAGTTTGAAATCCTTCTCGATCATAGTGTCTTTAAAAACGTCCGGAAAAAGAAAAAGAAGGTTTCTCGCAATTCGACCTTTAAAGAGATCGAGCATACTTTTATTGGGAAAAAGCTTAAAAAACGGATTATCCAATTAAACGAATCCTCGAGCTCTGATGATGGCTACAAAGAACGCAATCTTCCAGCTCTTATGGATTTGCCTATTCGCTTCGCTCTGACGATGGGCTATAGCGAAAGGACTCTTTCTACGATCATCTCCTTGGCAAATAAAAATCTCTTAGGGGCTCTCTTCCATCTTATTTTCGGATAACGATATGCTATTGTCTTTGCTTTTTATTTGTCACACCCTTCGGAAGATGTGTTGTCGCCGTTATGATGGGTCGCCTGCCTTCCCCTATTGGAGAGCCAGGGACTTTGGCGTGTCTGAGGAACGCTTTTCCTTTCGGTCTGGAAAGAACCTTTTAAGTGGCTCTCGTTATTTTAAGGAAGGCGTTGCCCCAAAGGCTCTTATCGTCTTTTTCCATGGCTTAGGGGATGGGAGAGCAAGTTACATTAAAGAGATATCCCTTCTTGCGAAGGAAGGCTACCTAGTTTATGCCTATGACAATACCGGCTCTATGGAGAGCGAAGGAAAAACAATGATTTCCTTTGACCATACCATGCAAGATCAAAAGGCTTTTTTCCGATGGCTCGATTCGGATGGACTTGCCCTCCATCTTCCTCGATATGCTATTGGACATTCTTGGGGTGGCTTTGGCTCTTTAGCGAGTTCAAAAAGAGGATATGGCATCGAAAAGATTGTTTCTCTTGCCGGCTACACGAGCATCGCCACCAATTTCTTGTCCCATTTTCCAAAATGGCTTTCCTTTCTGAAACCTATTGTTTGGATTGGCTCGCGCTTCTTTGAACCGCGATTCGGCGGAACGAATGTCATAAGCCTTCTTAAGAAAAGCGATGCCAAGGTCCTTTATATTCAAGGAAGCAAAGACAAGATCGTTTTGCCTCGGGCTGGCTTTATTTCCCTTCGAAAGGCTTTTTACGGGGATCCTCGTTTTAAATTCATTTATGTGGAGGGCTCTGGCCATAGCGTCTTCCGTGCCCCTAGTAGCGAGGAATATGTCCATAGTCTTCTTAAAAAAGGCTTAGAGGAACCCAATTGCGATCCGTCGATAAGGATGGATTTGGATAAAGCGACGAAAGAGAATATGGAGGTTTGGAAAGCTATCTTCGATTTTTTCGACAATTAGAGTATTATTCTCATATGCACTGGTGGCGGAATTGGTATACGCGCTAGTTTCAGGAGCTAGTCCGGCAACGGGTGTGAGTTCGACTCTCATCCAGTGCACCATGAATGCGCTCGTAGCTCAGATGGATAGAGTACAACCCTCCGAAGGTTGGGGTCAGGCGTTCGAATCGCCTCGGGCGCACCATTTCTATTGAGACCAAGCGGTCTCTTTTTTATTCGATAAGAACTAATAAAATAATGGACAAAAGTCTATTAATGGACAAAAGTATTAAAATATATTCTCTCTTTGTATAGAATGTAAGGGATGAAATCCCTCGATCGCCGTTATTTAAAAACCGAAAAAACAATCTTGGATTCGTTCGTCGCTCTCCTCAATCAAAAAAGATTTGAAGGCATCCAAATCGAAGATATCTGCTTGGAAGCGGACATAAACAAGTCGACATTTTATCTTCATTATCAATCGCTTTATTACCTCTTATCGGCCTTGGAGGACTCTTTGGTGTCCTCTTTGGAGAAAGCCCTTTATGAAAAAGAGAACTCGACATTGGAAGAATTCGTTTCTTTTTTGGTTTTGTTCGCAAGAGAGAATAAAAAGATCTTTTCCGCTCTATTTAAGTCAAATGATTATCGTTTCAATGAAAAAATTAGAACCGTCTTCTTTCCATTCCTATCTTCGAAAGGTTCGAAGAGAACTATTACTCAAGATAACCTTCTTGCTTTTGGGTTAATTGACGGGGTTTTATCGCTCTTTAGAACCTTTACCCTAACGAATAATAGCAAAATGACGAAGGAAGACTTTGCTTCTTTCGTTGTCGGCTTTATAAGGAGCCTTCCTTTGAAAAAGGCTTTCGATTAATCGTGCTCTTATTTTCTTAAAATGATATTCTTCTCATAGGAGGAAATTTAGATGTTTGATAAAAAGAAATGTGCCGTTCTTGTCGTTGATATGCTCAATGATTTTGTAACGGGCTCTTTGAAATGCGATCGTGGATTGGCCATTGTCAAGCCAACGGCCGAATTGCTCGATGAGGCTCGCAAAAATAACATCCCTGTTATCTTTTGCAATGATGCTCACTTAAAGGGCATCGATAAGGAACTCGAGCTTTGGGGAGATCACGCTATCGCGGGGACAAAAGGCGCCGAAGTGATTCCTGAGCTTCACGTCTCGAAGAAAGACTATATCGTTCCTAAAAGACGTTATAGCGGCTTCTTTCAAACGAGTCTTGATATTTTACTTCGGGAACTTGGCGTAGAAACCGTTATCGTTACCGGTCTTCATACCCATATGTGCGTTCGCCATACTTCTGCCGATGCCTATCAACTTGGCTATAAGGTTGTCGTCGCCACTGAGGCGACCAATTCCTTCACCAAAGAAGATTATGAATATGGTTTAAAGTATCTTAAAGAAGTATATGGTGCTGAAGAATACACCAATCAAGAGCTTTTCGATATTTTTAATAAATAGTTCTCTTGGAACATTCAAAAAGGAGATGGTTTTGTCGCCATCTCCTTTTTGCCAATAAGGAATCTTAATCCGAGACTTGAACAAGCGTTCCGGCGAATATTCCATAGGAAGTGGAAATTGTCGCTTTTTGCTCGTAAACGAGCGGAGCAAGCGTTAATTTCTTGCCATCGGAAAGGGTTCTCACATAATTGAAATCATTTCCATCCGCTTCTAAAGCGTATCCTTTTTCTTTAAGGGCCTTTGCGTACGCTTCGATAAGTGCCTCACCTTCTTCTTTGCTAGACACTTGGGTCGAAAGGAAATAAATTCCATTCATTTCGGTGGACGTCGCCTCGCTATAAACGCCGCCTAGAGTCGGGATAAGATTCATGTTATCGGTTCCTCCGACGTAGGTAGCTATATCTTTATAGCTTGTTATATCGCGGAGGACCTTCTCCCATGGAAGAGTGGAGGAGTCATATTGGACTTTTTTCGTATCGAAGGCTTCTTGATTTCCGAAGTCGTTATAAACGATGGTTTCGCGATTGCCGAAGATAGAAGTCCCATTGCCGCTATTGGAGTTGACGATTATCACCTCATTATCACCAATGGTTATGGAAAGATCTTCAATGGCATCGGCAACAAAATTCGTGAAAAGAGAAGTGCTTCTAAAGAGGCCAAGATATTGTTTGTCGAGGGTGAAAACGTTTCCCGTTTTTTCAAAGAAGGCGCTCGATACTTTAAAGCTCGGCCAATAGTCCGAGATCTTCGTTTTGAGGCTCTTTCCCGAAGCGTAATAGTCTTCCCCGGTATAATGAACGGCGCGTTGCGTGTCGCCATTTTTATCAACGAAATAAGCGGCATCGTCCGTGATTTTGTTTTCGCTTTTGTATATTTGGTAGGTGAAACTGGTGGGGTGTGAAAAAGCGGTGGCGGTTCCACTTTCGACGAAGTGACCATCTTTGTGTTTTATTTCTTCGTTCTTGATGGTGGTAGCGAAGTTTAAGGACTGAAGCTTTTGGAAAGCTTCAGCGAATGAGGCATCCTCTTCTTTTTCGATTGGAGTCGGCAAAAGGACTTCTTCGCCAAAAGCTTGGAAAAGGCCTTGATATGTTTTTTGAATGCTAAGAGGAATCGAACCATAAAGGGTGGCTTGATAGGAAGTGAAAACAGCCTCAAAGGCGATGCTCCCGTTATTCGAACGAAGCGAGAAGCTATCCAAAGCGCCTCCATTGTCGCCATATCCATTTAAGAAAGTGGCAATGCCGCTTTCAAAGTTAGAGTTGACGGATGAATAAACGAAAATCGAATTTTCTATGACAAAATCTTCCTCTTTTAAGTAAGAGAAAGGATTGGAAAGGCCGCTTGCATCCCACGAAACGGTACCAACCCCATTTTGTATGGGTTGGCTTTCGACCTTGTTTTCGATGGTGAGCGCCAATTTTTTCAAAAAACCATCTTCCTCGATATAGGCCTCGTCATAGGCTAAATTATCTTTGGTGAGTTCCACGTCCTTTAAGACTTGTTTATAGGATATTTGACGGTATTTCTTGGATGAGGAAGAAATGTCTACCAAATTATGATAGATGGTTTGAGATTGGTTTCCGGTTAAGACTGTATCCGTTTCAGTGAGTTCGGCTTCAATGGAAAATCCTTTTTGAAGCGTTTTCAAAATGTTCTTTACCGAAGGTTGCTCTGAAGAATCGCTTTTGCTTGAAGGCTCATTTCCTTGAGAGCAAGAGGCCATTAAGAATAAAGAGCTAAGAATTACGGCTATTTTTTGTTTTTTCGTTTTCATTAGTTATGCATCTCCGATTCCAATTCGCTGGCGGTTGACCTCATTTTATATTTGACTGTGAGGTTTGGATTTCCTTCCTCGAAAGCTAGTTCCGACACCATTTGAGTTACGGTAGAACCCTCGTCTTTTGTAACTGTGATTATTCCATCTTGAACGCTATAAGTGCCAGTTGTTTCATATTGATAGATGGTTGCTTTATAAGTGCCAGTTGTTTCGCTTATAGCGGTAAAGGAAATGGCTTTCAATTGGTCATAGCTTGTTTTGGGAAGCCAAGTAACGCTTGTAAGCAAAGAGGCGATTCCTTTGTCGTCTTTGGAAAGGAAAGTGACTGTTTTTGTTGCCGCCGCCTCTTTACCAAGAGCAGCGCTAAAAGCCTTCAAAGTCACCGAGCCCGCTTTCGTGGCCTTTAGGGTATACGTGAAGTCATTTTCCGTGCTCTTCGTAATGGTTGCCGCAGCGGTATTGTCCGCTAGCTCAACACGGGTATCATCAACGGCTTTATCGTTATTGGCTTCAAGTTTCACTGTGTATTCCCCAACGATGGTTTTTGCTGGTAAATACCCTTTTGAGTGCTCGCTATAACTCCAATCATATTCTTTGAAGGAAAGACTCGTGATCTCCTCTGTTTCGATTCCGATTTCCAAAGTGGCCCGTATATTATTTGAGGAAATGAACGTGAGAACGTAGTTTCCGCCTCTTAAGAAAGTAATCGCATTGGAATCGGCTTCAAATTGAACATCGCTGTCGCTTGCTTGCTCTTCGTTTCTTACAATCGATTCCAAACGAATTTTGTCGATATTCGGATTGGCGTCTGCCGGTCGTCCGTCGGTCGTCTTCAAGAAATATCTGGTATTAAGTTTCACGTCTTTGACTTCGGAGACGCTATAAGGATTTTCTCCGAGTAAGATTTCGTATTCGGTGAAGAAGAAACGATCAAAATCAACAGAGGAATCTTCTTTTTCATCAAAAGATGCAGTGATGGAAAGAGAAGAAGCGGCTGTTATTTCTTCACTCACCGTATCATCGCTTACCAAATGTTCCTCTTCCATTCCGAATATTTCGACGAGGTGATTATCGGAGAAGGTGAATTCAAAAGTGAAAAGATGACGATAGAGGGCGTCTTGGTCGTCTTTTTGATCGAAATAAGTCTTTAGGGTGTATATGTTTCCGCTGGATGTTATTTCGACGTTCTCCTGGGCTTCTTCCGTGATTAGTTCTCCTTGGTCCCCAAAATAGTTGTAGGTCAAGAAGTCATAAGCGCCAGCATAAGTAAGCTTATCAAGCGAAGCGGTGGCTTGATTGCTGATGCCAGCCATATCGATATAGCCGGAATTTAATAAGGATTTCGCGTTTTCCTCATCCATCTTTATGCTTGAACTTCTAAGGGTGTTAAGGGTTTTTCCATCCTCGTCAAGTGTATAGAAAGCATCGATGAAAAGGTTATGCTTATAGCCGAATTCATGGTAGAAGCCTTTTTCGCTTTCCTTATCCATTTCTCCGGTTTTCGTGTTATAGGCGTAGCTTTGGTCTTTTGAGGTAAGCGTCGTGACTTCGTTTTTATAAACATTTGCATCGAAAGCGGCCACATACTGATTTCTCTTGATTCCTTTATAATAAAGATCACGAGTCAAAGTAAGGTTAAAATTGGACGCTTTATTGGTATCGCTTTCTGTCGTTTGATTATAAAGGGTCAGGAATTCTGCTAAAGATTTGTTTTTGATTTCGATGCTCGAGCTTGAAGATGAGGCGCCTCCTCCCTCTCCAACGCAGGAGAAGAGGGCGGGAAAGAGCAAGGAACTTGCTAAACAGGCAATAAAAGCTTTCTTTTTCATGATATTGTCTCCTTTTTATTTGTTAAGCGTCGGAACGCCGTTTTCATAGTGCCACTCATTCCCATAAACCCAAGTGGCGTTTGAGCTCCAGCCCTTTTCAAAAAGGGCGCCTTTGGTGTTCGCTTCAAGGTATATCGTCAGCCCATAGTCTTTTCCGTCGATTGTGACGTTTGTTCCGTTAATGGCACTCGAAGCTATTTGAACGACGCTTGCCGGTATGACTAAAGTTCTTAAGGAAGTGCATCTATTGATTATGAGAGTTTTGATTTTTTGCACGCTCGAAGGAATCTTAAAACTTTCTAATTTCGGACAATCCACAGCAAATCCCGTTCCGATTGTGGTCGGAGCGTTCTTTAAATCAATTGTTTTCAGCTCGGAACAACTACCAAAAAGGCCTTCACCCATCAAGGTGACGTTTTCTGGTATGACGATGGATTCCAAAGAAACCATTTGGAAGAAAGCGTTGTCTCCGATGGAAGCGACGCTTGCTGGGATAGTGAGATTTTTGACTTCCGAAACCGCGCGCAGGGCTTCGCCAGCAATCACTTTCGTCTTTTCGTTGATGGCAAGTGTTTTTATAGCGCTATCCGTGACGCCAACTAAGACATGATAAGGGTTTTTCTCGTTTCCGAGATAGCGCCCGCCTTTGCCGTCTTCGTTATAGGACAAGGAAGAAGATTCATAAGCTTCCGTAAAAGCAGAAGGGCCGACGTAAGTCACGCTTTCGGGGAGGGAAATCGATGTCAATGCTTTTGCTCCTGAGAAGGCCTCGTGCTGGATTGTTTTAAGAGAGGAACCTTCGATTGTGCAGGTGGTAAGCTTCGCGCAGCCGCTAAAAGCATAGGCTCCGATTTCTTCGACTTTGCTTGGGATAGTGATGCTAGTGATAGAAGTGCTTGCAAAGGCTTGGATACCAATCGAAACGACATTTGCTGGGATAATCACGTTTTCAACAGTCGATTCTTTTTCAAGAATGGATCCGCCGATGATCGTAGTAGCTTCATTGATTGTGAGGGATTTAGGGGCGATATTATCATCGCTCTTTTTAGCGGCATATAAGTATTTGTTCGTAGAATTCCCAAGATAATCAACACCGTTTTCGGTAGTATAGAGAAGCTTATTGCATCCTAAGAAGACGCTTGAGCCAATCCACTTCAAGGAAGAGGGAAGAGAAACGCTTGTGAGCTCCTCGTCTAACACGAAAGCGCAATCGCCTATTCTTTCTAATCCCTCTACTAGATTGACGTTTTTGATGTAGGGCACCGATCCGAATGCGTAGTCACCAATCGTTTTTAAGGTATGGGGGAAAGCGATCTCTTCAAGGTTTGTGCATCCATAAAAGGCATAACGTTCGATGCTTTCGATGCCTTCGGATAGAATAAGTTTTTCAATTTTCGTTTTATCTCTGAAAACGCCTTCTAACACCGTTGTTACAGGCATGTTTTCAAAAGTCCCTGGAATAGTCATAACTTTTTCTGTTTTTTTGACTTTTGAAAGGGCCAGGGTATCTCCGAATTTCGTGAACTCAAAATATTCGTTTTGTATCGGTGCAATAGAAGAGGCGGAACTAGATGAGCTCGAAGATGAAGCACTTCCCGAAGAAAGAGAGGAATTTGAGATATCGGTTTTGCTAGAAACATCACTAGAAGATGTTTCTGGACTCCTTCCGCAAGAAGTTATGAGAAGGGAAGCGGCAATTAGAAATAATCGATTACGATGCATGGGATCTCCTTAAGAATAAAAAGCAACACCGAAATGATAGGACATTTCGGTGTTTAATTTAATAAAAATTAAAAACGTAGTGAATTAGGCACAGGTGTAATCAACGGTGAGGGAAGAAAGGACGTATGTAATGCTTGAAGTTCCCGAGGAAGCGTAGAATTTTATTGCAAAATATTTTTTCTCACCACCGTAAGAATTGGCCGTCACACTTCCTCCGCTTAGCATTGTGGATCCGTAATTATTCGTGAGTTCTTCACTTGTTTCTGTTAATGGCTCAGTCGAAAAGTATGCCGGAATTCTTTTAATTTTGCCATTTGTCGTAGTAAAAGTGGCAGACACTGACGATAAAGACTGAATTGGATCTAATGAGAATAAGTACGCACACGTCTTCGTCCCTTGAAAATTCATATCAAGTCCATCAGAAGTATTTGCCACTGGAGCGGTGACATTCCCTTTTGTATCTGCAGTCACCCTTTTAAAACGAATTGGATTCCCCAAGGTTGTGTTAACTGTAAAAATGTCTTCATTCCAGCCCGTCTTAAAAGCATCTGATGTGTCTTTATTCAAAGTGAGGGTATAGGATTTCGCGTTATTTTCGCCATTAACGCCATAGTTAACGCCTTGATTAACCGCGAAGTTCGCTCCGATTGCGCTTGCGCATAATAAGGTGGCGCTAAGACCAACAATCGCTAATTTTGTGTTCTTTTTCATAGGTTTCTCCTTTTCGATGGAAACAATGATTATAGGTTTTCTTACAATTTCAATAATTATTTCGATTAAACACGAATTATTAATAACGAACCCTCAAAAAATGACTTTTTGTATAGCAAGAAGAAGCGGCTCTTCGGGTGAACTCATATCAAAATATTGAAGGTCTTCATGAATTATCCTATAATTCCGTAGCTGTCTTCTTTGAAGAGGAAGGAAACGAAATGAAGCGAAATGCCCTATGTCGCTTCTTCTAAAAAGCTAGACGGTATGGTGTTTGCCCGAATGGCGGAATGGTAGACGCAAACGACTCAAAATCGTTCGGAGAAATCCATGCGAGTTCGACTCTCGCTTTGGGCACCAAGCAGCTTACGATTGCCCCATGTTCTCGATGGCATGGGGCTTTTTCTTTCGTTGGACGAAGGATCGACGCAGCTGGCTTCAGAAGCGAAAAAAGGGCCCAAACGCATTTTTGGGCTGGATTCCCCATTCTTTCTGCTCTTAGACGGGGCCGTTGGTGACCATCGTCCAGCTCCTCCAATTTCCTCGCCGCCGCGTTCGGGCATTCGCCCAAAATGGCGCTAATCAATACATTCACCCCGTCTATGGATTGTTCTAGAATCTTCACGGAAGTTCCTCCTTGTATTATTGACAATTCAATTGTGGAACTTCCTTTTTTGTTGTCGCCTACACTTTTGAAACGCTATCAAGCGTCGGCATCATTTAGAGAATTCAACCAATCCATGGTAAAATTAGGGGAAGGAAAGAGCAGGTGATTCGCATGATTTTCAAAGAGGACCAGCATACCGAGCTGAAGGA
>DJRQ01000004.1 GCA_002440125.1 Caryophanales bacterium UBA6356 | reverse complement strand
GAGGAATCGATGTTGTAATATTTGTAAATGTATTTGCTGTAATTCTCTTGAAGTCCGTTTGTAATTTCAGCGTAGAACAGTGCGTTGTAATCGTATAAGTCGTAGCCGAATATCGGTAAATCGTCGTAAACTTTTTTTACGTAAGAAAGGTCTGTAGCCTTGTCTGCTTTATCGTATTGGATATCGTATGCGTCAATCAATTTAGACGCGGAAGACCAACGGAATATAAGGGACACTTTTTTTGAGCGTTTACATTAAAACTTTTTGTTTTATCTCTTTCGCCCGTTAAAAAACTTATTCTTTTTTATTTTCGGCTCGTCCGTATTTTCCGCCTTTGCGCTCTTTATAGAAATAAGAATATGCGTTACGGCAAAAATAACGGCAAACACAAATAAAGGAATACTTGCAATAAGTATGCTTGATACAAAAAAAACTAATGACGGTATTATAGAAAGCAACAGAGCTTTTACGATACCGTTTTTATTCCACAGCACAATCCAAGATATGCAATACCCCAAAAGCAAAGCCGCGTTGACGGTTATGTAAAATATTTCCCCGAAAGGAAACCAAAAGCCGATATATGTGAACGGAATATTGAATATCATAAGGGCAAAACAGCCATATCTGCCGATTTGCTCAAAAACAATGGCCACCCTGTTATCGTAAACGACCATTTGATTTTTATGCTTTGCTGCATAAATGATGTTAGGAATCATAATGACCGCCATAATGGCAAGCCCATAGCAGTTAAACCAATTCATATTCAAATTATATATCAAAGGAATCGATTAATTTTGAGCAAGTAGCGTCGTCAATAGCAAATCTGTTGTCAATTGGCAGATGATGCGTCACTTTTAAGGAGCTTATGGCACCTCACCTCTCCCTTATCGTGCCTCGGCTATTCTCCTAACGCCGTACTTCTGATAGTTTTCATTAAGGATTCTGATGATCAGGCCTTCGTAAAATTGTCATTGCGGCCCTTGTCGGAAGCATGCTTTTCGGCGTAGTAATACGCCTGTTTGGAAAGACCGGATATTCCAAGAAGCAACGAGAGCTTGCATTTCCCCCCGAGCCCTTTGATAACCCTCGCTTTTTCTTGGATTGCCTTCTTCTTTCTAGAGCTAGGGGAAATGATTATTTAAAGTACTCGTTCTCCGCCTTCGTCCTTTCCAGATACTCGAGAAGCTTTTTGTATTCCCTCTCCAAAACCTTGTCGTCATGATCCTAATTGGACGTCCTTGATCGCCTCTTCTCCGACTTCGCGGTATTTTTCCATCCAATCTCCGATGATTTTAGGATCGATGAACATCAATTCGATGGCTTTTTTGCCATATGATTTCCGTTTCCCGATCATCCAATTTCGTTGAATCAAAAATACATTTACCGATTGGTATGCAGCGTGTTTCGCCTTCTCAATTAAAGAAGAAATATCGGCTAAAATATCGTTACTCTCTCTTTGAATAGGGATAAGATTTGTTTTTTCAATTCTTCCTTCAATAAATTGGATTTGCTTAAAAGTTCATAATTATGGTTAAAATGGCCATTTTCAAGACGATTGATCGTTGAAAAACCGACTCCAAGTTTATTGGCGAGTTGCGTTTGCGTTAGCCCATTCGATTTACGAAACGCCTTCAGTTCATCTTTGAATTCCATGCAATTATTTCCCACGCACTTTATAGCATAGATGCCATAAATCATAGAGAAGAAAAACAAAGAACACGACCGGAGTCGTGTAGATTTTTAGTGGCGGAGCGATGCGGGATTTTTCCGAACCATTATCGTTCGTAATGTGACCACATGGAATGAACAATCACGATATGTTTTTGAGAGTCAACACGATAAACAAGCCGATGCTTGATATTGATTCTTCGGGAATAATACCCGTTCAAATCACCAACAAGCTTTTCATAAGAAGGAGGTGTCTGAAATGGGGTTTCAGAAAGCAATGCCAGCAAGGCCTTAGCTTTCTTCTCTAAACCGGCTGCTTTCAATTTCGGCTTATCTTTTTCAGCATTCTTGGTAAAAAGGACATCCCACATTTACCATTCCTCGTTCGGATCGAATTTGGGCATTTCGGATGTTTTTTCCTTTTCGCCTTCCTTGATTTTGGAAACCAGTCCGGGCTGTGACATAAGATAAACCGTTTCCAAAAGCGCGTTATAATCTTCTTCGCTTAAAAGAACTGCGTTTCCATTCTTCGTAACAACCTGAAGAGGCTCGTTTAATTTGATGACGGAATCTATTGCATTGAACAAGTTTTTTCTCAATTCAGTAACATTTGTCGTTGCCATGTATTTCACCTCATTACTATTTTATAGAGATAAACGTACATAAACAAGTACGTTAAATGCTAAACAAACAAAAACACGGATTTCTCCGTGTGATTTACGATGGCGGAGCGATAGCTCCTCGGTACGAACACCGAAGAGCATCTCTTTTAATTTCTTTGTTCCGTTTTTATATGCAATCAAGGCAAATTCAATATAAAATCAACAACCCCATCAAGAATAATTCCCCCTTCCAGTTTCATCGGAGAGATGGGTTTATTGATGATGAGAAATTTTCGATTCGCATCCTTGACGAATCGAAAAGGAGCCAGTTCTCTTTTCTTTGTAGTTTCCGTATCGATATTATCGGAAACCTGCAAATAGAACTTATCAATTCCTTTACAAGCGATAAAATCGACTTCGTAACTTTTAAGAACGCTTCTTTTCTCTCTGTTCTTTTCCACCTGGTCAAAAGTGCCGACTTTCACCTGATAACCTTTAATGAGCAACTCATTATAAACGATATTTTCAATCATTTGCCCCATATCCAAAGACGTGAAATCCAATCTCGCATTCCTCAAGCCGACATCAGAAAAATAATACTTCTTTGTCGCTCCGATATAAGAGCATCCTTTGATGTCGTATCTCTTAGCCTCTTTAATCAAATAAGAATCTTCAAACGCTTCTAAATATTTTTCAATTGTTTCACGACTTAATTTATCCTTTTTACGACTTATAAACATATTAGAAATCCTTTGTGTATTCAAAAGCTGTCCAGAACAAGAAGCGATGATATCGCATATTTCATCCAATGATTCGCTTTTTCGGAACCTATTGTGCTCAATGATGTCTTTTAAATAAGTGGTTTCAAATAGTTGCTTCAGATAGTTTTCTTTTTCGGTGGCGTTGTTTTTCAATACACATAAAGGCATGCCGCCATAGCGAACATATTCATAAAAAGCCGCATACTTATCTCCGCCCACATAATCATAGTATTCCTTAAAAGATAAAGGATATAAATGGATATTAGTAGCCTTATCTCTAAATTCAGTTACGACATCCTTCGATAAAAGCTTTGAATTACTTCCTGTCACATACAAATCTAGATTTTTTAATCTAGAAAGGCCCAACACTACATCGACAAATGAGATGATATTTTCATCAGTTTCTTTTGCAATGATGATTTTTCCATCCGTAAACACCGGATTGATTATTTTAGTCACCAATTGAATCTCATCGATAAATACATAATAGTATCGGCTAGGATCTTTCGCCTTCTCTTTCACGTAAGAAGCCAATTCCAAAGGGTTTCGATAAGAAGCGTTATTGATATCGTCCAGTTCGATTTGGATGATGTCAGAATCCATAACTCCTTGCGAAATCAAATAATCATAATAGATTTGATTTAACAAATAAGATTTTCCACAACGTCTAATGCCAGTGATGACTTTAGGAAATCCATTTCCTTTTGCCTGAATCAATAAATCCAAATAATGATTTCTTTGAATCATAGATAGTCTCCTTTTTTATAGAATTCTATATTTTTTCTGCTAGAATTCTATCAAGCAGTCCTCATAATTGCAAAATATATAGAATTCTATATTTTTTCAAAAAAAGAAAAAACACGGATTGCTCCGTGTTGAATTTTCGATGGCGGGGCAATGCGGAATTTTTTCGAACCTTTTTGTCTATTTATAAACGTCTCGCCGATGCCCGATTTTGATTACTAGAATTATGAGACAATCATCTTTGATGAGACACAAAAGTCGGAAATCGCCAATACGGTAACGCCATTGTCCGGATTTATTTCCTATAAGAGGCTTTCCGATGGATCTTGGGTTTTCATTTCTTTCAAGATGCTTCCGAATCCAGGCATCAATCAGCTTTTGAGTGTATTTGTCGAGTTTTCCGAATTCTTTGAATGCTTCATCCGAAAACTCAATTTTATAAGCCATATGTTTTTCTCAACTCGTCCAAAGAATGTGTCTTAGGATTCTTGTTGAATTTTTCCACTTCTTCAGCCATCTCTGCTGCGTCGAATTCATCTTCGATTTTTTCCAGCAGTGCACGTTTATATGCTTCTGAAATCGAGATACCATGAAGGGCAGAATAGCTTTTAAAAAGCTTTGTCTCTTCTTCGTTTGTTCTAACTGACACTACAGCCATTTCAAGATTTCTCCTTTAATAAAATCATAGGTATAAACTACAATGTAGTCAAGAAAAAAGCAAAACAAAACACGGATTTCTCCGTGTTGATTTTCGATGGCGGAGGAACAGGGATTCGAACCCTGGCTGGGTATTGAGCCCACTATCGGTTTTCAAGACCGACCCCTTCAACCGCTTGGGTATTCCTCCATACTGGTGGTCCATCAGTGACTTGAACACTGGACCCCACCCTTATAAGGGGTGTGCTCTAACCGGCTGAGCTAATGGACCAAAAATCCAGCTCTCGTATTATAGGAGTTTTACGAGAGCATAGAAAGGAGAAATCACGACTATTCGTTAAGAAGCGCCTCTAACTTATCAAGAAGCTCTTCCATCCGTTTCGGACAGGCTTTGAAAGTCTCTTTATCGAGGAAGTCGACATGGGCTTTCTTAACCTCTTCGATTGGGAAGTCGCTCCCGCCCATCTTAAGAAGAGAAATATAGTCTTCGAAAGAATGTTCTTTTCCTTCCTTTACGCGTTCATAAATAAGCAAGGAAGCCGTGAAGCTCGTTGCATATTGATAAACATAGAAAGGCGTATAGAAGAGGTGAGGAATATAAGCCCAAACAAGCGGTTTAAGCACCTCTTCTTCAATATTTATGCCATAGTATTCTTGATAGAGTTCCGTCATGATCTTTGAAAGCACGTCATAGTTGATGGGTTCGCCTTTTTCAGCCAACAAGGATGCCTTGTACTCATATTCTCCAAAAAGAGTTTGACGATAAAAAGTCGCACAAATCTCATCGATTGCCTTTTGCAAGAGATAGATTTTATCGTTCTTGCTAAGATCGTCTCTCGATAAGAGATAGTCTAAAAGATTATGCTCGTTGAAGGTACTTGCGATTTCGGCAACGAAAATGGTATATCCTTGCTTCGCCAAAGGTTGGCTCTCTTCACTATAGAGGGTATGGATGCTATGCCCCGATTCATGGGCCAATGTGAAAACATCATCCAACTCACCTTCGAAATTCAAAAGGATATAAGGATGGATGTTTGCACCTCCATTGCTATAAGCGCCCGTTCTCTTTCCTTCGTGAGGATAGACATCGATATAGCCCTCTTTATTGACTTCATGAGCCTTTCCTTGGAAATCGGCTGGGAAGTGCTTAATGGACTCAAAGAAAAGAGATTGCGCTTCGGGGAAGGAATAGTGTTTTTCGCTCTTGGCGAGTTCCAAAAAGCGATCATAGGAACGATGTTTGTCTAAATGAAGCGCCTTGGCACGAAGCTTGTAATAGCGTTTGAGCGGTTCGCTCCCTTCTTTAGCCGCCTCAATAAGATTCAAAAAGACTTCTTTCGGAATTTTATTCCCTTCGAGATGCGATTCCAAAATCGAGGGATAATCGCGAGCCTTCATCTCAGCGAGTTCGGCACGCAGCACGTTACTATAGATTTCGCCATAGGTATGTTTATGAATATCGTAGTAACGATAGAGGGTTTCGAATATTTTTTTGCGGTCTTCTTTCGTTTTCGCATTACGGATAAGGCTCGACCAATTGCTTTGAGTGACGGTTACCTCGCCATCGCTTAGCGTCGCTTTCGAAGGCACAAGATCAGCGACGCTTAAAGCGCTATAAAGGTCGCTTCCCGCGCCTAAAAGCGGCGAATAATTCGAAAGAAGTTTCTCCTTATCGGCGCTAAGGACGTGTTTTTGTCCCAAGAAGAGCTTCTCCATCTGGAAATCATATTCATTCACTTCCGGATGTTTCTTAAAGAAAGCATCCATCTTCTCTTTGCCAAGCGCTAAGATTTCAGGCTCCACATAGGAGACCTTGGAAATGTAATCTTGAAGAGCAAGCTCCACCCGCCCTTGGCGTTCGCTCGCCTTGACGTCTTTCTTATTGAGGTCGCTTTTCGAGGCGGCGTACATATAGAGCCTCTCCAGCAAAGCGTTTACCTCATGATCCAATTTGAAATAGGAAACGAGTTCCTCCTCGTTCCCAAGCTTTCCTTCAAAGGAAGCCATCTTTGGCGTAAAGAATTCTCTGAACTTCTTCAAATCCTCCTCAAAAGCGCCTTCATCCTTGTATAAAGGCGTCAAATCCCAAGTTTCTTTCATAAATGCAATCCTTTCTTTTCCTCTCAAATTATAAAGGAAAAGGAAGGACAGGAGATAGTAATAAAAGAATAGAGTTTGGTATATCTAACTCTAAAGAAAAAACCGCCTTTTCGAGGGCGGTTAGGCATCAAAAATGTTCTCTTATGGCCTTTTTAAAGCGTCCGTTCCCACAAGCAAATCATTTCCACCGTCTTCGAAATGAACGTTGGCAAGCGAATCTTGAATGGAAGTGATTTTGCCTTTTCGGCCATCTGGCGTAAGAACCTCATCCCCCACTTTGAAGAAATCTCTTGGGGCATCGTAATCGCTTGGTTTGACTGCGCTTGGATCCGCTTGGGGACCATTATTTGAAGGAAAGCCCGCATTCCCTATGGGGGCAGTGCGAGCGCTCTTTCTTTGACTCGCGTAGACCGTCATGAAAATGCCGCCAAGCAATCCGACAAAGAAAATCGAAGCGATCCCTAGACCCAATAAAGTGGAATCGCTCGTTTCTTTCTTGGCCAAAAAAACAAGATCGATCGCGCCAAGGAGCAAAGGCACTATCATGCCAATGATGCAAATGCTAACGAAAAAGGCTTTGGAGATAGGGAATTCCAATCCTGCTTCAGCGAAAATCTGGACCATGGAATCGTATTGAAAAACGTTGATTAAACCATTTACGAAGTTGATAACCATGGAAAGGATGACAAAGATAAAGGATAGTTTTTTCATAAGGACCTCCACTAGAAGTATAGACCACCTTCACCGCTGCTTTTAGAAAAATCTTCGCAAAAATCGAAAAAAGCAAAATATCCATGCAAAAAGCAATTATTTTTTTCTCTTAATGAAATATTCTGGACATGAACGCTTTAAAACAATTCGGAATTGGAAGATAGGCCGCTTTTCAACATTCCAACGCCGCATAATCAAAAAACCTTCGATTTCCGAAGGTTTTGAGACTTGTTGGTGGCTGAGGGGGGACTCGAACCCTCGACATACCGGGTATGAGCCGGTTGCTCTAACCAACTGGGCTACTCAGCCGCAACAAAGATGATACCCATCTCCTTCTCTTTTGGCAAGCAAAACATTGAACGAAAACCTCTTTTGCAAACGAGG
>DJRQ01000039.1:4977-17485 GCA_002440125.1 Caryophanales bacterium UBA6356 | reverse complement strand
ACTTAAGAAAGCTTTTCTCCGCACTTTTTGCAATAAAGGGCATCGTTGTCGTTTTTTTCATGGCAACGAGGGCATATTTTGCTGTGGTTTGGCAGGATATTTTGCGAATTTGCGGAAATGGTGATGTTCGCTTGATGACTTTCCCAAAAGGCCTTGACTCGGATTCGGCCCATAAGGATCATGAAGACGCCACCGAGGATAAAAAGAGCCATGCCCGCAAAGGAAATAAAGAAATAGCGGAACTCTCCGGTTGCAATCATAAGCCATGCGGCGAGGGCGAATAAAGCGATACCCGCCAAGAGGAAAAAGATGGCTAAAGCCATAAAAACGAAATACTTCTTCGGATAGGCCTCACTGTTCATTTTTATTCTCCCTTTCTTTGCGTTCGATATAGCGGTCCATGACGTCTTTCGGAACGTTCATTGTCGCATCGCAGCGGATGACTCCTGGGATCTCCTCCATCAAAATGACTTCCACGCCGCTTGAAATGTCTTGATCCACGTAAGCGCATCCTTCGCACGCGCCGACCATCCTTAGGTAAACGACGCCATCTTTGAAGCCTATAAGCTCAACGTCTCCCCCCTCTCTTTGCAAGAAAGGGCGTATTTTATCAAGCACGATATCGATTTGTCTTTCAATGTCTTCCATAGCGGATTTATTCTAGTTTTTAACGTCATCCCTTTCAAGGAATACGATAGGAGGAACGCTTTCCGAAAGACCGTAGAGGGGCCTTGGCCTTAGCCTTTCTTTTTCTATGCTCAAAAGACGAGGCTTATTCTTTCTTTTAATGTGTGACATTCTCTTTTGTTCGTGCTTATAATGGGCCGCAAAGAAAGCTTTTGCGTTTTTGCGCTCAAAAAAGAGCTTTCAAGAAAGGAAAACGATGAGCAAAGAATTAGCAAAATTCGAAGAGTGGCCGTTCCGCGTGCCTTCTCTTCCCGTATTCGAGAGAAAAGTCGAGGCTATTATTGAAGAACTAAAAGGAGCAAAAGACGCTAAAGAAGCCCTTTCGGCCTATCGCAGAATGTCCAAGCTCTTAGATAAGATTTCCGACGATATCACTCACATCCAGGTTCTTTTTAGCTTGGAAACAGCCAATAAAAAGTATGAGAAGGCGATGAAGAAGATAAACGACATGGTTCCTCTTATCAATCTTCAGTCGCAAGAATTCACAAAAGCCTTTCTCGCCTCCCCCTTCCGCAAGGAATTAGAGGAAAAGCTTGGGAAACATCTCTTCACCATCTATGAATACTCCTTAAAAGGATTTGACGAGAGAGTCGTTAAAGAAGCGCAAAAAGAAAATGACTTGCAAATGAAATACGATGCCGCGATCGCATCGATTAAGATCCCTTTTCGTGGCGAAACCTATAACCTTCCTCAGATGGGAAAATTCCTAAGCGATGTGGATCGAAAGACCCGCGAAGAAGCAGGCAAAGCCTATTATGGCTATCTTGAAACGCGCAAAGACGAGCTCGAGGGCATTTACGATGAACTTGTGAAGGTTCGCGACGCAATGGCTAAAAAGCTTGGCTATAAGAACTATGTCGAACTAGGCTATATCCGCATGAACCGTTTCGATTACAATGCCGAAATGGTTCGGAAATATCGCGAAGCCATTCGTGAATATGTGACTCCTTTCGCCAATCGAATCTTTAAAGTTCAAATGAAGCGCCTTGGGATTAAAGATCCCCACATCACCGATCTTGCCGTCCATTTCAAAGATGGAAATCCTCTTCCTAAAGGTACGACTGCCGATAAAGTGGCCGCCGCCAAAAAGATGTATGACGCTTTGTCGCCGGACACCTCTTATTTCTTCCGCTTCATGGACGAGCATCATTTGATGTTCCTCGACGCGAAACCTGGCAAACAAAGTGGCGGCTATATGACTTATTTCCCCGTGCATAAGTGTCCCATCATCTTTTCGAACTTCAATGGAACAAGCGGCGATGTTGATGTCCTGACTCATGAGTTTGGCCATAGCTTCCAAGCCTATATGGCTCGTTCGATTAAGATTCCTGAATACCGTATGCCGACGATGGAAAGTTGTGAAATCGATTCAATGTCGATGGAATTCTTCGCGGAGCCATATATGGATCTCTTCTTTGATCGACCAGAGAGATATCGTTACGTGCATTTGGCTGATTCCATTTCCTTCTTGCCTTATGGCGTTACGGTTGATGAATTCCAACATTGGGTTTATGAGAATCCCAACGCCACTCCCAGTCAAAGAGACGAAAAATGGCATGAGCTTGAAATCAAATACACCCCATGGAAAGTGGAAGCGGAAAAAGATTGCCCTTATATGTATAGCGGACATCGTTGGCTCACCCAGGCTCACATTTTTGTGAACCCTTTCTATTACATCGATTATACCTTGGCTCAAGTCTTAGCCTTTGAATTCTTTAATTTGGACCGCAAGAACCACGAGAAGGCGTGGAAGAAGTACTTAAAGCTTTGCAAGATGGGTGGAAAATACCCATTCTGCGAACTCGTTAGAAAAGACGGCCTTAAAGTCCCATTCGACGATGGCGTCCTTAAGAATGCGATCGCACCGTTAAAGAGAGTTCTCGCCTCTTATAAAATCGATTAGTTCGCTTGCTTCTTAAAAGCCACCAACCAGGTGGCTTTTTTGCTAAAAAAGAGAGCGTTACCCTCTAGCCATCATTCCTTTATTTAGCCCCAGTTCAAAGGAATGTAGAGATTAAAGCTCTCTTTGAAGGTTTCCCTTCCTCTTAACCTTAATAAGCTTTTCGAGAAATGTCAAATCGCAAAAAAAGAAAAAGCCCACTCCGGAGAATGGGCCCTTTCGAGTAAAAGCGTACTATTCGTTGACGGCTTTTCCAACTGAGCCAAAGAGTTCCATCTTTTCTTTGACTTTGGCTTGGATGGCTAAGAATCCAGGCTTTAAGAGTTTACGAGGATCGTAGCCTTTGTTTTCGTTGGCGGCAGTGGGGTCCGCTTTACCGGCTTTGCAATACTCGATAGTGGCTTCAGCAAAGACGAGTTGGCAATCGGTATTCACATTGATCTTGCTCATGCCATCGTGAATGGCGTGTTTAATCTGATCATCTGGGATACCCGTTCCGCCATGGAGAACAAGAGGAATGCCATTCGTAGCTTTGGAGATCTTTTCGAGCGCATCGAAATGGAGTCCTTTCCAATCGGTTGGATAGATGCCATGGATGTTTCCGATACCAGCCGCTAAGAAATCGACACCAAGAGCAACGATTTTTTTGCATTCTTCAGGGTCGGCAACTTCACCATCGGCTGTGACGCCATCTTCGGTTCCCCCGATTGCGCCGACTTCGGCTTCGATAGAAAGGCCTTTGTCGTGAGCCAAAGCAACGAGTTCCTTGGTTTTCTTGACGTTTTCGTCGAAGGGAAGATGCGATCCGTCGAACATGATGGATGTGAATCCGGCGGCGATGCAGGCTTTCGCGCCTTCGTAAGTTCCATGGTCGAGGTGTAAAACGACTGGGACGGTGATGCCAAGGCTTTCGTCCATGGCTTTGACCATCGCGGCAACCACTTTAAATCCGCCCATATATTTGCCAGCGCCTTCGCTGACACCGAGAATGACGGGTGAATTGAGTTCTTGGGCCGTTAAAAGAATGGCTTTCGTCCATTCCAAGTTGTTAATGTTGAATTGGCCGACGGCATAATGATTTTCGTGGGCGATTTTCAACATTCTTGTTGCATTGACTAACATTATTCCAAACCTCCTCGTTCGGTGGCATCATTTTAGAACTTTCTTTTCTCAAACGAAAGACGTTGACGTTAATTTATAAGAGAAAAAATCTTTCTCGGAGATCCTTTTAATGATTCATGAATTTGTTATAGAACTTCCTATAATAGGCGTATTCTTTTTCATCTTCGACGCAAAAGAGGATGCTTAAAGGATACTCGGCGTTCATCAAAAGCCACTTGGCGATCGTTTTAAAGGCAATCGGAACGGCTAGATAAGAAGGATATTCCTCTCGTTTCCGTTCCAAAGGTGGAAAAGCCAAAGACAGTATGAGATGTTCTTTCGCGCATTCTAAGAGGTTCCAATAGGCGTTTTCTAAGGATAAGGGGTCTTTCTCGCTTTTGGTGAAGCTAGGCGGAACGACGTGTAGTATGTTTGGGGTACTTCCTCCATAGAAAAGAACTTCGGAAGTGTTTAGGAGTTTCGAGCAACGGCAAAATTCCCAATACCTTTTATCAAGGCTTCGATAGATATCCAAGGCAATTCCTTCACGTGGCTTTAAGGAACTAAGAGTTGGGCAAACGATGGCATCGATATCTTTGATTTTCAAAGCGCTTTTCTTAAAGAGCTCCACTTGCTCCCGCGCCTCTTTTATTAAAGCGTGATCGATATTACTTATAGGAAGGAATTCATGCATAAAAATAAAGGTGTTTTACCGTGGATTTTTTATTTTTTCTCTTCGTGATATTCTTTTTCGGCGTTGACGGACCATAGATCCTCTTTATTCCTATCGCCCATCACGATTTTATCGGCAGCGATAAGTCCGGTGAGCATCGAGTGATCCATGTTGTTGTAACGGTGTTGTCCATTTCGTCCAATGCAATAAAGGTTCGATATGGCATCGAGCTCTTTCTGGACGAGGGGGAAATTCGCGTAGGAGCCGAAATAGGCTGGGTAAGCCTTTTTGACCTTGATGCGGGTCGCATCCAAGACATCGTTTTCGTTTTTGATTAGACCCATAAAGAGAAGTTCTTTAATGGCCATGTCGATAAACTCCTTGTCGCTTTTTGTCCACAACAGATCCCCTTCGTTTGCGAAGTATTCTAACCCCATCCACACCTTGTGCTCTCGGTCTAACACCATATACGGAGACCAATTATTGAAAATTTGGATGCGTCCCATTTTGACTTCTTTTTCTTGGACGTAGATCCAATTATCGGGAACGATATTGTTGATGGTTTTAATCTTGGTCTTGTTTTGGATGGCTAAGCCATCAAGAAGGATGCCAACGGTAATGAAATCGCGATAGGGGAGAGATGTGGCTATTTCAAAGGCGTTTTGAGAGACGTTTTCTTTTCCCAACGCCTCAAAGAGATCTTTAATGGGCATACTCGAAAGGAAATAGTCTCCATCAATCATCTGCCCATCCTCGGTTTGCAAGCCGTAGATATTATGGTTTTCGTCAAGGATGACTTTTGAGACTTTGGCGTCATAAATAAATCTCACGCCTTTCCTTGCCAATATTTCAGCCATCTTGGCATAGAATTGCCCCGGTCCGAATTTGGGGTATTGGAATTGATCTATTAAAGTGGTTTCAACGTTTTTTTGCTCTTTTTTAAAAGGCTTTGTAAGCGCCTCTCCTAAGGCCTTCCAAAGAGAGAGCCCCTTGACGCGTTGGGCGCCCCAATCGGGGGAAAGGTTTTTGGGAGAGACTCCCCAAAGCTTTGTTGTGTAATCCTTGAAAAAGAGCTCGTAAAGAGGCTTTCCAAAACGATTGATATAGAAATCTTCGAGCGATTTTTCTTCTCTTTTATGAATGCTGCTTCCAATATAGCCAAAGCCACACTTCATTGTGCGGAGGAAACCCATATTGATGAACGTTTGCGGTTTAAGGGAAATGGGGTAGTCGAAGAACTTTTTTAAAAAGTAGATGCGGGAGACGCGATGGCGGAGGAGCATGACGTTATCTTCCTTTTCCGGATCGGGGCCGCCGATATTCCATTTTTTTTCATTCCCCAATGTGCGGTCATCCCAGGCTGGCGCTCCTTGGATGGGCATAAGCTCATTCCACAAAGCGTTCACCCGGTCGTTTTTGGTGAAGAAGCGATGACCTCCGATATCCATCCGATTGCCCTTATAAAGGACGGTTCGAGAGATGCCGCCGACGAAGTTCTCCGCTTCTAAGACGACGACTTCATATCCTTCATGCTTTGAGAGCTCATAGGCCGCGGCTAAACCCGCCGGACCGGCACCAATGACGACAACGCGCTTTTTCTCCATGTTTATTCCTCGTTTTTATTATAGCAAGAATAGTTTTTTGTGTTTTTGATAATTGATGGCGTTTTTGTATGCTCTTTCCCTGGAGGCGGCTATCATTATGGTTATCCGTATGGTTTGGATTTTAATGGCCTTTGGAGCGGCTCTTGCGACAAGTTTGACGAATGTCCTTGCAAAGATTGGCATCAAAGATATCAATAGCGATTTCGCCACCGCCTATAGGACCTTTGTGGTATTGGTGGCGGCTGCCCTTTTTTGCGTTGCGACGGGTAGCTTCCTTTCTTTCCCATCTCTTGATTGGAAAAATTATCTTTTCTTGGCTCTAAGCGGTTTGGCCACCGGGTTCTCTTGGCTTTGCTACTATAAAGCGTTGCAGCTTGGGAACATCAATCAAGTGGCTCCGATTGATAAATCGAGTTTCATCCTTTCGAGCATCCTTTTTTTGATTTTCTTTTTCGATGACACAACCAAAGGTGGCGACCCGCTCACGATTGGGATGCTTTTTCTATCGATGGCTTTGATGCTTATTGGCACCCTTCTTATGATCGAACGCAAAAAAGACGTTTTGCGGAAAGAAGGGAATAGGTGGGTTCTTTTTGCTTTCTTTAGCGCCGTCTTTGCCGCTTTGACATCCTTCTTTGTGAAACTTGGCTTGCAAGGCACTTCTTCCTCGTTAGGAACTTTTTTGCGCACAGGCGTGGTACTTGCATTCTCCCTTCTTATTGTCTTTTCACGCCATGAGTTTCCAAAGCTAAAGACAATCACGAAAAGGAATTGGATTTTTCTCACCCTTTCTGGACTAGCGACTGGCATCGCTTGGTTTTTGGAATATGCCGCGCTTAATTATCAAGGCTCGAATCCAGTCGCCATTACTTCCATCGAAAAGTTCTCGATTGCGCTTACGATGCTCTTTTCCTTTTTTATCCTCAAAGAAAAGTTCACCAAGAAGATGCTCCTTGGCTTGTTATTGCTATTAAGTGCGATTGGCGTAATGGTCGCTTTCGCCCTTTAGGTCATTCAAGTTCGATGGTTGCGGGTGGTTTGCTTGTGAAGTCGTAGAGAACGCGGTTTACCCCTTCCACTTCGTTGACGATGCGGTCGCTTACTCTCGCTAAGAAAGAATAGGGGAGATCCATCGGCGAAGCGGTCATGAAGTCATCGGTTTTAACCGCTCGAAGGACGATGGCATACTCATAGCTTCGGTAGTCTCCTTTTACGCCGACGCTTTTCATATTGGATAAGGCGGCAAAATATTGGGAGGTTTGTTTATCGAAACCTGCTTTTGCCATTTCCTCACGATAGATCGCATCTGCATCTTGAACGATTTTAATTTTCTCTTTGGTGACTTCGCCAATGATTCGGATGCCAAGACCTGGACCTGGGAACGGTTGCCTATAAACAAGAGAGGCTGGTAGCCCTAAAGCTAATCCAAGGCGACGAACTTCATCTTTAAAGAGATGGTCGAGCGGCTCTACCAAACCTAAAAAGTCGATGTTCTTCGGAAGCCCTCCTACGTTATGGTGCGATTTGATTTTGGCAGATATGCCTAACCCCGATTCAATCCGATCTGGATAAATCGTCCCTTGCGCTAAGAAACAGGGCTTTGTAATCTTTTTCTCTTCTTTTTCGAAGACGTCTATAAAGGTTTTGCCGATGATTTTCCGTTTTTGCTCAGGCTCTACGACTCCTTTTAAGGCACTAAAGAACATTGCACTTGCATCGATTGGCCTAAAATCCAAGGCAAAGCGTTTCTTATCGCCGAAAATCTCTTTTACTTCATTTGCTTCATTTTTCCTTAATAGGCCATGGTCGACGAAAACGCAAATGAGGTTTTTGCCAATAGCTCGGTCAAGTAAAGCGGCCGTAACCGCACTATCGACGCCTCCGCTCAGTGCGCATAAAACAGCGTTGTCGCCCACTTTTTCTTGTATTCCTTTAATGCTTTCTTCGATGAAATCTTCCATTTTCCATGATTTCTTGCAACCAGCGATCTCATATACGAAATTGGCTAAAAGAGTTTGCCCATAGACGCTATGTTCGACTTCCGGATGGAATTGGACGCCATAGAGTTTTCTTTTTTCATTTGCGAAGGCGGAAATGGGAGTCGTTTCGCTTTTTGCGATTATGGTAAATCCATCTGGTAGTTTCTTAACGGAATCGCCATGAGACATAAAGACGTCATGAGTGGTGGGAATGCCTTTTAAAAGAGGGCTTTGGAAGATATTTTGGATTTTGGTCAGCCCGAATTCCTTTTTTTGGCAAGGCGAAACTTCTCCGCCAAGTTGATAGGCCATTTCTTGGGCGCCATAGCAAATGCCAAGAATCGGCTTTCCGAGCTCGAATATTTCTTTGCCGATCGATGGGGCGTCTTTCTCGTAGACGCTTCTTGGCCCACCCGTAAAGACAATGCCTTTTATATTTGGAGCTTTGAGCTTTTCTAGTGGAGTAGTGAAGGGCCAAACTTCGCTATAAACGGATAAATCGCGGATGCGCCGCGCAATAAGCTCGTTATATTGGCCGCCGAAATCCAAGACAACAATCATTTCTTTTTCCATAGTTAAAGGCATCTCCTTGAGGTTTTTTTATTGTAACAAAAACAGGCGGGGAAAACCCGCCTGTCATATATCTTTTTTAAATTAGATCTTGAGGACCGCTTTCATGATGTAGATTGCTAAGAAGGCAACGGAGCAGCAAGCAACAGTGATGTCGCTCTTTTTGAATTTGCCACCAGCAAGCGTCATGATGCTGTAGGTGATGAAACCCCAGGCGATGCCATCGCTAATGCTATAGGAGATGGTCATCACTAAGACGGTGAAGAAACCACTTCCGACAGCGATCCAATCTTTCCATTCAAGCTTTTCAAGGTTCTTGAACATGCAGACACCGACATAGACAAGGGCTAAACCGGTGACGGAACTCGATGAGAACATCGCAAGAGCTGGATAGATGGCTAAGCTTAAGGCAAAGAGAAGACCAGTTGTGACAGCGGCTAAACCAGTGCGGGCACCCGCGGCAACGCCGGTTGTGCTTTCGACGAAGGAAGTGACAGTGGTGGTACCGCAAATAGCACCAAAGCAAGTTCCGACGGCGTCGGTAACCATAGCAGGACGATCGTTGACGGTGATGTTGCCATTTTCATCAACCATGCCAGCACCTGCTTCAACACCGACTAGAGTACCAGTGGTATCGAAGAAATCGACGAAGAGGAGAGCGAAGGTGAAAGCAATCGCCATTGGGTTAAGGAACGCGTCGAAACCCATGAAGCAGCAGCCGAAGATTTTGGAGATGTTCCCGATTTGGCTGATGTGATAAGAATCATCATAGAACTTTGGCATGCCTTCGACACCGGCTTGACCCATGGAAGCGCAGATAATGCCCATGAGAACGATGGTGATGATAACGGCAAATTTAGAAATCCAGAAAGTGGATTTTTTGTTTTGCGGAAGAGAAGAAAGAACAAGAACGATGACAACACCGACAATACCCATGATAACGGCTGGGCTTGTGAAATCACCAAAGCCAACGGCAGTAGCGCTATTTGGAACGATGATTCCGATGTTTTGGAAACCAATGAAGGCAATGAAGAAGCCGATGCCAGCGGAGATGGCGAACTTCAAAGACTTCGGAATGTTGCGAACAATCCAACCACGAAGTGGCGTAAGAGAAATGATAAGGAAGAGAAGACCGTCAACTAAGACGATGCACATCGCTTGCGCAAGGTTGAAACCCATGCCAAGGAGAACGGTGTAAGCGATTAAGGAATTGATGCCAAGACCACTCGCAAGACCAACTGGGAGTTTTCCATAAACACCCATGATGATGGTGGTGACGGCAGCGCTAATGGCGGTGGCGGCAAAGATACCGGCACGAACTTCATCGACTGTCGCCCACGTATCGCCATAAATCAAAATTTTATCGGCAATGAATTTTAAAGTCCCATCTTTGAGGGAAATTGTGTGACCAATAACGTTTGAAGTATTCAATCCTTCACTCCAAAGATTGGCCCAATCCCCCGCGAGCATGTTGGAGTTGAGTGGCAAGATGTAGAACATTGCCAAGAAGATGATAAGACCACCCACAAGTTCGCGGATGATGCTCGATCCCCTTTCGGAGATTTTGAAATAGCGGTCTAAAAAAGCACCAAACTTGGTTTTGGGACTCCAACCACCATTTCCGCCTTGCGGCTTCGTAATAACGGCTTCTTCCATGGTTACCCTCCTATTTAGAAGAATGCGTCAAGGGAGTGTATACCGATGAGTCCAAGAAACCAAAAAGCCGAAAGCGAAGGGCTTTCACCTTTATGGAGAATCGTAGTGCCTCACTTTGCGGATGAGGCGTAGAGACTGCTGGACCTTATCACCGGCATATACGACTTCGACACGCATATTTTAGCGGAACTCCTCTCTCTTTAAAGCTTCTTTTTTGCTGAAAGCACTTTCAATTTTTTTGCTTTCCCCTTATCCGCCATTTCTTTCCTTTGGAAAGGAAACTTAAAACAAGAAATTTTATTTTCGTCGTCTACAAAAAAACATTGTTTTTATTCTTTTGCCTTGTTAGAGTTGTCTCCCGGAAAGAAATTATGGCAATCCGGGTAATGAACTCTCAACCTCCTAGAAAACGTAGGGGGATTTTTTCTTATTTCGGGGGTCAATTCTTCCCAAAACATCACATTTGTTAATGAGGGACTTAGTTATCTAGGTCCCTTTTTTCTAAAAATGGGATGGGAAAGATAGGAGGGCTTAGGCATGGACCAAGCAAAAAAACTTATTCTCGATGTCGACGAAAGTCCAAAAAAGGTCTCGCAATGGATCATTTTGGCAATTCAACACGTGTTGGCGATGTTTGTCGCTTGCATCACCGTTCCGCTTCTTGTTTTTAGCGGACCGGTTACCGTCGGCAGTGGTTTTTCTAATGCCGGCTCTGCTGTTCCTTATATCAACCTCTATGGTACGAGCCTTGCTCAAACGATGATTGCGCCGACTCTTGTTTCAGCGGGTATTGGAACGCTTATCTATATTATCCTCACCAAGATGAAAAGCCCCGTCTTCTTGGCGTCGAGCTTTGCTTACATCGCTCCTATGTGTGGCGGTGTTGCCTTGGGCGCCATTCCTGCGACGATGGGTGCAAATGGCGTGGCAGTTGCGGCTGAAGCCGGTCAAGAAGTCATTGGCTATTTCGCCAATCTTTGGGCGCTTCCTATTGGCATGGCGATGGTTGGCTTCGTTTATGTTATCGTTGCGATTATCATTCGTTTCGCCGGAGTCAATTGGCTTAACAAGCTTCTTCCGACTGTTGTTATCGGACCTGTTATTATGGTCATAGGCCTTGGCTTAAGCACGAGCGCCGTCAACAATTTGATGTCTGCGAGTGGCACAAGCGGTTATAACCTTGTGGCTATCCTTTGCGGCTTAATCGGTATGGCTGTGACCGCTTTATGCGCTCACTATGGCAAAAAAACGTTGAGTCTTATCCCCTTTGTCATGGGTATGCTAGCGGGTTATGTGGCCGCTGCTATCTTCACTGGCATCGGCTACTATGGTTGCAAGAACGAATATTTCCATATCATCGACTTTTCTCCGATTGTTGATAATTTCTCCAACATCGGCATTCGTAGTTTCTTGGATGTTCCTAGCTTCATCTTCATGCCCGAAAACTTCCAAAGCGCTGTGCCTGTGACTGTTGCGCAAATCGGAAGTATCGCTCTCCTTTTCATCCCCGTCTCCTTAGTCACTATTTGCGAACATATTGGCGACCATAAGAATCTTTCGGGCATCATCGATCGCGATTTGTTAACGGACCCAGGCCTTTCGAGAACGCTTCTTGGCGATGGCCTTGCCACGGCTGCGAGCGGTCTTCTTTGCGGTGCTGCGAATACCACCTATGGCGAAAATGTCGCCGTTGTCGGCGTCACTAAGATCGCTAGCGTCAAAGTCATAATTCTTGCTTGTGTTATGTCGATTCTCCTTGGCTTCCTTTCTCCCATTATGTGCGTTGTTGAAACAATTCCCGCTTGCGTCACCGGTGGCGTTTCGCTTCTCCTTTATGGATTTATCGCGGCAAGTGGCGTCAAAATGCTTATCAACGAACAAGTCGATATGTCGAAGACCAAAAACATCTTCGTCGCTTCCGTCATCTTGGTTTCTGGCATCGGCGGTCTCATTCTCCAATTCGCCATTCCTTCCTCTGGCACGACAATTACCATTACTTCGACCGCTTTCAGCATGGTTCTTGGTATCCTTATGAATATCATGCTCCGCGAGAAAAAAGAAAATGTTGTTGCTAATATAGAAGAAGAGAAGAAAGAAGGAAAATAAGAATGAACATCAAAGATTACCCAAACGTCACCTTGCTCGACCATCCTCTTATCAAACACAAAATATCCCATCTTCGGATGAAAGAGACCCCAACCAGCGAATTCCGCCAATTCGTTAAGGAAATCGCGATGATGGAAGGCTTTGAAGCTCTCCGTCATTTGAGAACCGTCCCAACCTTGGTCCATACCCCAATTGAAGACAGCGTGGAACCGATAGTCGAAGGAAGCAAACT
>DJRQ01000039.1:576-4911 GCA_002440125.1 Caryophanales bacterium UBA6356 | reverse complement strand
GCTTTGGTGCCAACCGCCCACGTTGGACATATTGGCTTATATCGCGACGAAGTGACTCATGAGCCACATGAATACTATTGCAAGCTTCCAGAAGGGCTCGAAAACATGGACATCTATGTTCTTGATCCAATGCTCGCGACGGGCGGAAGCGCGATTGATGCCATCAAGATGCTCCGTAGCCATGGCGCCAAGAAACTCTCTTTCATTTGCATTATCGCCGCCCCAGAAGGCGTGGAAGCCTTCGAGAAGGCGAATCCTGAAGTTCCTCTTTATATCGGCGCTTTAGATAGAGAACTCAACAAGAACGCCTATATTTGCCCAGGCTTAGGCGATGCTGGTGACCGTATCTTTGGCACCATGAAGAAATAAGCCCTTTCTTCGAAGAGATTATTAGGAACCCTACGAAAGGGTTCCTTTTTTTGATAAGAAAAAACGGCCTGTGGCCGTTAGAGAGAAGAACCGCTTTTTAGCGCTCGACCGCTTCGTCCATGCGTTTAACTTCTTCGGGGGTAGGAACGTAAACGAAGGGGTCATTGCGGTGGATTTCGCGATAATCAAGGCCATATCCAACAACAAATTTGTTTTGGTTCAAGGTTTTTCCGACATAGTCAATTTGGACTTTGACCTTCCGAGCGCAGGCTTTATCAAGGAGAGTGGTGACGATGATTTCCTTCGGCTCATATTTTTCCTTGATATGCTCAATCAGGTATTTCATCGAGAGCCCCGTGTCGATGACGTCTTCGACGATAACGACCGTCCTTCCTTTAAGATTTGTGCTGATGTCTTGTTTTAAGGTTATTTTGCCAGTGCTCTTATCCCCTTCGTAACTAGAGATCTGAATGTAGTCGACGAGAATGTCGATGTCGACGTGTTCGATAAGATCGATCATGAAATTCATCGCACCTTTCATGACACAAACGAAAACGGGAAGCTTTTCCTCTTTCTTGAGTCTTTTGCTCAAAGCCTTTCCGATTCGAGTGGTGGCTTCAACAATCTCTTCATGAGACATTACGAGTTCTTGCATTCTCTTCCTCCATTTAATATAGGTAGAATGTTTTATTATCTTAGTATACGAAAATGAGCGCGTTGTTTAAAAAGAAAGCGCTATCTCAAATGAAAAAAGATTTTCAAGAGGACATCTAAAAGAAGCTAGTGCATAATAATCTAATATAGAGGTTAAACCTCACATCAATGGAGGACAAAGGTAGCTAGTTATGCTCGATAATGCGATTTTATTCTCGTTATCCGCCAATCAAGACTTGGCTGCTTCCATTGCCCAAAAGCTCGGTGTTGAGCTTGGGCAAAGGAGCATCAAGCATTTCCCTTCTGGGGAAATCATCGTCGAACCGATCGAAACCGTACGTGGCAAAGATGTTTTTATTATCCAAAGCACCTGTCCTCCGGTTAATGAAAATTTGATGGAAACATTGATTTTCATCGATGCTCTTCGCCGAAGCAGCGCCCGTGAGATTAATCTCATCATTCCTTACTTTGGCTATGCGAGACAAGATCGCAAAGCCAAACCCAGACAGCCCATTACGGCTGCCCTTGTGGCACATTTGCTCACCACAGCTGGCGTTGATCGCGTTGTTACCGTCAATCTTCATGCGGCCCAAATCCAAGGCTTCTTCTCTTGCTTGGTGGACGATTTGACCGCTGTTCCTTTATTGGGTCGTGCCCTTAAAGCTGAAAGCGAAGACTATTCAAATGTCGTTGTTGTCTCTCCGGATCATGGCGGCGTTACTCGCGCCCGCTTATTGGCGGAGCAACTTGACGCCCCTCTTGCTATCATCGATAAACGGCGCAATTCTCGTCTTGAACCTGAAGCCATGAACATTATCGGCGAAGTCAAGGGCAAGGAATGCGTGATGATCGATGATATGATTGATACTGGCAAAAGCGCTGTTATTGGTGCGAATGCCCTTCTCGCCGCTGGGGCTAAAAACGTCAAAATCGCTGCAACTCACGCCGTTTTTAGCGATCCTTGCTATGACCTTCTTTCCAAAGGGCCATTTGAAGAAATCATCGTCACGGATTCCATACCTCTTGATGAACGCTTCAAAAAGCTTTCGAACGTCCATGTTGTGAGCTTGGCGAGCATGCTTGCCGAATGCATCGACCGCATCGTTTCGAATAGCCCCTTATCGGCAGTTTATGCCGCTTATGCCGCGAATAATTAAATATTGGCGAAAAAGGAAAGGAGAATTATGAAACTCGATAATATCAAACTTGGACTTACTTACGACGATATCCTCCTCATCCCCCAAAAATCTTGCGTTGTTCCAAGCGAGGTTTCGCTTAAGACTTATCTCACGCCGAGCATTGTTCTTAATATCCCTATTGTAAGCGCCGCCATGGATACGGTCACTGAAGCTTCTTTGGCCATTGCTTTGGCCAGAGAAGGTGGCATTGGCATGATCCATAAGAATATGAGCGTAGAAGACCAAAAGAAAAACGTCGAACTCGTCAAACGCAACGAATCTGGCATGGTCCTCGATCCCATCACTCTCCGTCCCGAACAGACGGTTATGGAAGCAGAGGCTCTTTTGCACCATTATTCCATCAGCGGCCTTCCCGTCGTTGATAAGAATATGAAGCTCATCGGCATCGTGACGAATCGTGATATCCGTTATCTCAAGGCGGACGATACTCCCGTCAAAGATATCATGACCAAGGATAATCTTGTGACTGGCGAAGAGGGAATCACTCTTGACGAAGCTCAAAAGATCCTTTGGAAGAATCGTATCGAAAAGCTTCCGATTGTCGACAAAAACGGCATTTTGGTTGGCCTAATCACTTCTAAAGACATTGATAAGAAGAAAGATTATCCACAAGCGGCCAAAGATTCCAAAGGACGTCTCCTTTGCGGTGCTGCCGTAGGCGTTGGCTCTAAGACTTTGGAAAGAGTCAAAGCTCTTGTGGAAGCCGATGTCGATGTTTTGACGATCGATAGCGCCCATGGACATAGTGCCAACATCCTTAAAACGGTGCGAGATATTCATAATGCTTACCCCAATTTGCCAATTATTGCTGGCAACATCGTTACCAAAGAGGCTGCGAAAGACCTTATTGAAGCTGGAGCCTCTTGCGTGAAAGTGGGAATTGGGCCCGGTTCTATTTGCACGACACGCGTTGTGAGTGGGGTAGGCATGCCTCAAGCCAGCGCGGTTGATGAAGTCAGCTCCTATTGTCGCGATAAAGGTATCTGCGTCATTGCTGATGGTGGCATCAAATATAGTGGCGATATCGTCAAAGCCCTTGCTATTGGCGCCGATAGCGTCATGCTTGGAAGTCTTTTGGCTGGCACTGTGGAAGCGCCGGGAGAAGAAATCATTTACCAAGGTCGTCGGTTCAAATCCTATGTCGGCATGGGAAGCTTAGCCGCGATGAAACGCGGAAGCGCTGATCGCTACTTCCAAAGCGAAACCACATCGGCCCGTAAGCTCGTTCCAGAAGGCATCGAAGGCCGTGTGGCCTTCAAAGGCCCTCTTGCCGATACCATCTATCAGCTTTGCGGTGGTATCCGTAGCGGTATGGGCTATTGTGGCGCTAAAGATCTCGCCGCACTTCGTGAGAATGCCCATTTCGTGCAAATCACGAATGCCGGGCTTCGCGAAAGCCACCCCCATGACGTGAACATTACCGTTGAAGCGCCGAACTATTCAAAAGCGGACTAAAAATCTAAAAATCCCTTTAAACTCGCCTTCTTTTCATTAAAGAGGCGAGTTTTGTTTCTCTTTTTTGTTCTTGTTTTTGAATGGAGGAAAAAAGAGTATTTATGAGAAGAAAATTGATTTTTTAAATCATTCAAAAACGATTGACGGCATAAAAGCTCAATGCTATATTTATTCACGCACGTTTGAGGCGTATTCTCTAGCGGATGCTTAGCTCAGCGGGAGAGCATCGCCCTTACAAGGCGGGGGTCACAGGTTCGAAACCTGTAGCATCCACCAGCCATCGTGCATTGGTTGTTTGTGGGCGAATAGCGAAGTGGCCAAACGCGGCTGACTGTAAATCAGCTCCTTCGGGTTCGGTGGTTCAAATCCATCTTCGCCCACCATATCGATTGGGGTGTAGCCAAGCGGTAAGGCAACAGACTTTGACTCTGTCATGCACTGGTCCGATCCCAGTCACCCCAGCCATTCCTCCGTTAGCTCAGTGGTAGAGCACTTGACTTTTAATCAAGGGGTCGACGGTTCAAGCCCGTCACGGGGGACCATTTGTTTGGCCCGGGTGGCGAAATGGTAGACGCAAAGGACTTAAAATCCTTCGGGCGAATAACCCATACCGGTTCGAGTCCGGTCCCGGGCACCAATAACGTGATTATGCTTGAGG
>DJRQ01000039.1:0-568 GCA_002440125.1 Caryophanales bacterium UBA6356 | reverse complement strand
GTAAGCGTAAAAGATTTCCACAATCGACTTCCTTGGTAGATTTTCGAGTGATCTAGCCAGGAGGTTCGAACGCATTTGCAAAAAATGCTTCGAGGTGTTCAAGGTCGATTTGCTGAAGCGGCATCTCGACGGCCGATAGAGGAAAGGCATCTAAAAGACGAGTTTTGGATTGCGAAGAAGAATTTCCTATTCTCGTAGATGTAAAAGGCGCCGAGTCCTTGAGCATGCAAACCGCCATCGCAACGGGCCTATAAGCCAAGATAACCCTCGAAAAGCCGATAGCAGAGACACTAAAAATCAAAAGGAAAAGAGAATGGAAAGACTATTGTCCAAAAACCTAAAAAACGGATTCGATCCCGTTCGAATGGGTTCGAACGGGATGAAAATTACCCTCCTCGAAAAAGTCGCTTGCGAGCCCAATAGGCATTCTCTAAAAGACAATCTTTTCGGAAGGGTTTTGGTTTCGTCTAGCAAAAACCAAAGACGCCGGATCGCGGCTCTTTTAGTTTGTTAAAATTATCTTAAAAGAACGAACCTCTTCGTTGAATGCAAAAAAGAGGAGTGGCGC
>DJRQ01000005.1 GCA_002440125.1 Caryophanales bacterium UBA6356 | reverse complement strand
GGAAATCTTTTACGCTTACATGGAGAACGCCATGGTATGTCAAATCGCACCGGGTTCGAACCCTCGAACCGAAAGCCGTGCCGATGCCCGTCATCCCATACTGCTTCTCCGCGGACGCGATCTGTTTGGCTCTTGGACTTTTCAACAGGTGGCAGAACAGAAGGATAAATAATCTCAGCATCTTCGCGGAGACCGAGAACAAGACGAACTTCGTCGATGGCATCCTGTCTTTGGGGATAGGCGTCGGGGCAATATTCCTCTATTTCAACGACCCCGCAGGTCCTTTGGGGTTCCTCAGCTTCACAGGGGACATGTTCATCACGGCCATTCTCCGTCTCTTCTCAGTCAAGGAGCCGATCCAGGTCCTCGTCGAATACTTTAGGGGACTGACCAATTCCTCGAGTGCGGACAAGGGGATTACCGAGAATCTCGAGACTGTCATGAAGTCTTTCGAAGTCGCTCCATTCGACTATGATGGGTACGATGTCTACAAAACCGGTATGCACGTCGATGTCGTGTTTCGTCTGAAAGGCGGCGTCATCGACAGTGAAAAGACTGAGACGAGCAAGAAAAAAATCCTGGAAGGCATGCACGCCTTTTACGAAAGCATAGAGGTCAAGTTTGCCCTTGCTTAGGAAAGAAACTAACACATATCGAAAACAGCTGAGCCATTGCCATCGCGGTTCAACCGTCTTTTCGTTCTAGTCCACCCAGCAATCCTTCACGTCGGGCATAAGCCTTCCATCTTCTTTGGCCTTCTTGCGGGCCTCGGTGAGCTTACGCATAATCTCCATCTACTTCGGGTTCTTCTTGACCTTTTCGATGAATCTCTAGACGCAGTCGCCTATCGCCTTCATCTGCTTTCTCAAAGGCTTGTAGCCGGCGTTGGGGTCGAGGTCGCTCTCGAGAATCTGGTCCTCGGGGCGGAACTCATAGGTGCAGATGAATTTGGTCTTCCCATTAGTACTAGTAAAGATCATACGACGTGGACTGCTGTCGCTTGAGCTCATATAGCTTGCATTTCCTTTCCTCCTTCCAGTGCATGACCCTGAACATCATCATGCAAGAGCAACCTGCTTAAGGAACAATTGGGAACATCAGGAACAATAGGGGAACAGTAAGGAACACAAGCGATTGTTGATACCTGCTGTAGATACACTTTCGAAATTCCAGTGACAGGTCCAAACGGCAAAATGAAAACGGTCGTGGTAGCCTATCAAATCGATATCGGCAGCGACATTCCTCGGCTGATCACCAATCATCTTAAGAAGAAGGGAGCTGAATAATATGAAATTCCTCGAAGGAGATATAGTGGAGACAAAAGTCGAAAAAGAAGGATACAAAGCGGGGACGAAGGGCGTTGTCGTTCACATTTTTGAAGGGCACGAGGCCTGTGTCGTGGAAATCTGGGACGCGACCAACTATCCCATTGATACCATCAACTACTATTTCAATGAATTAGAGCTTGTCCTTTGCGAGAATGACTAAAGATTCTTACAAAGGCACTGTTCTTTTTCTACCAATTATAAGAGGACAGCCCTCGCTGGTCGTCCTCTTTCTTCATGTCCGATTTCAGGCAGTGGAGGGCCTTGCTGCAGTCCTCCTTTAATATCTCGGCTCCTTTCGCGTTACTAGTGCATTGGCTTTCGCCAGGAACGTCTTCCATTCTTAGTTCCAAAGACCATTATCATGTGTTTTTTCATGGTTTATAAGACGAGTTTGGTGCCGGTCGGAGCCAAAGGGAAGCCCGGCTTATTCCAGCCTGTTCTGTCGTATATGGCGTCCTCCTTTCTGAAAGTGCTGGGATTCGGGCTCATGCCTTCTTTTATTCTTTCGAAGGCGACCGCCTGCTTCATGGCTCTCTTCCTGTGAGTCATCACCTCGCCCGGGCTCAGACGGTCATAGAAGTTGGCGGATCGTTGGAATCCGAAATCCTTTTTGTAGAAAGAAACGGATTCTACACGATAATCGATTTCTATAAAAGTCTCGGCATCAACACCGAGAACGGCGGAGAAAGGCTCATATCCACGTTGGTCAATTTGGTGTTTGTTTTCAAAGATGGGGTTGACGTTTGCATCGCTTTGAAAGGGCGTGTGGCTCATGTGGGCTTCGGAACGGAGAAGAGCATCGTGGAAATAGACGCATCAGAAGCCGTCTTTTCAGAAAACGGAAGCGGTGGGAATATTGAGGCGAATGGTTTACCAATCGGTTTATTGCCGGAGTTATTTCTTGTTGGGGATTGCTTTGGATTCACGATATATCCTGGCAAGTCCATATTCGCCGAGAATAAGCGCGGTTAAATCAAAGAGTCTCAGGGAAATCTGGGATTTTTTGCTGTTTGCGATTGTTCGAGCTACAAGGCAAGTAAGCGAAATAGATTTCCGCAATCGACTTCCCGAATGGATTTCCGAATAATCTAGCCAGGAGGTTCGAACGGTTTTTTGCAACAAATATTTGGAGGAATTCAAAATCGACCTAGTGAAGCAGTACTTCAACGGTCGCTCGAAAAAGGACATTTGTAACGAGTATAATGTCCCGAAGTCGACCCTTTGGGGCGGATATGCAAGTATGGGCATATCGTTCAGGAAGACTGGGAGGTGGATGTGATGGAAGGCATCGACGAGGGATGCGTCTGGACTGCTATTAATAAAGTGGACAACGGCACCATGGAAGCCATAAGCGGGTGACTCAAGGATGAGCTTTTCTCATCTTCTTTATTTGATAATTACTGATTCTTCAAGAGTAGGAGTAGAACTATTTTCTACCAAACACGCTTTTCCAGAGGTTAGCACATAAAATGAATATGAAGCCTATTGTCAAGTTCGTGTGTTTGTGAAGTTTAAAGAGAAGTAGGTGAATGAAGTATTTCTCACAAAAGTGTGTAGCAAAAAACAACAAAAGTGTGTAATAAAACATCGCAAAAGAGTGTAGTAAATATTGAAAAATGCTCTATTTAAGCTAAAATTTTAGTAAGTTAATAGACCATGAGTATGTATAGAAAAAGAGTTATAGATGCTTACATAGATTCCCTATCTCAAGTTTTTAATGCAATCAACATTGTGGGACCAAAAGGATGCGGAAAGACGACCACAGCGAAACAGAGGTGCAAAACCATCATTGAGTTTCAAGATGAGGAAAAGAGGGGAAACCTTCTTGCTATAGCGGATGCCTCACCTATCCAGTTCCTCAAGAACAAGAAGCCGATATTGTTCGATGAATGGCAAGATGCTCCTAAAATTTGGGGAACGATAAGGAAAGATTCCGATGATCACCCTTCCGACACAGGTTCTTATTACTTAACTGGATCGAGTTCGAGGGTAGTAGCCACTCCCCACACTGGGACGCTTAGAATATCTACTGTTAAAATGCTCCCAATGAGCCTGTATGAGCTAGGCCTGTCAAACGGCGAAGTCAGCCTTTCCGAACTTTTTGATGACCCTAATTCGTTTTCGGGTTGCACGTCTTCGATGACGGTGGATGATGTCATCGATGCCATCTGCATCGGAGGATGGCCAAGAACTTTGAATTTTGAAGACAAAGCGAAGAAAATGCTGATTGCTAAGGATCTATATAGGCAGACATATCAGGTGGATATGCCTGCTATCTCGGGAATCAGGATGAATTCGAATGTTTCGCGATCGGTCATTCAATCATACGCCAGAAATATCTGTACATTGGCTAGCTCAAAAACCATTTTTGGCGATGTGGTTGCCAATTTTGAAGTTTCTAAGAAAACTTTCTACGAATATGAAAAAGCTTTGGAAGATCTTTGCATCATAGAAAATGTGGATGCTTGGTCGCCATCTATCCGAAGCAGGACGAGCATACGATCATCAAAGAAGAGAAATCTCATCGATCCTTCTATAGCTGTTGCAGCCTTAGGTCTCTCTCCTAAGTATTTTTCTAGTGACTTTAAAACGCTCGGCTTTCTGTTTGAATCGCTTTGTATAAGAGATCTTAAAGCATACTCATCTTCAGACGGAGGCATAATCTCCTATTATCACGACCGCTATGGGCTTGAAGCTGATGCCGTGCTTCATCTCGATGACGGTCGTTATGCCCTTATTGAATTTAAGATGGGACAAAAAGAGATTGAAGAAGGGGCTGAACATCTTTGTAAGATCGAGAAACTAGTCAAGGAATTCAACGAGGAAGAAGCTCAAGCTCCTTTGAGACTTCCTTCTTTGAAGATGGTGATAACTGCGGGTCAGTACGGATATAGAAGGAAAGATGGCGTTTTTGTCATTCCCATATCTTGTTTAAAAGACTGATAATTGATAACTCTTCCTTTATCCTGGGCGAAAATCATCTCTGGAGCGGGAAATGGTCATTTTTGCAAGGTGACTTTGAAATAACGACGAAAGTTGAATTTTAAAGATATGCGTGTCTTGCTTCATTTTGACTAGTCTATTCAAAACCAAAACAGAAAAAACTTTGTCTAATGCATAATGCCCTCGCAGCTTGCGATGGACATAAAATAGAACGAATCTGCTGAAGTTTTTTAAAATTTCGATGGATGCCCTGAGAGAAATTATAGTCAACTCTTTTGTCCATGCAAATTACCGCGCAGTAACTGAGAATGAAATCAATATGACTCCAACTCAAATCGAGATCTACAATGCTGGCGAATTTCCGATGAACCCGAAGCCAGAAATGTTTGTTGAATCGAAAAGAAAGAGCCACCCTAGAAACAAAGTCATATTGAATGTCCTATACAAGCGCAAGGACGTTGAGATGTTCGGAAGCGGTTTTAAGAAGGCGTTCTCATCTTGCAAGGAGCGTGACGTCAAATTTGGCTATGAGACCAATGAAGATGGCTTCTCGTTCGTTTTCTATAGAAGGAATGACACTATAAATATCCCTAGAATTGGCACTTTGAATACCCTAGGGAAGCTTTTATTGAAGGACCGCAAGGTTTTAGAGTCATTAATGGAAAACCCCAATCGGACTAAGGTTAGCATCGCAAGCAGGATAGGGATCGGAACGAGAACGGTCCAGCGCTGTTTCGATAGGCTAGTCGATAACGGCTACATAATTAGAATAGGATCCAAAAAATCGGGGTATTGGGAAGCTCTCAAAAAGAAATAGGCTTTGAGAAATCGAATCGCTTTTGCTTCTTGAAACGATTGCTTGCATAACCTCTTAGAGAGTAAGTAGCAAGGCGCTCGTGACGGATTTCGCAAGGAGAGGTTTGGCGATCGCAATAAGACTTTTCCTCATTAGCTTTGCAAATGCCCGATGTTTTCCTTTCTTCTAGGATGGAAGCTTGCCTCGGCCCTTGCCTCATGTTCTTTAGTTTTCGGCATATGGCAGGTATATGAATATTGCTTAGGAGGACATATGTTAATCTGACGCCGGTTGCATCCAATGCTTGAAGCAAGAATCGAAGAAGTAACCGCAAACTGAAGTACAGGAATCTAACATATACCTCTAAAAGGATGGAATAGGGTCAGGCAGATTCATGTGAACATAGGGAACATGATAATCGGTAGTTTCTTGGACGGGGTGCGAATCTAGATGGTTCACCAATGGAATCTAATTGAACCCATGGTGTAAAGGCTTCTGGGTTTTTCTTGTTCGAACGTGCATAAATAGCTATGATTGTCACATGTCTAAAGGAAACGAATCGAACAAAGAGCCATTTTCGAAGATTGGCGTTTTTTGCAAAAAACATTTATATTTCGTTATTCTTTTCATGAGTCTTTTATGCGCTTCCCTCATTTCTTTATTCTTTTCGGAGGGTGCGTCCCCTCTTTACCCTGCTTATTCCCATGACCCTCTCGCTTGTGACAGCAATTTCTTTATTTTGGGTGGCAAAATGATAGTCGAAGGGAAGCGCCTTTATCTCGACCTCTTCGATCATAAAGGCATGCTAGCCTTTCTTCCGAGTGCATTGGGGTACATGATGGGAGGCTACTATGGCGTTTGCTTTGTGAATTGGCTATTCCATTTGTTTGCGGCATTTACCATGTTTTTGCTCGTTAGCGAGTTAAATGATGATCTCTCTTTTCTGCTCTATAACGGCTCCGTTTATCTTTTGCTTTGGTCGCTTATCGATGCTGGAAACGCTAATGGGTTATATGTTTTGCCTTTTGGGATGCTCGCTTATTGCTTTTTCTTGAAAGGCTTTAAAACAAAAAGGCGTTTATTCTTTCTAATAGGCTCTTTGATTGGCGGAATTGAGATTGGGATTGCCTTCAACATTCGTCCCACGGATGGCCTTGCTATCATTCCTTTGTTCATTTTCTTATTCGTTCTTCTTTTTCGTAAACGCATTTCTTTTCTTTCGAATGATGGGTTTGATTTCGCTTTCAAAGATTTTTTGTATAACGCGTTGTTGGCCCTTTTTGGATTCGTAACGATTATGGGGGCGTGTTATGGATATGCCTATAGCCAAGGGAAAGAGTATTTCGATGGCATGATTCATGCCGTTTTCGCTGGGACTGGGAATTATCTTTTCACTTCCGATTTTCTCTCAAATGCCATCATGTCGGCTTGTGCAGTGGTTCTTTTTGCTATTTTGAATGGGTTCTTGCTTTTCTTTGTCTATAAAAAAGACAAGCCTCTTTTCTTATTGCTCCTTATTACTTCTTCGTTCAATGTGATTTGCAACCTGGCGATTGTCAAATTCACTCATTATTGGATTTCTTATTTTCCGAGCGTTATGTTGAATTTTGCTTCTTTCTTCACGCTCTATCCTTTAGGGTTTTTCATGGGAAAAAAGAAGAAGGTAAAAATCGATTTCAAAAAGGCTTCTGCCATTTTGGCAAGCATCAGTCTTCTTGTTGGAGTGACGTTTTTTGTTGTCTTCGAAACGGCGCCTTCTTCCTTTGTTTTTTCAAAGGCCAATACCGAATCCATCGATAAGGAAATAAATGAGTGCATAAGCTTGGAAGAAAGGAGAAAGATAGACAATGTCTTTGCTTTAGATCTTAGACCGAGCGTTTATTTAAGAAATGGGATAGAGACGACGATAAAGTACAAGGCAATTCAAACTTCCCAAGCGACTTTTGAAAAAGAAATCGAATCTGAGATAATGTCATACTTGCAAAGCAAGAAGCCGAAATATGTTATCGTTAGTCCACAATCGACTGAGCTTTCTTACTATCGCTATATCTATAGCAATTATTCGCCGATGGTCGATAACTATCCGGATAACGGAGTGAGGATTTATCAAATAAACGAGAGCCTTTAGCTAGGCGGAAAGAAGCTTTATTCTTCTATTTCCAACTCGTGCCTTTCATCTTGCTTGTTTATCCTTTTGCGCTTTCCATTTTGATCTATATACGTTCCCTTTATTCCATTTGGCAAGGATATTGCGTAGTATTTTTTGTTTTTTTCGGTTTTCAAAGAGATGGAAAGAAGACCTTTTGGCGTTTCGTATTTGAAAGAATAATCGCCTAATCTTTTATCGTATTTCGGAGAGAATACGACTTCCTCAAAACCGGCTTTTGCGGGTTTCAAACCGATGGCATTCTCGACCAACCACCCAAAGACGGAGCCATAGGCATAGTGATTAAACGAATTCATGTCGGTGCTCCAGAAATTGCCATCTTCGTCCACCGAATCCCAATGTTCCCAGATCGTGGTTGCGCCATGATCCACGCTGAAAAGCCAAGAAGGATTTCTTTCTTCGAATAAAAGGTCGAATGCTTTCTTGGAGTAACCGTTTTGACTAAGCGCTTCAAGCAAGAAACGGGTTCCAATGAAACCTGTAGACATAAGGCCGTTGTTTTTGTCGATGAGATCGGCAAGGCTTTTCGCGAGGAGTCTTCTTTGCTTCTCATCCTTATAAAGCCCAAAGCAAAGCGTCAATGCCAAAGCGGTTTGGGTGTAGCAAGTGTCTTTCCCTTTATAGCCTTTATAGGATGGCTTACCTTTCGGGAGGCCATTCTCTTCGAAAAAGGCTTCCTGATACGCGTTACGGATCTTCAAGAAATCTTGTTCGTATTTTTCTTCTTGCCATCCTATCGCTTCACCAATTTTGGCAATGCTTTTGGCTGTTAGAGCGTAAAACGCGGTGGCGATGAGTTTTTTATCTGTTTTCCCTTTATAGAATCCTTTCGGCCCATCGGTTGCGAGCCAATCGCCGAAGATGCTTTTTAGCCCTTGTTTCTTGATGCCATCGAGCAAATAAGGCGTCTTAGAAAGCGAAGAAAGGTGCTCAAAGTACCTTTTGGCGTGGGGAAGTGCCTCCTTTAATATTTCCCTATCGCCATAAGCTTCGTAAAGCGCCAGGGGAACGAGATATATCGCATCCCCCCATCCCGCGTTTCCGAGCATTGTCCCTTTGCCGCTATGTTCGTTTCTTAATGAAGGGCAAATGCCTTCAACGTAACCGTCTTCCTTTTGCTCTAAGAACAAATCATGGAGCCATTTTTCAAGGAACTTCTGAACGTCGAATAGATAAGTGGCGGTTTTTACGAACATGGCGATGTCGCCCGTCCACCCCAGTCTTTCGTCTCTTTGGGGACAATCGGTTGGAATCTCTAAGAAGTTACATTTTGTGGACCATAAGACATTGGATGCCAATTGGTTGATTTTTTCATTTTGCGATTTGAAAAAACCGATTCGTTTGATGTCGGAGTAGACGACAATTCCTTTGAAAACGGAAAGGGAAAGACTCTTTGGCTTCTTAATCAAACGGATATAACGACCGCACCCGAAAGAGAAAAGCGGTTTAAAAACATCCTTTTTTCCAGAGAGGGTGTATTCGAAATAGGATTTTGCTTGGCGATAGTTCTCTCGGTAGAAATTGCCATTCTTATCTAAGACCTCGGCATAGTCATAGCCTATCTTTTCTCCCCTTTCCCCCTTTATCGTGATTTCAACAAAACCCGTAAATTCTTGTCCGAAGTCGACAATTGTTTCCCCATTTGGCGCCACGAACATTCTTTTTGGGCGGATGATCTCTTTTTCTCTTACGGGCAAGCCTTCTTGGGGGATGAGGTTCTTTTTCAAGCGGTGGATCTCCGCCTTCCCGAGATAAACTTTTTGAGCTGTTTTATCTTCGCTTTCCCCCAAGTAGATCCCCGCATCCTTGATGTAAGAGGAATAGACGTCCCAAGTGGCGTCGCTTTTTAAGATAATCCGTTCTTTCTCCTCTCCGCTTTTTATAAGTCTAAAGCGAAGGGCAGCCCCGTCTTTTTGATAGGGATAGGGGCGCCAGCCGAATTTTCTTGCCGCCCCATAGCCTTCCGAGAGAAGGAACGTTATTTCGTTTTTGCCTTCTTTGAGGAAAGAGGTCACTTCGTAGCATTGCACTTGAAGTCTATTGCGGTAGGAGGTGTAGCCTGGCATAAAGAGATCAGTCGTGATTCTTTGACCGTTGATAAAACATTGATAAAAGCCCATCGCCGTAGCTTCAAGAAAGAACTTATAGTCTCCCTTGTTTTTTAACTGAAAGCTTTTTTCGAAGGAAGGGACGGGAATGCGAGGGAATGATATCCAACTTGATTTTTCTAACATGCCTCCATTATTGCGGTTTCTTCTCATTTCGAAAAGCATTAAGGAACATTGCGGATTTTTCTATGGAAAAAGAGCAATAGAAAAGGGCATGAGGAGTTTGTTGCCCACTCTTTTTTGTTTTTTTCTCTTTCTCTGATTCTTATAATGGCCAACAAGGAGAAATGCGATGGAAAAAATTGATTTAGAGCGAGTCTATCCTTTTTTGAAAGGAGGGAGCCTAAAACCGCTTGTCATTGAAGAAATCTCCGATCAGCCGAACCACAAGTGGCTGCGCCCGGCGGTCATCGTCGTTCCTGGTGGGGCTTATGCCATGGTGAGCGAAAGGGAAGGAGCGGTAGTTGCTTCTCGTTTTCTCTCGGAAGGATTTCAAACCTTCGTTCTTACCTATTCGGTGGCTCGTGATGGCGCTTCTTATCCCGATCAGCTTGAGGAACTCTCCGCTGCTATAGATTATGTTAAAAAGAATGCCGAGCAATATCATGTGAATCCAAAGGAAATTTTTGCGATGGGCTTTTCCGCTGGCGGACATTTGGTCGCTAATCTCGCCATGGAAGCTCCTCGTCTAAAGAAGGAAAAAGGACTCGATTGCACTTTGTGCGCAATAGGGCTCGGCTATCCCGTAATTTCGAATCATTCAGGCATGGGTGAAATGAATTCTTACCGAAATATCGTTGAAGGCCATAGCGAAAAAGAAAAAGCGGAATTAAAAGAACGCCTTTCTTTGGAAGACAAGGTCAGAAACGACAATCCTCCCGCCTATATTTTCGCGACCGGAACCGATCAAGTCGTTCCAGTGGCGAATAGCATTGCCTATGCGTCTGCCCTTTGGAAGGCGGGCGTTGCTTGTGAACTCCATGTTTTTGCCAAAGGGGATCATGGCCTATCGACCGGCGATAAGGAGATTACGGATTTCCCTTGGTTTGGGGAGCATTCGGAAGGCGTCACCCATTGGGTGAAGGAATGCATCCTATTCTGGCGCTCTTTCGTCAAGGAAAAATTCTAAATATCTTTTTCAAATTACGTTCCTTCCTTCTTGCTATAATGTAAAGAGAGGGAACTTTTCTTTTTGGAGGAAGACATCATGCTTGAGATTATAACGCTCATTTTTGCTATTTTGGCCTTTCTTACGGCCTTCACCGTTCTTCTTGTTTTCTTAATAAAAAAACAAAAATCAATGGTAGAACCCGTTTTGATTGATTTATCTGAACTTCAAAATAATCAAATTCGTAACAGCGCCGAGATTAAAACAACCATTGAAAATCTAGAGAAGAACATTTCTTTGAGGATGGAAGGAGAAATGGAAGCGAAACTCCAAGCGCAATCCAATGCCTTGCTCAAGATGATGAAAGAAGAATCGGAGATAGACAACAAAAGATTGAGTGATTTCCAGCAAGTCGTGAATACCAATCTCAACAATCAAGTGAAGACCATGAATGAGACTATCGACCGTAGGATATCGGATATAACTTCCAAGACGAACGAGCAAATGGATGCGGTGAGGAAATCGATGAAGGATTTGGCCGATGCCGACACCAAGCGCCTTAACGACTTCCAAAGCACCATTAATAGCGCGCTTCTCCTTCAAATGAAGACCATGAATGAACGTATTGATCTTTCTATGAAAACCATTAATGATCGAGTGAATCAATCTCTTAACGATGGCTTCAAAGGAACCTCCGAATCGATGGTCAATCTTCAAAAACAACTTGGAATGGTCGAAGAGGCCCAAAAGAACATCAATAGCCTCCAAAACGAAATCACTTCTCTTAAAGACGTTCTTTCGAACAATCAAGAAAGAGGAAAATATGGAGAATTCCAATTGGAGCTCCTTTTGGAAAATCTTTTCGAAGGAAGCAAAGGTCTCCTTTATGACACACAATACGTTTTGGAAAAAGCGAAAGGCGACGAAAAAGAGCTTCGACCAGACGCCGTCATTTTCCTAGATGGCGAGGCCCATCACCAAATTATTTGCATTGATAGCAAATTCTCTCTTACCGGTTATGAGGATTTGTTCGATAGCAATGCCCACCTATCCGACGAAGAAATTGAAAAAGCGAAAAATGCCTTCAAAAACGCCACTAAATTAAGGATAGACGAGACTTCCAAATACATCATCAAAGGGAAAACGATTTCCAATGCCATCATGTTTATACCTAATGACGGCGTCTTCGCCTATATCCATAACGAATTCCCTGAACTCATCGACTACGCCAAAAGGAAAGCGGTCGTTCTTGTCTCTCCGACCATTTTGCAACCTCTTCTTGCTTCCTTCCGCGTCATTCAAATCGATGCCAAAAAGAGCAAAAACATCGCCAAAATCAATGAAGAACTCAATGCCCTTGGCAATGAATTTAGAAAGTTTGCTCCAAGATGGGAGGCTTTGAATAATAGCATTCAAGGGTTGGTGAAAAAATCTGGGCAATTCGATACCACGGTTGGGAAGATCGGAAAGAGATTCGATAGAGTCCAAAAAATCGACTTTGAACCGGAGGATGGAATTGATAAGGAACCGATTGATGCGGCTGGTGAATCCATAGGAATGAATGAGGAAGAGGAAGAATAATGGCCAAAAAAGTGAGCATCTATAATGTTGCTGAAGCGGCCCATGTCTCTCCGGCTACCGTGAGCTATGTCATCAATGGCAAGGGGAAAATAAGCGAAAAAACAAAAAAAGAAGTCATTAAGGCTATGAATGTCATGGGCTATATTCCCGATCATGCCGCCATCTCTTTGAGCACAGGCAAAAGCAAACTTATCGGACTTTCTCTTCCCTATGACGACGCTTCAAACGGCATGTCCTCCAATCCTTTTTACGCCGAATTCATAAGCTCCTTTTTAAAAGGCCTCTCTTTAGAAGGCTACGATTTGGTTATTGGCTCTTTAAAAAGCGAAAAAAGCCTTCTTTCTTGGCTTCAAAGCCACTCATTCGAAGGCCTTGTCTTATTCGGCCTTTATAGTGGAGCTAGCCTTTCCGCCTTACGGAAGATGGGCATTCCCTCCGTTCTTGTCGACGTCTATAACGAAGAAGCACATGGCTTTAATAACATCCGAGTGAATGACCTAGGCGGAGTTTATCTCGCGACAAGTTACCTGATTGAGAAAGGGCATCGGCATATCGCTTATGCTGAAGGCAGCTCCAAATCCCTCCTCAATCAAAAAAGATATGAAGGTTATTTGCAATCGCTCCGCTATCACAAGATTCCTTTTCGAGAGGATTTCGTCTTCCACACAAAGACCACCTTTGAAGACGGAACTCTTTTGGCGGATGCCTTATTGCCTCGTCTAGATGAGATTACAGCTGTGGTTTGCGATAGCGATATTGTGGCTATCGGCCTCATTCATCGCTTTCATGAGCTCAATATCGCAATACCCGATCGTTTAAGCGTTATTGGTTTCGACGATATTGCTTCGGCGAATTATATTTATCCAGGTCTTACCACCATTCGGCAGGATATTGGGGAAAAGGGTCGCTTTGCGGCCTCTTGCCTTATGAATGCCATCCAAGACAAAGAACAATCTCCGCGAACGGTTGTCATCGAACCAAAATTGATTGTCAGAAACTCCGTAAAATCATTGTGATTGAAAGGGCTTTCATTTAATTTTGTTAATTCTTTTCGTAATATAAATAACGTAGTTATTTAACATTGTTAACTTAGTTAAGCGGTTAACTATTCTTCTTTCTTTTAGAAAAACCTCGTTCATAATGATGGCTATAAGAGGATGTTCTCATGAGTAAAACGAAAAAGTTTTGTCCGCTTCTGGTTCTACCATTTTTGTCTTTCGGCTTATTTTCTTGCCAAAGCGAAGGCGAAAACGGAAAAAGTTCTGTAACTTCATCGGATTCCGGGAATTATTACAACGAACAAAATTTCGTTCAGTCGGACAAAGTGGTCGAGAAAACGAAACTCGTCACTTACGAGGGGCCTTCTATTTTAAAAAGTTCAGAAGACGTATCGATATCGGTGAATGGGAACAGTCTTTTCGTTTATGAAACCCGTGTGAATCACGCCCGCGTTTTCTCTTGGACCGATAGCCAAGACAAGACCTACGCCTCCATTTTTGATTTCGAGGGAAAGGTACACGTCGAGATAAAAATCAAGAAAGAAGGCATTACCGTTCATAAAGCGGTGGTGCGACCTCTTGTCTATGGCTATGCAGCAAGCGTTTCCGATAATGTGATTTCATTCGATCTCCAATATAACGGCAATTACATCGTTGAATATAATGATGATCCCAATACGGCGATCCATCTATTCGCCAACGGCATTGAAGAAGATCCAATCACCGAAGAAGAAGCGGCTAAAGATCCGAACATTCTTTATGTTGGCCCTGGCGCCTACAAAGCGGACGCTTTTCCATTAAAAAGCAATATGACGATTTATTTGGCTGGCGGCGCTTATGTCTATGGTCAATTCGGCGCCGAAGGGCTCCATGACATCACGATTCGGGGACGAGGCATCGTGAGTGGTTCCTTATATAAAAGAGGAACGAGCAGCGAATATACGATTCCGGTGGTCATGCGTCGCGTCAATAATCTCACCATCAAAGACGTGGCTTTCTTTGATCCTGCCGGTTGGACGTTGCATCTATGGAAATGCAAAAACGTTCTTGTTTCGAACGTGAAAATCATTTCGGCGAGAAGCAATGGCGATGGCATTTCCATTCAATCTTGCGAGGATGTCGAAGTCAGCGGCGGTTACGTTCGCACGTGGGACGACTCGGTTGTGGTTAAAAACGATGACAAAACGAGCACGGCGAATGTTCATGTACACGATGTAACCATTTGGACGGATTTAGCTCAATCAATGGAAGTCGGCTACGAAACCTATGGTCCGAAGATGGATAACATCATTTTCGAAAACATCACCGTCGTCCATAATTTCCATAAAGCGGTTATCAGTCTCCACAATTGCGACGATGCCAATATCACGAATGTCGTCTATCGCCACATCACTTTGGAAGACGGAGAGATGCTTGGCGACAATCGAGACGATGGCGAGAACGATTTCTTGCTTGATTTTACGATCGCTTATAACGCCGAATGGACGAAATCGAAAGATAAAAGAGGAAGCGTCGACGGAGTGACTGTGGAAGATGTCAAGGTCTATTCCATGTCCGATACGATCGGTGGCCGCATGCAAGGAGAGGATGATGTCTCCTCGATTAAAAACGTGAAAATAAAAGGCCTAGAAATCGAAGGGAAACAAGTCGATTCCAAAGAAAGCTTTGGGGCGGGACTGGTTACCAATGAGTATGTGAAAAACCTCAGTTTCGAGAAACTGGATAGTGTTCTTGGAGCTAGAATCACTCTTCCTTATCGCTACGAAGGGACTAAAGATGATGCGGAGGTGACCCAAAAGGTCACTCAGAACCAAGAGGGTCTTATCGTTCCCGCTTTCTCGCGCTTCGAAGGGGAACCATCATTCATCGGAGAAAAAGCGTCTCCTAAGACGGAAGCCATTTCAAGCGCTCATGGCGCTGGGATCAAAACGAATACGCCAGCCGACGATGGAACGGGTCCTTTCGTTTTGGAAGGGCACGACGCTTCCAAAGCTTTTGATGGCGATTCCAGCACTTCCTATCGAAGTGGCGCTTGGAAAGGGGAAACGGATGAGTTTGCGAGCATAACCTATGAATTCAGCGAGCCTCTATCCATCGGTACCATCCGAATCGTCGGGGAAAAAGACAACATCTACGCGCTTAATTACTCCATCCAAGTCTATGCCAGAAAGAGAAAATCTACCGGTGAAATGAATGAAAAATTCACTCGTCTTCTTTCCAAAGACGAATACGCGATGTCTCCATCGAGCGGAAATATCATCGATATCAATGTGAGCGCCCAAGAATTCCAAGGCATTCAACTTCGCCTTTATCGCACCGACGATATTGCAAGGGCCACTCATTATTCTATTAGCGAAATTGAATTCTATCCTCCTTCCCTCACCTTCATGAAATCGATTGTTGATTCGACCGAGCATAATGACGTCTATAACGTTCAAAAGGTAGTAGATGGCGACCCTACGGGGACGAGTTATTACGAATCTAAATCCTTACCAGCCCATATCGTCATCGACCTTGGCGATCTCTATAAGCTTCAAAAAGTCGTGCTTTCGGTTCCTCCCGCCCTTACTTGGGGAGCTCGAACGCAAAAGATCACTCTTCTAGCGAGCGATAGCGCCCTTGCCTATGATGCGAAGAAAACGGAATTTAAGGTCATAAAAGAAGAAACGCCCTACCTTTTCGATCCGACAACCGGAAACCGTAACATCATTGATCTTGATGGCACGGCATGTCGTTATCTCAAATTAGTCATAAGTTCCAACGACGCTAGCGGAAACTATGGAGCTCAACTTTCCGAAATTAGCGCCTATGGAGCCAAATAAATTGTGCATATCAAGAAAATAAGGAGGTTTTGCACATGAAAAAGAAAATATTCGTTATGAGCATGGCGTCGCTTTTATGCGCCTTGCCACTTGTCTCGTGCGGAGGGGATGCGCCAGTACCAAGCGCTTCTTCGAATCCGCCTTCTTCTAGTGATAGCGGCTTGAGTTCGGAAGTCCCCCCAGTAACGACGATGGAAGAATTTGTGAGCACGGTGGATCCGGATGCCGTTACTCGAGACTTTGACGATCGTTTCGATGTCGAAGTCGAGGATTTCTCTGGCGAAAACATTGCCGGAAAGACCACTGGCACGAAGAATAAGGGTTATTTGATGGTTAACATCGATAACAACCTTCCTTCTTTCCCGATGTCCAAAGACAAGCCAATCTATAAGCTCGCCAGCGGATCTTTCGAAGCGATGCATCTGGGGCAAAACGGCCTTGGCTTTAAGATGCGGGTGACTAAAGGCAGTATCAAGCTAAGCGATCTTGTGTTGGAACTTCGCGGCGACGATGCTTGGGATGATATCCAAATCGATTTGGGTGAATCCCTTAATAACGATGAAGAGCAAAATCCTGAACTCACAGATGAATTCCAAGATATTTTGGTCAATGCCGTCAATACTTTGGGCGAAGATGTCGCTTATAAAATGAAAAGCACTGGTGAAGAAGTTGGAACGACCGTTGGCCAAAAAGTCATCGCTTTCCATCTTCGCGCCAAAGAAAATGCCACAGTAAGCGCGCAAATCGAAATTGAAGATGTTTTCACCTATGTTGGAACGACTAGAACCGTTCTTGATGACTTCAACCGATCGAATCTCAATGCGCCAACTTTAAACGTTCCTGGCGCTTGGTGGGGTGGAGCAGAAGGAGGGTCGACGATCCTTGTTCGGAAAGGCATTACCCTTTCGAAGGATGAGGCGTATACGACCCCCAATTTAAGCGAGGAAGCTTCAAAGAAGAACCATATTGTCTATTCCTTGCAAGGCGATACGACTAACGCCAGCCTTACTATCACTTTAAGCGATGATAGCAAAATCACCAAGAACTGGTCGGAATTACTTGCCGATGGCGAGAAACATCTTGTCAACGCCGTTAACGGTGCATATGCGAATTATGTGATTGATTTAAGCGCTATTGCGGGTGAGAAGACCGTCAAAACCGTGGAAATCAAGAATGGCGGCGATAAGATGCTTTCCATTTCCAACGTCTTTATGACGAGCCTCGAAGTACCTACGCTAAACAAAGTCTTCCCACACCTTAACACTTCTGAAAGCGTGATCGTCGATAACTTCAACCGTGAAATCAATGGTTTGGATCGCGATTATGACAAGAGTCACGCTCTCCAAGCGAATATAGACTCCGGGATCGACTATACCCTTTCTTATAATGCCAATGGGAATGGTCAAGATATCGTTCTCGATGGAACCGATGTCTCTCTTCCGGCCACAACCGATTACTATAACCTCAAAACGAAAACTTCTCGCGATTGCACAGGCTACCAATATCTCGTCTTCGCCATCAAAGGGGAGGAAGGATATGACCTTAATAACTTCCGTTTTAAGACGGGCGAGTTGACTTCGGAACTCTATTTCAACCAAGCCTATGCCGCCGAAGGCGTTAAGACCTATGGCGATACGGAAACATCGAATCCATATGCCGATGTGAATGGTTACACATGGTATGTCGTTGACCTTGCTTATCACAAAGCTATGTCGCCAATCGCTAAAGTTGGGCAGGAAAAAGCTTCCACCGTCGATATTTATTACACCGGTTCGAAAGCCATCAAGATCGGAAGCATCTTTATGGCCAACGCCGAAGCGGTGCATGAAACCGCCAAAGTGTCATCCGAAGTGGAAGGTATAGATGTAGATACAAGCGGCTATCGTCATTTGGGCGCTTTCGAAAAGGTTTCATCTCGTTACTTTGGCTTCGAAGTGAAAGGAGATGGCCAGGCTACCATCGGCTCTTTCCGTTATGAATTTGATGGCAAATCCAACTGGTTCAAAGATGGGAAGGTTGTCGCTTATATGAATGGCCGTCGCGTGAAAGCGGACGAAATCCTGCCAACAGAAGTGACTACTGTTTGGATTGATTTTGAGGCTTCTGATACGCCTATGGATGGTACCAAGGTGGATTTTGCTTGCGGACTCGATGGCTTTAGCGGCCTCGCCAATGTTGGCAAACTTTATCTTGCCGAGGAACAATACCTTGAAAAGTTCGATGGCACAGACAAAGATGTGACCATTCCTGAGAAGTCTCAATATGCTTATGGCTTCGGCTTAGATTTCGTCAAGAAGAGCGATCGTCTCTATTTCCATTTGGCAGGGGATGGCAATAACAATCTCGCCGAGTTCCGTTTCCAATTCATGACAACGGGTAACGTCGATTTGGCGACTTTATTCCCGAATCACGAAGGCGAAGAGCACCTTTATCTTCGCAAAGTAAGCGATGGAAGCGAAATTAACGCAACCGACGCTCTCACGGTCGAAGGCATAGATGTCTATATGGATTTCAAAGAGAATGGGATCGATAAGGATGTTCTAACTGTCATCCATGCCCATTTCGGCGGAGCCAATGAAGTCGGTGGCAACTATAAGTTCACAAACTTCCAGTTTGGCTGGGATGAAATCCCATATTCGGTCGCCATGTCTAGCTACGTTGAATAAAAAAATATAGCTTTTTACCATCATTTTCCCTTGGGGATCACATTTCCCCAAGGGTGAGAGGAAAAGATATGAAAAAGAAAATCATCCTATTGAGCTCAGTTTTGTTTCTATGCAGTGCCTTAGCGAGTTGTGGCGGCAATAGCTCCAAGATCATCCTACGCATTGGTTTTTGGCCCCAAAGCGGCGAAGTCAAAGACGTCGCTATGTATCAAAAATGGGCGGCGGATTTCGAGAAAGATTTTCCTCAATATAGCATCAAGCCTGCTCCCTACGAATACAGTCCAGAGACGGTGGGGTCCAAGGCCCAAGGTGGACAATTGCCCGATGTTTTTCAAACATGGGTTACGGAGCCTGAAACCCTGAAGAATAGCGGTTTCATTCGCCCTATAACCAAAGCCCTCGAGGAAAGAGGGTGGGATAAGGTGATGGATCAAGGCATGAAAGAAGCTCTTACATTCGAAAACGAGATTTATGCCATACCGCGTGACGGCTATGGCCTTGGCCTTTTGATTAATAAGAGGATATTGGGCGAAAATGATCTTTTGCCTCAAAACGAAGATGGGACTTATTCCCTTTATAAAGAAGATGGGATGCCCGCTTATCCGACGACTTTCGAAGAAATATACGAGATGTCCAAAGCCATCAGCGAAAATGACAGCGCTTCTGGCTTCTTGATGTATACGACCAATAAGAACGGCGGTTGGGTTTTCTCTAACATCGCTTGGAACTTTGGCTCGACTTTGGAGAAGAAAGCGGATGGGAAGGTCGTTGCGGATTTTAATGAGGATTCAACCGTGAAAGCTTTAACTTGGCTTCAAAACATGGCCAAGGATGGCTGCCTTTTCCCAGGAAACGGCATCGTCTATAACGACTGGTATTCTAAAATCGGTTCCAAAGTGGCAATGGCAGTCGTTGGAAGCGACGTCTTGCAAGAAGCCAAACTTCAAGGGAAAGTCGATATGGGCGATTTAGCCTTTGTCCCTATGCCAACCGGCGATGGCACCCATCACTATTCTCTTTACGGGGGCACTCCTTTTGTGTTTAGCAAAAACACAAGCGACGAGAAAGTCGATGGCATTTTGGAATTCTTCAACTACATCGGCCGCTCCCCAGAAGTCAGCGACATTAATTTCGAAGCCAAGAAAACGGGTTATGAAACCGCCAAAGCGAAAGGGCAGCCAATTCTTCCTACCATTATGCCTTGGTCGGGGGAGGAATATCTTGCGAAAGCCAAAGCCCTTGAAGATTCTTATATCAATGTGAACATGGAAGATTACTCGCCTTTCTTCGATACCATTCAAGCAAACAAAAAGACGGAAGAGCCTTATTGCGCGCAAGACATGTATAAGGCACTCGACGAGGTCATTCAAGCTTTAATCGATAAACCTTTTACCGCTTCTCCGAAGGCCCTTCTGGAAACGGCAACAGCTTCCTTCCAAAAAACGCTTGACGCCTCTTTAGGACAATAACGTTATGAGACTTAAGAGCAAAGAACCTCACCGAAAACGGAATTGGAAGGCTCTTCTTAAAAGGAACTTTTTCGCTTGGGCGATTTTACTTCCGCCTTTGCTTCTGTTTTGCTTTTTCGTTTGGGTACCGATGGCTAGGAACATCCTCCTTTCTTTCCAAAAGGACTATAGCGATCCCTCTTTTGTCGGTTTCTCGAATTATGCCTCCGTATTCCAAGACGAATCCTTTTTGATGGCTTTGGGCAACACCTTCAAATATATCGCCTGGTCTTTGGTCATAGGGTATTTGGTGCCGGTTTTGCTGGGATTTTTGCTTTCTGAAATCGTCCATGCCAAAGGCTTTTTCCGCGTGGTTCTTTATTTGCCATGCATGATTAGCGGCATTGCGACGGTCTTTTTGTTTAAAAATATGTTCGGGGATGAGTCCACCTCGCTATTTAACGTCATTACCCTGGCTTTCGGAGGAGAGGCCCATTCTTGGCGAAGCGATACCAATCTCATCATCCCTCTTATCGTCTTGGCAATGACGTGGCGTGGCGCGGGATCGACCTCTCTTATCTATTTAAGCGCTTTCCAATCAATCGATAATTCCATGTACGAAGCGGCACGCATGGATGGCGCTAATTCCATCCAACGTTTTTGCCATGTCACCATCCCTGCTTTAAAAGGGACGCTTTTGACCCTCTTCGTTCTCCAAATCATTTCCGTTTTCCAAGTCTTCTACGAACCGATGATAATTGGACCGGATGGGGGACCTTTAAACGCTTCGATGTCTTTGATGCTTCAAAGCTATTTATATGCTTTTAGGAGCACAAGCCTTGGTTTCCAATATGGCAAAAGCGCCGCCACGGCGATGATTTTGAGCCTTATCATCATGGCTTTCACCGCTCTTTACTCGCTCCTTAAAAACTTGCTTCGTCAAGCGGAAGGAGGCAAATAACCATGAAATCGCTAAAGCAAAGGATTGCCTCTTACCACTTTCCGCGTCTTAGAGAAAAGCATGACGGCCTTTTGAATTTCAGCGACTACCGCTATACGCGACACAAGGTCGGTTACGGAATCATGATTGCGATCCTTCTTCTCTTTGTTTTCTTCGCCCTTTTCCCTATCGTTTATCTTTTTGCTAGTGCCATGAAATCGGTAAACGAGATTAATAGCAATCACTACACCTTTTTTCCTATAAACTGGGATTGGGGAAAACTACCGATTCTCTGGGAGAAAATTGATTTTGGAAGATATTATCTCAACACCCTTATCTATGTGGTCGGCGCCGTTTTATGCGCCGTCTTGTTCAATAGTCTTTTAGCCTATGCGATAGCGATTTTAAAACCCTTTGGATATCGGCTGATCGATAAGCTCATTTTCTTGGGCTACATGATTCCATCCATCCTTAATATCCTTCCACTTTTCAAACAAATCGTCGATTTTGGCTTTTTAAATGCCGATAACGAAAGTTATCTCCTTTATTTGCCTTTATGGTTAAGTTTTGGAGCAAACGCGTATTACTACATGTTGTTTAAGGATTATTTCGAAAGGCTTCCGAAATATCTTTTGGAGGCAGCCCGCATGGATGGGGCAAGCCAAGTGAAACTGTTCACTCGGGTTGTGCTTCCCTTGTCGCGGCCCATTATCGGTATTGTTGCCATCTTCGCTATGACGGCTTCCTATAGCGACTTTCTCCTCCCTTATCTTTGCCTTAATAGCGATGAGTTCCAAACCATTATGGTTGGGGTCTATAACCTCTCAGGGACCAATGTCCTCGATACTTCCGAATTCTTATTGCTTTTACTTATGTCGATCATTCCCCAAATCATCATTTTCCTCATTTTCCAACGTCAGATTATGGATGCTGGAGCCACCAAAGGCAGTAAGGAGTAATTTATGGCCAAAACTGGATATCGCTATTTGGAAATCGAGCCCTTTGGCTTAAGCGAAAAAGGTTTTCATAAAGAACGTAACCAAGTCTCGGAATCTCTTTTCTCTTTGGGAAACGAATATTCCGGCGTTCGTGGCTTTTTCGAAGAAGGCGTCTCTTTGCCAAGCCTCATTGGCACTTATTACAATGGCATCATCGAATATTCCTTGGAAGATACGCCGAATGCCTATAAAGGGATTGCCAAAAGAACCCATTTCACTATCAATAGTACCAACTATTTGAAAGTCACCATCGACATCGATGGCCAAAAAGTGGATCTCGGAAAGGAAGAAGCTATCGATTTTTATCGCCATCTGTCTTTTAAAAACGGTCTATACACCCGAAGCTTCAAAATCCAACGAGGCGAAAAGATCGTCTCCCTTTCTTTCGAGAGGCTTGTGGGGATGACTTCACCTCACCAAGCCATCCAAAGAATTCGCCTTTCCAGTTCGGATAAAACGCACGTTAAACTAAGCTTTCATTTGGATGGCACCATTCTCCATTGGGGAGAACATTGTTATTGGAAAAGAGGGAAGGAATTGGTCGATGATGGCGGATATGGCCTTTACCTCACAACGCCACGCACCCATCAAAGCCTTTTCACTTTCATGCTTTTGGAAAACGAAAAAAAGCCGGCAAAAGTGGCTTTAAACGAAAAAACAGTCGAAGTATGTTATGATTTTGAACTCGAAAAAGAAACAACCTTTACCCGTTTTGTGACCAATCTTGCCGATAAAAAAGACGATTCCCATTTCGAGACGCTTCGAAAGGAAGCGGAAGAAGAATGCCATTCCCTTATGGAAAAAGGCTTTGATGGGCTTTTAAAAGAAAACGAGGATTTCTTCGAAAAGGCTTATGAAAGAAGCGATATCGAGATTGATGGGGATAGTGCCAATCAACAAGGCATCCGTTTCTGCCTCTTCAATCTTCTTCAAGCTTATACTGGCATCGAAGAAGATGATAATATCGGTGCTAAGGGATTAACGGGTGAGGCCTATAGTGGCCACGCCTTCTGGGATAGCGAAACCTATTGCCTGCCTTTCTATCTGTTTTCCAACCAGCAAGCGGCCAAGGACCTTTTGATGTTCCGTTATCACACTCTCGATAAGGCCATATCTCGCGCAAAAGACCTTGACTGCGAAGGCGCTTGCTTCCCGATTGCAACCCGTAATGGCGAAGAAGCTTGTACCCTTTGGCAACACGCTTCCACCCAATTCCAACCGACGACGGGGGTTGGCTATGCCATATTTCACTATATGAATCTTTTCCATGACGTTGATTTCATGAAATGCTATGGCTTACGGATGCTTTTGGAAATAACCAAATTCCTCGCTAGCCGCGGCCAATGGAATAGCGACCATAGCCATTTCGGTTTTTATGGCGTTATGGGACCCGATGAATTCGAAGTGATGGTGAATCACAACACCTACACCAATTTCATGGCCAAAAAGATCATGCAGTATACCTTAGATACTTTGAAAGACCCTCTGTATCACGACGAAAGGCTATTAAAGGAATGCGGATATACGGAGAGATACATCGCTTCGATTCAAGAGAAAATAGACAAAATGCTCATTCTTTATGATCAGAAAACCAAGCTTTTCGAGCAACATAAGGGTTTCTATGATTTGCCTCATATCGATGTCGACAAGATTCCCGAAAGCGATTTCCCTCTCTATAGCCACTGGTCTTACGACCGGATCTATCGAAACGATATGATTAAACAACCCGATGTTTTGATGTTCCTCTTCCTTTATCCCCAAGATTTCTCGAAGGATGTTTTAGAAGCAAATTACGATTATTATGAGCCGCGTTGCATCCATGAATCCTCCCTTTCGCCTAGCGTTCATTCGATTTTGGCGGTGGAGCTCGGCAAGGAAAGCGAAGCGCTTCACTTTTTCGAGTTTGCCACCCGTTTGGATCTAGACGACTATAACCACAACACCTCTGAAGGTCTCCACATGACTTCTATCGCGGCCGCCTGGATGAATATCGTCTATGGATTCTTGGGGCTTCGAAGCGATAAGGAAACGCTTCGCGTCTCGCCTTTCCTTCCAAAGAATTGGAGCCATTATTCGGTTCGTCTTATCTATCATGGCTCGCGTCTTAAATTTGATGTCTACCCCAAGAAGGTTGCGATAGAGAATTTCGATGAAGAGACCACTATCATCTACAAGGATCGATTGCTTTTTTTGAAGAAAGGAGTGACTGAGATTTCATGAAGGGGATTACGAAATTTCGTTTTGAGAAAGAAAACTACCTTTCCGAAGGAACAGCCTTTTTGCTCACCAATGGACATGTGGGATACCGAGGGACCTATGAGGAGTATGGCAAAGAGAAGAACGTCGCTTTGAATATCGTCGGGGTTTACGACCAATATGAAGGGAAGTGGCGGGAGTCGGTCAACCTCCCTAATCCTTTCTTGCTTCGCCTCTTCTATAAAGGGGAAGAGATTTCTTTAAGAACGAAGAAGCCCCTCCATCACAAAGTGTCTTTGGATTTTGAGAAAGCGTTATGGAAGAGGGAAACGGAATTCGCTCCCTTCATCCTAAAAAGCACGCGTTTCGTTTCGGTTTCCGACAAAACCCTTCTTGGCGAAAAGATCGTAGTGGAGGCCAAAAGAGACCTCGCGCTCGATTTGTTTTATGGGTTAGATCGTGACATCTATGATATCAACGGTCCCCATTTTAAAGAAAAGACTTTCCAAAATGAGAATGGGGTTGTTTCTTTTTTTGGGGAAACCAATGAAGGCACGCTTTTGAGAATGGAGGCTTCTTATTCGCTTGATGGCAAAAAAGGGAAAGCTCTCGATTGTCTGACGTTCAAAGAAACGATTAACTTGGAAAAAGGAAAGAAAGCTACTCTTTACATCTTGGCGAACGTTCTCGAGAAAAACGAAAAAAAGCCTGCGAAAGTCTTCTATTCTTTAAAGAAACGCTATGAAAGGGAACTGAAGCTTCATTCCATCTCCTTTTTCCAAAGATACATGGATTCCTTGCCGAAGATTCGTGGCGAAGGCTCTTGCGTCCCCCTTCCTTACGATATTTTCGAGCTTGTTATGCTGGGGGATAGCACCTATGCGAGAAGCATTCCGGCTAGAGGTGCTAGTGGCCAAACATATAAGGGCGCCATTTTTTGGGATAGCGAGATTTTTATGCTTCCTTTCTATGCCCTTACCGATCCCTCTACGGCTCATTCGCTTCTAAGCTACCGCATCAAGACTCTTGCTGGCGCCAAAAAGAAAGCGAAGGAATTTGGCTATAAAGGCGCTTTCTATGCGTGGGAGAGTCAAGAAGACGGCATTGAAAGATGTAGCAAATTTAACGTGACCGACCCCATTACCGGCGAAAAGATCCGCACATATTTCAATGAAAAGCAAATCCATATTTCTGCGGATATCGCTTATGCTCTCGATCGTTATATCCGCCTTTCTGGCGATAAGAAAATCCTTGAAGAAGGCGGGAAAGAACTATTAAAAGAAGTCGCCGATTTCTATTTAAGCTATGCGACAAGGGAAAAAGATGGGCTTTGGCACTTAAAAGACGTCATCGGCCCCGATGAGTACCATGAGCGCGTTGACGACAATGCTTTCACGAATTACATGGCCGCCCATGCCCTTTCTTTGGCGATCCGCTATAAAGCCAGGGAAGATGTCGCAAGCTACGAGCGCTTTCTTTCGAAGCTTTATTTGCCTAAACCTAACGCAAACGGGGTCATCGAACAGTTTGAAGGCTATTTCAAAAAAGAAGACGTTAGTCTTTCTGAACTTCGCTCTAGACTTCGCGATCCCCGCGATTATTGGGGTGGCCCGAAAGGGATAGCAACCCCAACCCAGGTGATTAAACAAGCGGATGTCGTTGCTCTATTAGCCCTGCTTCCCGATCTTTTCCCTCTTTCGGTAAAGAAAGCAAATTATCTTTATTACTTTCCAAGGACCGAACATGGAAGCAGTTTGAGCGCTTCCATGTATGCCTTGCTAGGGAGCGAAATAGGGGAGCTTGAAACCGCTTATGACTTCTTCTCAAAAAGTGCTTCAACGGATTTGGTTAAACCCAAAAAAGAATTCGCCGGTGGCGTCTATATCGGCGGTTCCCATGTGGCAAGCTATGGAGGGACTTATCTCTCCCTTGTTTATGGCTTTGCCGGACTTTCTCTTAGCAAAAATGGGAAAATAGCCTTCTTTCCCCATCTTCCGAAAGAAATATCTTCGCTTTCGATCCCTTATTTCGAGAAAGGGAAGAAGAAGGTCGTAACAATCAAGAGGGGTGGCAGCATCCTAATGGAGGAAAAATAAATGGTTAAAGGCGTGATTTTTGATTTGGATGGCGTGCTTCTAAGCACGGACCGATTCCATTTTGCCGCTTGGAAGAAACTTGCGGATAAAGAAGATATTCCCTTTGACGAAAAGGTCAATGACAGACTCCGTGGCATTTCTCGGATGGATTCTTTGAATATCATTCTCGAAAAGGCCTCGAAGACTTATACCGAAAAAGAGAAAATCCACATGGCGGAAGAGAAAAACGAAACCTATCGGGAACTTCTTAAGACCTTAAAGCCAGAGGATGTCCACCCAAGCGTTCGAGAAACCCTTTTGAAGCTCCATCAAGAAGGAAAGCTTTTAGCGGTTGGCAGCAGCAGCAAGAACGCCCCTTTCATTTTAAAGCAAGTCGGATTGACTTCTTTTTTTGACGCCATCATCGATGGGAGCATGATCGAGCGTTCAAAACCTGATCCCGAAGTCTTTCTTAAGGCGGCCGCCTCCCTTAACGTGAATCCAAGCGAAGCGGTGGTGATTGAAGACGCTTTCGCGGGGATTAGCGCTGCCAAAGCCGGCTCCTTTTTGGCGATTGGCATCGGAGAAGCCAAAAAAGACGAGGAATGCGACTATGTCATCGACTCTTTGGATGAGCTTCCTTCCCTCCTAAAGAAGATAGAAGAGCCACGCATTCGCTTGGAGCATCTCTATAAAACTTATCCTAATGGCGTTGCCGCCACGAAAGATTTCAATCTCGATATCTACGATCGCGATTTTGTGGTGTTCGTCGGTCCTTCTGGGTGCGGCAAAAGTACGGTTCTTCGGATGATTGCAGGACTCGAAGACGTTACGGAAGGAAAAATAATCATCGATGGAGAAGATGTCACCGACAAAGATAGCCGGGAGAGGAATCTGGCGATGGTCTTCCAGAACTATGCCCTTTATCCCCATTTGTCCGTTCGTAAGAATATAGCGTTCCCGCTTGATCTCGAGAATGTTCCTTTTTCGAGATTCTTCGATTTCAAATACCGCAAAGAACGAAAGAAAGAAATCGATGAACGTGTGGAAGCGGCCGCAAAAATCATCGGACTAAGCGAATATTTGGATCGGAAACCTGCCAATCTCAGTGGCGGTCAAAGGCAAAGGGTTGCCTTAGGGAGAGCGATTGTCCGTAATCCGAAAGCCTTCCTCCTTGATGAACCGCTTAGCAACCTCGACGCCAAGATGCGTGTGAGCATGCGAAGCGAAATCTCGCGCCTTCATGATAAGCTCAAAGCCATTTTCATTTACGTGACCCATGATCAAACGGAAGCTATGACAATGGGTTCGAGAATCGCCGTCCTTAAGGATGGGGTCATTCAGCAAGTGGGGACGCCAGAAGACGTTTTCTTGAATCCCGCCAATAAGTTTGTGGCTGGCTTTATCGGCATGCCACAGATGAATTTTTTCGATTGCACCCTCTCTTATCGAGATGGTCAATATTTCGCGACTTTGGTTGGCGAAGAAACGTCTCTCCCCTTGCCGAAAAAGCGTGTTCACGACTTAGAGCCGGGTCTTTTGGGGAAAATCATTACCATTGGCGTGCGTTCTCGTAGCGTCTTGCTTCCCGATGATGCTCGCTTCGATCCGTCTTTATCCCATAAGGCGGTTGTCGCTTTGTCGGAAGGGCTTGGGGAGGAAAGCCTTCTTTATCTATCGAGCCCTTTAAAGAAAGAAGATATCCTCGTTACTTCCAATGGCATTGGGAAATACCATAAAGGAGAGGATATTCGTTTCTTCCTTCATCTAGAAAACGTTTGCTTGTTCTCTAAAGAGGAAGGGGAGGCAAGCCTCTTAAAGTAAAGCGAAAACAATGTCTCTTCATCCATGAGGCATGGCTTTTCGCGTCTTTTTAATCGATGATTCAAATATCCACTTTTTGGAAAGCTTTTTTCGCTTCCAAGAGAGCTAAGAAAGTAAACAAAGAGAAAAGAGCGATCCCAACAAGCAAGATACCAAGCTGAGTCCATAGAGCGATACCTTCGAATGTGTTTATGAAGGCTGCCGCATTCGGAACGGCCATAAAGACGGTCATGATGACGCCCATTAAAACCATCGTCGCTAAGTCCCCGATGATAAAGGGGAGGGAGTTCTTCCCTTCGGGCTTTTTATAAAACCAAGGAAGGACGATGAGATTGAAGATTCCAAAAAGGAAGAAGACGAAACCAAACATGGCGATGTTTACGCCTAATTCCGGATATTCGACCATTTCTTTGTCAAGAGTGATAAAGAACGTTCGTAGGATGCCAAAGGGAATGGAAATGAGGATCGTCAACAGCTCTAAAAAAGAAAGAAGAAGCGTTTTTCCTTTGACGACATCCCCTTTCCGGATTGGCAAGGTGCTGGTGTAAAGGATGTCACGATTCGCCGCTCCTAAGGCGAAGATGACCGTCAAACCTGCTAAAGGATAAAAGAAGGAAACAAGGCTTGGCCAAGAGGGAATCATGATGGTGATGGATAAAAAGACGAAAATCCATGTTTGAATGGGCACGCAAAGCCTTAGCTCTTTATAAAGGAGATTCTTCATTGTTTTGTCCTCTTTCCTCGGCAATCATGATTTCTTCCAAGGTTGGTTTTCGAATGGTGTCGTCGGCAAAAAGCGTTTCTTTCTCTTTTTTGGAAATCCCTTCGAAGGAGTTCGCCTCTTTCTTGATGAAATGAAGCATGGCTTCTTCTTTTGCTATCGAAAGCCTTTCTCCGCTTACGCAAATATAATCTTCCTTGAAGGAAGATAAGCTTTTCGAGGCCAAAAGAGATCCTTTTTTGATGTAGACGATTTGATTGGCGCATTTCTCGAGATCGCTAATGACGTGGGTGCTAAAAAGAATGGCGGTCTCTTTCTTCTTGGCGATGGCTTTTAGGATGTCTAAAAGTTCGTCCCGACTCACGGGATCAAGGCCGCTCGTTGGCTCATCGAGGAGCAAAAGTTCCGCTTCGTGGGACAAAGCTAGTGCCAAACCGTATTTGACTTTCATGCCATTCGAAAGCTCTTTTATTCTTTTGTTCTCGTCTATTTCAAAGAATCCAAGCCATTTTCGATAGAGCGTCTCGTCCCATTTTGCATAGAAGCGGCGTGTGACTTCTGTCAACGTTTTAACTTTTTGCGTCGGATAGAAATCGATGCCTCCGAAAAGAAGGCTCATTTTCTCTTTCGTCTCTTCTTCTTGGCTTTCGATCTTTTTGCCATCGAAGAGAATGGTTCCAGCGTCTTTTTTGATAAGGCCCGCTATCGCTTTGATGGTGGTTGTTTTGCCTGCGCCATTCCTGCCGATAAAACCGGTAATCTCTCCTTTTTTCATTGTGAAAGAGATGTCTTTCAAAGAAAAGGTCGGATAGGATTTCGAAAGGTTATGAATCTCTAAGAGGCTCATCGCTAGAAACCCTCCTTTTCAAGCAAAGAGGTTACGAAATCGCTTTTGAGGATGGCGATTCCCTTTTTCTTATCGGCCATAAGAATCAAAGTATCGCCTTCTTTGATATCAAAAAGAGCCCGGACGTCCGCGGGTATAACGATTTGGCCTTTGGATCCTACTACGGCAGTTCCAATTGTCTTATCTTTCATACAATTCCTACTTTCTAGACTTAGTATAAAAGAGAGATGCCACAAGCAAAAGAAAAATGGGCTTTCGCCCATCTTTTAATGACTGTCGCTTAATGTTAAGAGGCTTCGGCAAGGAACCATCGCGTGGTCTTCCCCATGAAGTTCCTCGAGGCGTATGACGGTGATCGCTCCAACAGGTTCTCCTCCTGCGCTTTTGACGAGTTGCGTCAAAGCCGCAAAAGTGCCACCCGTAGCCAATAAATCATCGACGAGCAGGACGCGGTCGCCGACTTTGAAGGAGTTGGCTGGCACTTCCATCGTGGCGGTGCCATATTCGAGTTGGTAGCTTACTTTGATGGTGATGCCAGGGAGCTTTCCCGCCTTTCTCGCCATCACAAAACCAATCCCCATTTCGTATGCTAAAGTGGCGCCGAATAGGAAACCTCTTGATTCCGCCCCGACAATGACAGTCGGCTTGAATTCTTCTGCTAATTTTTTAAGCTCTTGGATGCAGTAGTGGAAAGCTTCCGGATTCCTCAAAAGAGGGGAAATGTCTTTGAAAGAAATCCCTTTTTTGGGGAAATCGGGAGTGACGCCGATAAAACGCTCTAAATCCATGATGTGTACCTCCCCATCATTATAGGAAAGGGCACTACTTAAAAACACGAAAAAGAGAAGGATGAAACCGCTATCTTTAAGTACGCGAGAAAAGGTCCCTCTTCTGGATATTGGATAAATCAGTGACCTCTAGAATGATTTTTTTGGATGTTTCCAGATCTGCCGAATCTAAGTCATCAACCATGACGACATTTAAACCGGCTCGATAAGCGCTTTCGATGCCATTTGGCGAATCTTCAAATACCAAAACCTCGCTCCTTTTTAAACGACTGATTTCCAAAGCTTTTAAGTAGACATCTGGATATGGTTTCCCTTTTTTGACTTCTTTGGCGCTAAGCACGTCATCGATATACGAATCGATATGCCGTTTTTTTAGCTCATAGGAAATTGTCGATTTTGGTGAACTAGAGACAATATAAGCAAGAATTGCGTTGTTTTTAAGATATTTCAAAAATGAAAGAGCGCCTTTCTTTAAAGGTATTTCGTGAGTGCGAAGATAGGCTGACATGAGTTCCTTTCGTCGAGCGCGGACTTTTTCATAGGGAAAGGGCTCTTGAAAGAAAGAGGACATGATTTTTTCTCCGATGGCGGCATCGCAACTACGAAGTTTTAAAAGAATCTCTTTCGGGGCCTCATAGCCGAACTCTTTGAATGCTTCCTTCCAGAAGCGTTGATAGAGGATTTCGCTATCAAGGAGAACCCCATCGAAATCGAGAAAAACGGCTTTTATGGGTTTTGGGAGCAAGGGGAGCGAATTTGGGTAAGCCATAGAAGATGTTGTCCTTACTTTTCAAAGAAATTATAGTAAGAAACGAAAGAGGGAAAACGATGTTTTTGGATGAAACGCCTTACGAGTCTCTTTGGGAACGGTATGAAAGGAAAGATCTTCCTTTGGATCTCTCCGATTTTTGCTTTTATTTTTCGGAGGTTGGAAATGATGGGCATTTGGGTTTCTTCTTGGATGCTTCAAAGAAAAACATCCTTGAACGTGTTCTTTTAAACCTCCGAAAATACTTGACTGAAGAAATGGAGAAGAACCTTTTGGATGCAAAAGAGAAATGGGATAAGCTCGCTCTCTCTTCCTCTAAAATCACAAAGAAGGAAAAAGAAGCTCTTGAGGAAACGAGTCCTTTTCGAAAAGAGGACGAGTTCTTCAGCGAACACGAACTCGACCTCATTGGTTTGCTTAATAACGAAGCGAATAAGCTTTTCAAAGAGAAGGCTTAGCGTTTCTTTTCTTCTTTTCTCTTATCGTTAATATCATTCATCACCTTTTCGTCGATGAGAGTGATGTTATTTTCTTTGGCGTATTTGATGCAACCCGAAAGGACCGTCTTTAAAAATACGCGAGGTACCCGAACGAGCTTTTTGCATGCGTCATCGGTAAATTTAATTCCGGGATCCATTCTGTTAGCGGCATATTTCACGCTCGTTAGATCCGCTTCTTTGCCGGCAGGTATCGGCATGGCTATTGGCCGTCTAAAACGGCTATACCAGAAATTGGTGCTATCGCGATAGCCATAATCGACAGGAACTTTGGGGAAGCTCTTCGCTTTGACGCCATTGACGATGGCATCGTAGTATTTTGGCTTCATGAGGATTTTGTCTATTTTCAAGATGAAGTGGCAACCGAATTTGGAAGTGACGCCATTGAAATTGCGATAAGGTCCTTCGATTCCGTCGAGTTGTCCCACTTTCGCTTTGTCTTCAAACGCATTTTCTAAGCTATCGTCCCAAGAACATTCGAATACTTGATAAGCCTTCTTTAAAACAAGAGGGCGCGTGCCTTCCACTTGCCCTTTTTCAAACTCAAATGGGCAATCTTTCATTTTCTCTTTCGAGGTTTCTCCTGGAAAACCAAGACGGACCGTTTCCTTGAAATCCTTTTTGTCATCTTCGAGGAAATTCAAAGCGCATACACCTCGTTTCAAGAGGTTTTGGGCGGTGTTGGAGCTATTTCGGCATTCCAAAATCATCGCGTAATAGTTTTTTCCTGCTATGTAGTAGGGGAAACACAAAGAATAGGCTCCTAATGTCGTTTTTCCTTCGTCATCCAAGGTGCTAATAAGCACTGTTGGCATCGGGAAATAGGCGGATGTTTGATAAAAATTATCGACAATTCGTAAGTCTTTGAAACTACTCATTGGCACTCCTTTTTTCTTTACGCTAACTATAGCACTTCTCTTTCCTATTTAGCCAAAATTTACGAGATATTGTGGTATTTAGGATCTATCTATGCTTTTGGAATGTGAAGATGATTGTCACTATTTGAGCATTTGTATTGCGGAAACTTCTTTCTAGACTATACTCAAAAATAGATGAGGTTTTTGTATGGTGACGCAAAAAAACATCGCTGATGAGCTTGGCTTAAGCGTCGCGGCAGTTAGCAAAGCCCTTAGCGATTCGAGCGACGTTAGCGATGAAGTCAAGACGAAAGTAAAAGAAGTAGCAGCGCGACTTGGCTATGTCCCTAATGCTACCGCGAGAGCGCTTCGATCCCATAAAAGCAAGTTGATTGGCTTACTTTATAGCGGCATCGAGAAAGCGGGCCTTTCCCATGAATTCTTTTCATATGTTATGGACTCCTTCCGCAAAGAAGCCGAAAAAGAAGGCTACAGTGTTATTTTCCTCCAAGAAACGCCTTCCATGGATTATCTCGATATGGTCCATTATTGGGATATGGATGCTGTTGCCGTCCTCTATTGCGATTTTGCTCGTCCAAGCGTCAAACGGCTTATCGCTTCGGATATTCCAATGGTCGTTTTGAATTTTCATTTCAGTGGCAAGATTTCCGTCCAAAGCAATAGCTACTATGGCGAAAAGGATCTGATCCAACGGCTTTATCGCGGAGGGTATCGCAAGTTTGCTCTTATCGAGGGAGAAGGCGGAGCAAGAGCCCCTGTCTTCAAAGAAAGGGTCTACGCTTATTACGCCACTTTAAAGGAACTCGGCTTATCTTCTTGCGATGAAGAGGCTTGCAAGGCCTATGATCCGATGACTTCTTTGGTAGCGACCAAAAAGATTCTCGAAAGAACGAAGCCGGATGTTCTTGTTTATACGGATGACGTATGTGCACTTAGTGGCATCATCCATCTTAAGACCATGGGCATCACCCCCAAGAAGGACATCGGCGTAGTGGGATTTGGGGGAATGCGGATGTCAAGGCTTTCAGACCCAGTTCTTACGAGCTATGTTCTCGCTCAAGATAGCCTAGGTATTACCGCGGCGGCCGAACTTATCAAATGGCTCAAGAATCCGAATTCCTACCTCCCGAAGCGACTCTTTATAGATGGGGCTTTCCAAGAAGGGGATACCGCAAGAACCGATTGAAAGAAGATTCGGAGAGGCGCCTCCTCTCTTTTAAAACACAAAAGAGGGGGATTTTGCAAAGATATTACGTTTTCGTTTGCATTCTCCCTATGTTTCGAGAAGGCTTTTTATCGAATCCTTTATAGAACGTCTTCAAAACAAAGGATTTGGCATATAAAGGCAATGAAAAAGACGCCCAAAGATCGAAGAGCGTCTTAATAACATTATATGTGGAAGAGAAGATCGCCATAAGTTGGCACTGGCCAAAGGCGTTTCGGCACAAGAAGCTCAGCCCTATCGATAGGAGCGCGGAGTTCTGCCATTGCTTCCTTTAAGGAGACGCTAGCGAAAAAGGCTTTCTCTTTTTCGTTTCTCTTCTCTTTCGAATCCGAAAGCAAGAGGGCGTCTAATTTGTCTAATGCTTTGCACGTTTCTTCGAGGGTTTTCATTAAACAGGCCATTATTTTTTCCAAGGGCTCGAAGCTCTCCCCTAAGAGTTGCCTCTCTTCAAGTCTTTCTTTGAGGGCCTCGTGAATAGATGGAAGATAAAGCTTATGGGCCATTCGCGACATGGTTTTTGCCTCGATAATGGCTTTGCTATGATAATCCTGATATTTGATGGCGATGCGGGATTCGATTTCCATTTCGGAGAGGATGCCACTTCGTGTGAGAAGCTCGCGATTCTCTTTCCGGTTTAGCGATTCGATCGCTTCGGGAGTGGTCTTGAGATTGGCCAGGCCACGCTTCTTGGCTTCGAGTTCCCATTCTTTGGAATAGCCATTGCCATTGAAGATGATCCTTTCATGCTCTTTGACGGTCTTTTTGACCCAGTCCCAGGCCGCTTTCTCTTTGTTGGAGGCTTTTTCTAAGATGTCACTGAGCTCGTTTAGGACGCTCCCTAGAATCACATTGAGGTAGGTGTTTGGCTCAGCGATATTCTGTTCGCTACCTACCATTCTGAATTCGAAGCGGTTCCCCGTAAAAGCGAAGGGAGATGTCCTATTCCTATCGGCATCGTCTTTTTGGAAGGAGGGAAGGCGACGGCTGGTGCTCAAGGTGGCTTTCTCTTTCTTGGAAGAGTAGGCCTTGTTATCGAGCAAAGATTTCAAGATGCCATAAAGGTTTTCGCCGAGATAGACGCTTAAAATGGCGGGAGGGGCTTCGTTGGCGCCTAGGCGGAAGTCGTTGCCATAGCTGGCTACGCTTTCGCGAAGCAAATCGGCGTGTTCGTCGACGCCTTTTAAGACGGCGCTTAAGAAAACGAGGAAGCGAAGGTTTTTTTCTGGCTCCTTGCCTGGGCTAAAAAGATTAAGGCCTTCGCTTGTGCCAACGGACCAATTGTTGTGTTTGCCAGAGCCGTTTATACCTTCGAAAGGCTTCTCTCCCAAAAGGCAAATCATGCCATGGTGCTTGGCGATTCTTTTCAGTAGACGCATGACGAGTTGGTTTTGGTCGGCCGTTAAGGAGCTTGGCGCATAGATGCAAGCGAGCTCATGTTGGCTTGGCGCGACTTCGTTGTGCTCCGTCTTTGCCGGAATCCCTAGCTTCCATAAGGCATCATTCACTTCCTTCAT
>DJRQ01000003.1 GCA_002440125.1 Caryophanales bacterium UBA6356 | reverse complement strand
GTTGTTTTTCAACAGCCCCTTTCTCCATTCCGTTTTTATTTCTTTTCATCTTCCTTAGAAAAATTAACGACGCTTGAAGCGTGCTTTTCTTTTAATGCATTCATCTCCGCTTCCTTTTTCGCTTCGAATTCGTCAAAGGAGGTGATGGAGCGCGCTTCTTCTCTGTTTTTCATTATCGTCTCCATATCCAAAACCCGTTCTTGGTTACGGATGGCAGCTTCCATTTCATAGTCCACTTCCGTTTTTTCTTCCTCTTCTCGCTCTTGGGGATGTTCTTCGTAATAGTCTTCTTGGCTAGCGGCATCCTTAAAGTACATGGAAGTTTTGCCATCGACAACGATAGTCTTAAAGATACGGTCATGAAGCGATAGGCCACTACGAGAGAAGCCAAGCATCAAGGCATCCACCAAGAATAACACAAAGAAAGCGATCATCGAAATGGTATAGGGAACAAAGAGAAGCGAGCCCAAAACAGCCATATAAAGAGGTCTAAGGATGCGTTTCCATAAGGCCATGCTAAAGCCTTCTTCGCTGATGACAGGGAGATTGAAGATAAGCTTTCCGATGGTCTTTCCTCCCGGAGCAAAAACCGGAACAAGGAAAGTAAACACAAAGATGCAAGGAATAAAGGCCACGACTTGGCTCATTGCATTCGCTTCCGTGATAATCGCATTTTGAGCATCGCTAAAAGTTTGGACGCTTGTTTCGCTTGTGCCCATCATGTCGATGACGGCGTTATAGTAAATCCCGGCGTCGGCTGCTTTGGAAGTTGTGGCGTCAAAGAAATAATCACGAAGCTTTTTAATGGTTTCGGCGTCTTTTGCCACTACTTTATCTTGAATTTCTTTCTTCAAAACGGGTCTAGCGAGAGGATCCACCGCATTCCCTTCCTCGTTCAGTGCCAAAATAAAGTAAGGATTGCTTTTGCTACTTCGAGAAGCTTCATCGATTTTCGTGGTATCAGTCACTTTCGGAAGAGAAAACACTTCTTCGTTAAAATATTCCTTATACTGGTCGATGGAGGCAAAATCTTTCCCATCTTTGTCCTTAAGAATCACGAAATCGCTATGGCCATCTAAAGCCTTTGGAAGTACCACCGTATAGTAGTCATAAACCTTATCGTAATAAGCTTCGTAAGCCAATTTGCCATCGGGAGCGTCGGTAAAAGCAGAACCGTCTTTTTCGTCGGCCTTAAATTGGAAGAAACCAACCTTGCTCTTATCATAAGTTCCATCTTCCTTCTTCTCGGTGATTAAAAGACCGCTTTCGGCATAATAGCCCATAAGTTTTTGCTCGCTCTTGTCGCCACCCATCGCTTTAAAAAGATAAGTGCTCGTGACAAAAGTATAAAGCAAAAAGCCTAAGCCTAAAGCCAAAACGGCATCGATGAAGTAAGCAAGCATGCGCTTCCAATAAGGAGCGTTCACAATTTTTTTGTTTTCCATAGGTTTTAATATATCGAAATTTCCAAAAAAGTCACTATGTATAAGAGAAAAAGAGCCCTCCAAAGGAGAGCTCTCAAAGGCATATCTCTAGAGATTAGTGAAGGATCTCTGTGACAGTGCCAGAACCAACGGTCTTGCCACCTTCACGGATGGAGAACTTCGTGCCAGCTTCAAGAGCGACTGGGTGGATGAGTTCGACGGTGAAGGTCGTGTGGTCGCCAGGCATAACCATTTGAACGTCAGCTGGAAGGGTGATCGAACCAGTGATGTCCGTGGTGCGGAAGAAGAACTGTGGACGATAGCCATTAAGGAAGGCAGTGTGACGGCCACCTTCTTCTTTGGTAAGAACGTAGACGGTCGCGGTGAACTTGTCGTGTGGAACGATCGAGCCAGGTTTGGCAAGAACTTGTCCACGTTCGACTTGGTCGTGGGTGATGCCACGGAGAAGAACACCAACGTTGTCGCCGCTTTCGGCGAAATCAAGGGTCTTACGGAACATCTCAAGGCCGGTGATGACCGACTTTTGAGTTGGACGGATGCCAACGATTTCGACTTCGTCGTTCATGTTGGCACGGCCACGCTCGACACGGCCAGTAACGACAGTGCCACGGCCAGAGATGGTCATGACGTCTTCGATTGGCATCAAGAATGGCTTGTCATCGGAACGGACTGGATCTGGGATATAGGTATCAAGGGCATTGAGAAGCTCAAGGATAGGTTGAGCATCTTTGTCTTTGCTCGAAGTGACTTTGGTCGCCGCAAGAGCGCTGCCACGGATGACAGGAACTTCGTCGCCAGGGAAGCCATACTTCGTAAGAAGATCGCGGACGTCCATTTCAACAAGGTCGATGAGTTCAGGATCATCAACCATATCGCATTTGTTGAGGAAGACGATGATTCTAGGAACACCGACTTGACGAGCAAGAAGGACGTGTTCGCGAGTTTGTGGCATAACGCCGTCGGTAGCTGCAACAACAAGGATGGCGGCATCCATTTGAGCAGCGCCGGTGATCATGTTCTTGATGTAGTCAGCGTGCCCTGGGCAGTCGACGTGAGCGTAGTGACGCTTCGCAGTTTCGTACTCTTCGTGAGCACTGTTGATGGTGATACCACGAGCACGCTCTTCTGGAGTGCTGTCGATGCCGGCATAGCCGACGTCTTTCGCATTGCCTCCAGCGCCATTGGTTTCTTTGCCGACGAGGCTAAGAACGTGGCAGATGGCCGCCGTAAGGGTGGTCTTGCCGTGGTCGATGTGGCCGATGGTGCCAACGTTGACGTGGACACGGTCACGATTGAATTTCTCTTTTGCCATTTTATTTCCTCCAAGAATGGTCTTTAGAAAGTTCGCGTAGTAATGATAGAGCAGTTCGCATAGCTTCGCAACACTTACCTAATAGGTAACTTAGCGGGCATTGCTATTGTTCTTGATGATGTTGTCTTGAATGTAACGTGGGCATTCGCCATAGTGATCGAAGCTCATCATGAAGTTGCCACGACCTTGCGTTAAGCTACGAAGATCTGTGACATAGCCGAACATTTCGGCAAGTGGGACAAAGCATTCGAGTTCTTTGGCGTTTCCACGTTGCGATTCGGTGTTGATATTGCCACGACGGCGAGAGATATCGCCAATAACATCGCCATAGTATTGTTCTGGAACGGTGATCGTGACCTTCATAATAGGCTCAAGGATGACGGGGTCGCACTTAACGGCCGCGGCTTTAAGGGCCATTGAAGCGGCAATCTTGTAAGCGGCTTCGCTCGAGTCGACATCGTGATACGAACCATCGAAGAGGGTCGCTTTGATGTCGATGATCGGATAGCCGGCGACAATGCCACGGTTGAGAGCTTCTTCAAGACCTTGTTGAGTCGGCTTGATGAACTCTTTCGGAACGGAACCGCCAACGATGGCATCGACGAATTCGAAGCCTTTGCCAGGATTTGGTTCGAAACGGATCCAAACGTCACCATATTGACCATGACCACCCGTTTGCTTGATGTAACGGCCTTCAGCCTCACCAGTCTTACGGATAGTTTCACGATAATTAACTTGTGGTTTGCCAACGTTGACATCGACAGAGAATTCGCGGCGCATACGTTCGATAAGAACCTCAAGTTGAAGCTCGCCGACACCACCAATGATGGTTTGACCGGTTTCGTTATCGGTATGCACACGGAAGGTTGGATCTTCTTCGGCCAATTTTTGAAGAGCAATAGACATCTTCTCTTGGTCGGCTTTGGTCTTTGGCTCGACAGCTTCTTCAAGAACTGGTTCAGGGAACTCAAGTCTCTCGAGGACAACCGGAGTGCTTGGATCCGAGAGGGTGTCGCCAGTCGTGGTGTTTTTCAAACCGACAACGGCGCCGATTTCGCCAGCGTGGAGGCAAGAGACCTCTTGACGGTGGTTAGCGTGCATAAGAACGAGACGAGCGATACGTTCTTGAACGCCACGGCTGCTGTTATAGACATAGGTGCCGCTCTTGAGAACGCCTTGGTAAACACGAACGTAGGCAAGACGTCCAATGAAAGGATCGGTAGCGATCTTGAAGGCAAGACCCACAAACGGAGCGTTGTCGGTGGTCGTGCAAACATATTTCTCGCCATTTAGTTCGCCAGGTTCTCCTGGGATATCAAGAGGCGATGGGAGATAGTCGATAACCGCATCGAGAAGAAGTTGAACGCCTTTGTTCTTGAAGGCAGTTCCACAGAAGACCGGGAAGAATTTGCCAGTGATCGTCGCTTTACGAGCAACTTCCTTAATCTTTTCAACGCTTGGCTCTTTGCCATCGAGAAGGTCCATCATAAGCTCATCGTCGTAGTTAGCGAGAGTTTCGAGGAGTTTCTCGTGATATTCTTGGGCTTTCGCCTTGAGCTCTTCGGGGATTGGTCCTTCGGTTGGAGGGACATCCTTGTCTTGGGTGTAGGTCCAAGCGACCATTCGAACAAGGTCGATTTCGCCAATGAAGCCGCTTTCCTTGCCGATAGGATATTGGAAGGCAGCATAGCTTACGCCAAGACGTTCCTTAAGGGAGTCAAGACACATAAAGAAGTCTGCGCCAATCGCGTCCATTTTGTTGCAGAAAACAATACGTGGGACGTTATATTTGTCGGCTTGACGCCAAACGGTTTCGGTTTGTGGCTCGACGCCGTTTTTGGAGTCGAGGACAGTGACGGCACCATCGAGGACACGGAGCGAACGTTCGACTTCAACAGTGAAGTCGACGTGCCCTGGAGTATCGATGATGTTGATACGATAGCCCTTCCAGAAAGCAGTCGTCGCGCTCGCCGTGATCGTAACACCACGTTCTTGCTCTTCGACCATCCAGTCCATAGTGGCAGTTCCTTCGTGAACTTCGCCAATTTTGTGGGTACGGCCCGTGTAATAGAGAATACGCTCGGTGGTCGTTGTCTTACCGGCGTCAATGTGGGCCATAATACCGATATTACGAGTATGAGGAAGATCGTAATTCTCGGTTTCCTTAATCATGTTTTCGTCGTTGGCCATTTTATTCTCCTTCAATTACCAGCGGTAATGGGCGTAAGCCTTATTGGCTTCGGCCATCTTATGGACATCTTCTTTCTTCTTGACGGCGGCACCGGTGCCGTTAGCGGCATCGATGATTTCGCCAGCAAGCTTTTGTTCCATGGTCTTTTCGCCACGAAGACGAGAGTAGTTGACAAGCCAACGGAGACCGAGGGTTTGCTTTCTTTCCGGGCTCACTTCCACTGGAACTTGGTAGTTGGCAGCGCCGATACGACGAACCTTGAGTTCGACTTCTGGCATGATGTTGGCGATGGCCGTGGCAAAGACGTCCATAGCCGACTTTTGGGTTTTCTCTTCGATGATCTTGAAGCTGTTATAGATAATCGTTTGCGAAGTTCCGCGTTTGCCATCGTACATAACGCGATTGATCAAGCGAGTGACAAGCTTCGAATTGTAGATTGGATCGGGAAGAACATCCCGCTTCTCAATTTTTCCTTTGCGTGACATGTGATCTTTCCTTTCCTAAATTACTTAGCTGGGGCCGGTTTCTTCGTGCCATATTGGCTACGGCCTTGGCGACGGGCTTCGATACCCGCGCAATCCAAGCAGCCGCGGATGATGTGATAACGGACGCCAGGGAGGTCCTTGACACGTCCACCACGAATCATAACGGTGCTGTGTTCTTGAAGGTTATGTCCTTCTCCGCCGATATAAGCGGTGACTTCGTACCCATTGGAAAGGCGGACACGGGCGTATTTACGAAGCGCCGAGTTCGGTTTCTTTGGGGTCATTGTGCCGACACGGGTGCAAACACCACGTTTTTGAGCACTGGGTTGGTCTTTCGCCACTTTGGTCAAAGAGTTCCATCTTTTGCCAAGAGCCGGTGTTTTCGACTTCTTGACGACGGACTTTCTGCCAGAGCGGACGAGTTGGTTAATCGTTGGCATTTCCAATTCTCCTTTGTATTCTTGATGTCCACTGCCTCCAGTGTATCATCAAGCTCTCGTAAGCAATAAATTCTTACGTCCGGGCAAGATAATAAAACAAGCAAAAAAGCCTGTCAATAACGAATTTATTCATTGTTAGACACACTGGGTTAAGTGGACGCTGAACAAAGTAGAAAAAAAGCCCCTACTCCTTTTGTGGAATAGAGGCTTTAAGAGAAGCAAACTACTTATCGAGCACTTCTTGACGATCGTGGGCTTCGATATATTGGGCTTTCACTTCTTGCATGTGTTCGAGGACATCGAAATGGCTAAGCCTATCGTTCTCCTCTTCTTCTGTAAGAAGTCCCGTTCCTGCAGGAATGAGCTTGCCGGTGATGACATTCTCCTTCAAGCCATGGAGCGGATCCGTTTTGGCCTTAATCGCAGCATCGGTAAGAACACGGGTTGTTTCTTGGAAGGATGCGGCGCTAAGGAAGCTTTCCGTTTCCAAAGCGGCTTTGGTGATGCCAAGCACAAGCGGATAGCCAATGGCAGGGCGTTTGCCGGCAACAAGGGCTTTTTTATTCGCTTCCCTGAAGCGGTCGACGTCCACGCGGATGCCAGGGAGAAGAGTCGTGTCGCCACCATCGATGATGACCATTTTGCGGAGCATTTGACGGATGATGACTTCAAGGTGCTTATCGCTAATGTCGATACCCTGAGCAGCGTAAACCTTTTGGATTTCTTTGATCATGTAGATTTCGACTTTTTCGACAGAGCTCACTTCGAGAAGCTGCTTCGGATTAATAGCGCCTTCGGTAATCTTGCCACCGGCTTCGACGTGATCGCCTTTCTTAACGCGAAGACGAACGCCGAATCCCGTGGTGTAATTCTTCACTTCTGGGACATCGCTTTCCGCCGTCTTCTCGCTCGAAGAACGGATGGTCACGATGTAACGGCCATCGCCATCGTCCTTAATGGCCTCGACGGTGCCATCGATTTCGCTAATAAGCGCTTCGCCTTTCGGGTTACGAGCTTCCACGAGTTCTTGAACACGAGGAAGACCTTGAGTGATATCCGTAGTCGCCATACCACCGGTGTGGAAGACACGCATCGTAAGCTGGGTGCCAGGTTCGCCAATGGATTGAGCGGCCATAATGCCAACCGCCTCACCAAGTTCAACTAGGTGGCCGGTCGCCATATTGAGACCATAGCAATGTTGGCAAACGCCATTTTTGGTATTGCAAGTAAAGAGGGAACGAATCTCCACTTCTTTGATGCCCGCCTTCACGATGGCCTTGGCTTCGTCAGAGCTAATAAGAGTATTGCCTTTCACTAAGACTTCGCCAGTCTTTGGATCGAGTACATCGTGCATCGCAAAACGGCCAACAAGACGATCTTCGAGTTTGACGATAACGACGTTTCTTGCCGTATCGACAATCTCGCGGACCTTGAAGCCGTGATCGCAATGACAATCTTCTTCGCGGACGATGACATCTTGCGCAACGTCGACAAGACGACGAGTAAGATAGCCGGAGTCAGCGGTCTTTAAAGCGGTATCCGCACCACCCTTACGGGAACCATGGGTGTTATGGAAGTATTCCGCGATGGTTAAACCGCTACGATAGTTAGAGGTAATAGGCATTTCGTAAACGTAGTCTTTGTGGGCGCTGCCACGAGCAGCGGCAACAAGACCCTTCATGCCTTCAAGCTGGTTGAAGTTATCGACCGAGCCACGGGATCCAGAGTCAAGCATAATAATGACTGGGTTCTGTCGCTCTTCTGGTTTCTTGATAGCGGCTTCGACAAGTTCACGAACTTTCGAGGTGCACTCTTGCCAAAGTTTAACAACCGTTTCATGGCGTTCGTTTTCGCTAAGGAGACCTTTGTGGTTAGCCAAGAAGTTGATGTGTTCGACTTTTTGACGATATTTTTCGACAAGCTCTTCTTTGCCATCGACTGGCTTAATGTCGCTAATGGCAACGGTAACCGAGCTCTTGGTGCTATATTCGAAGCCTTGGTCTTTGATCTTATCAAGGACGGCGCTCGTCTTCGAAGGATAGGGCTCAAGAAGGAGTTGTTTCACTTCTTCCATAGCCGCTTCCGCGCTGATGGCACCCTCTTCGTGCTCGCGAAGGATATCGTCGGCACGGGTCAGGATATAGTGATGTTTGGAAGCATTCACAAGTTTGGAGTCATCTTCTTCGGAAAGATTCTTGTCGATTAGTTCGTGAAGGGCTTTAAGGGTCGCTTCCGCGTCTTTGTTTTCGCTATCGTGATAGCTATCGCTTAAAGCTTGAACAGCCGCAATCGAACTATCCTCGTTCATATCGTATTTATGGAAGATGAGGTCGATGAGTTTGCCAAGGTCCTTCTTTTTGATTGGGTTATGTGGCGCTTGCTCGGCAATCCAAGCGGGAATGTCGGTTCCCATTGGAGCGAACCAACTCTTGATTTGCTCAAGGGAAGCACCGGGCTTATCGTTGATGTAATTGAAATCATCAGGGAAGATTTCATTGAAGATAATCTTGCCAACAGTCGTGATGAGATAACGATTACGGCATTCATAAGGAAGGCCATAATCACGGATATTATCCGGATCGGTGGCCGGCGCGAATTTCTTATGAATCTTCGAAGCGGGTATAGCAATGCGGTTATGGAGCGAAACGACACCGGATTCGTAAGCGTCTTTCACTTCGTCCACACTACCGAAAACTTTGCCTTCCATCGAAGCGAATTCTTCATTAAGGACGGCGTATTTCTCGTTGGCTTCCTTTTCGGCCGCATCTTGAATCTTGACGGCACGAAGTTTCTTCGCGCGGAGCAAGAAGTCTTCCTTGGTCTCTTCTTCGGTGAGATAGTAGTTGCCAAGAATCATATCCTGCGAAGGGATGACGATTGGTTTGCCATCTTTTGGACCAAGGATGTTGTTGCTCGCAAGCATGAGATCCAAAGCTTCCTCTTGAGCCGCCTTCCCTAATGGAACGTGAACGGCCATCTGGTCGCCGTCGANNTCGAAGTCGGCGTTGAATCCAGGGCAGACAAGCGGGTGCAAACGAATGGCGTGGCCATCGACAAGCACAGGTTGGAAAGCTTGGATGCCAAGACGGTGAAGGGTAGGAGCACGGTTAAGAAGAACAGGATGTTGTGAGATGATCTCTTCGACGATGTCATAAACGACAGAATCGTAGCGATCGATGATCTTGTCCGCCTGTTTGTGGGCATTCACATAACCGCGTTTGATAAGAATGGCAGCGATAAATGGGCGGAGAAGTTGAATCGCCATCTCGCGGGGAAGACCGCATTGATACATGCGGAGGGACGGACCGACGGCAATGACGGAACGTCCACTATAATCGACACGTTTTCCAAGGAGGTTTTGACGGAAACGGCCTTGTTTTCCTTTTAATCCGGAGCTAAGAGACTTCAGAGGACGTCCACTAGGACCAGTCACTGGCTTGTTGCGACGGCCATTATCGATAAGCGCGTCCACTGCTTCTTGAAGCATACGTTTCTCGTTCATGAGAATGACGTACGGAGCATTCATATCGATAAGCTTTTTCAAACGCGTATTACGACTAATGACACGACGATAAAGATCGTTTAAGTCACTTGCGGCAAAGCGTCCGCCATCGAGTTGAAGCATTGGACGAAGATCAGGTGGAATGACGGGAATGACATCCAAAATCATCCATTCCGGTCTTTGATGAGAATCGCGGAAAGCTTGAATCACTTCAAGGCGCTTGGCTTCTTTCAAGCGGCGTTGACCACTGAAGGAGTGAATTTCTTCACTGATTTTGGCGAATTCTTCATCGAGATTAACTTCCGTTAGAAGCGTCTTAATGGCAGCGGCACCTTCGCCAAATTCAGCAGCTGTATATTTGGAAATGAAGGCGCTGGCGGTGAAGAAATCGAAGGTTTCATTGGGATTTTGAATCTTCTCGATAAGTTCAACCGCTTTAGCGGCGTCAGCGCTGCCTTCCGGAATCATTTTGGAAGCAAGTTCGGCTTTGATTTCCTCGACGAATTCAACACGGGCTGTCTTTTCATCAAGAAAGTCTTTGTACTTAAGAACCTTCGCATCCCCCGCTTTCAAAACGACGTGAGCAGCGAAATAGATGATTTCTTCGAGTTGTTTTGGTGACATGTCGAGGACAAGACCCATACGGGATGGGATGCCCTTGAGATACCAGATGTGTGAGCATGGCGAAACAAGTTCAATGTGTCCAAAACGTTCGCGACGCCACTCTTTAGAGGTGACTTCAACACCACATTTTTCGCAAACCATGCCTTGGTAGCGAATCTTTTTGTATTTGCCGCAATGGCATTCGTAGTCTTTGGCTGGGCCAAAGATCTTCTCGCAGAAAAGACCGCCCATTTCCGGCTTTTGAGAACGATAGTTAATCGTTTCGGACTTCGTCACTTCGCCATGGGACCAACTACGAATCGTATCAGGGGAGGCAAGGCCGACTTTCATTGCGGCCAATTCGTTAATATCAAACATTCTTTCTTCCTCCTTTATTAGTCAAGATCGCCAGAGCTTGGACCAGCTCCGATAGAAAGTCCTTCTTCTGCCGCTTGTTCGGAAGCAACATCGCTTGAAACTTCTTCGGTTTCGGGCTTCTCTTCCTCGCGTGGAGCGGTGAGGTTACGAATGGCGCTATTGACTTTGCGTTCTTCGATAAGGGCTTCTTTGGCGAGATCATTCATGTCGATCGTTCCACCATCTTCGTTAAAGAGAGTGACATTCATGCCAAGACCCTTAAGTTCTTTGGTGAAGACTTTGAAGGCTTCTGGCATACCTGGTTTCGGAATCGCGTGGCCTTTGATAATCGCTTCATAGGTCTTGCGACGTCCGACGCGGTCATCGCTCTTAATGGTGATCATTTCTTGGAGAACATGGGCCGCGCCATAGGCCTCGAGAGCCCAGACTTCCATTTCGCCGAAACGCTGACCACCATTTTGGGCTTTGCCGCCTAAAGGCTGTTGCGTCACAAGAGAATATGGGCCAGTCGCGCGAGCATGGAGCTTATCGTCGACCATGTGGACAAGTTTAATCATGTACTGAACGCCGACCGAAATACGTTCTGGGAAGCGTTCGCCTGTTTGGCCATCGTAAAGAATGGTCTTGCCATCGCTAGAAATGCCTGCTTTATCCATGAGATCACGGATTTCATCGTTGCTCACACCATCGAAAACCGGGGTGGCGATGCGAAGGCCGAGCTTACGGCAAGCAAGTCCAAGATGGACTTCGAGAATCTGACCGATGTTCATACGAGAAGGGACGCCCATTGGCGAGAGCATGACGTCAATCGGTGTTCCATCGGGCAAGAATGGCATATCTTCGATTGGAAGAATCTTAGAGATGACGCCTTTGTTACCATGGCGACCAGACATCTTATCGCCTTCCGAGATCTTTCTCTTTTGAACGATGTAAACGCGTACTTTCTTAATAACGCCAGGTGAGAGCGGATCTTTGTTCTTGCGGCTATATTGTTTGACCTTAAGAACAATGCCAGCACCGCCATGCGGAACACGGAGGGAGCTATCCTTCCCATCTTTTGTCTTTTCGGCAAAAATGGCCATAAGAAGTTTTTCTTCGGGGGTAGGCTCGGTTTGTCCTTTTGGCGTAACTTTGCCAACGAGGATATCGCCTTCTTTGACTTCGGCGCCAGCGATGATAATGCCATCTTCGTCGAGGTTCGCTTTGGCATCTTCGCCAACGTTTGGAACATCGCGAGTGATTTCTTCGGCGCCAAGCTTTGTTTCGCGGCATTCAAGATCGTAAGCTTCGATGTGAATGGAAGTATAGATATCTTCCTTCACCATGCGTTCAGACATGATGACGGCGTCTTCATAGTTATAACCATGCCACGTCATATAAGCGACAAGCATGTTTTGTCCGAGGGCGAGTTCGCCATTCTTCATGGCGGGGCCATCGGCAATAATCGTTCCGGCTTTCACTTCATCGCCAACTTTGACAATCGGCGTTTGGTTGATGCAAGTGCCTTGGTTCGAACGATCGAACTTTTGGAGACGATAAGTGTGTTCTTTGCCGCCTTCTTTGACTTTGATGGTAGCGCTATCCATATAAGTGACAACGCCGTCGGCGCTAGCCACCACAGCTAAACCACTATCGCGGGCAACTTTCCCTTCCATGCCCGTCCCAACATAAGCAAGCGATGGACGGAGAAGAGGAAGAGCTTGACGTTGCATGTTCGCGCCCATCAAGGCACGGGTAGCATCGTCATTTTCAAGGAATGGAATGCAAGCAGCAGCGACCGAGACGATTTCTTTTGGCGAGACATCGACATAAGAAACCTCATCCACTGGCACAAGTCCGCTATCGTCGTCGTGACGAGCAATGACTTCAGAATCAAGGAACTCTTTGACAATTTCTTTATGGCCATCCGCAAAAGTCACCTCTTCAGGAGCGCTTAAGCGAACGTTAGCTTGCGCAATATAAACATCACGTTCGTCATCCGCACTCAAATATTCCGCACGGTCGCTCACGTAATAATGCATCTTGCCCTCTTTGTCGGCCTCTTTGATGACAACACGATACGGGGCTTGCAAGAATCCATAACGGTTAATCTTGGCATAGGTGCTTAAGTTATTGATAAGACCGATGTTTTGACCTTCTGGAGTTTCGATAGGGCAAATACGGCCATAGTGGGTATAGTGAACGTCACGAACCTCCATGGACGCTCTGTCACGTGTCAAACCGCCAGGGCCTAAAGCGCTAATACGACGCTTGTTGGTAAGCTCCGCAAGAGGATTGGTTTGATCCATGAATTGCGAAAGCTGGCTCGAAGCGAAGAATTCGCGAATGCTCGAAGTAAGGGGACGAATATTGATAAGGGATTGCGGTTTGGCAGTCGAAAGATCGGAAACGGACATCTTTTGTTGGACCGCTTTGCTCATCTTGTTTAAGCCCATGCGGAATTGGTTTTGGAGAAGTTCCCCAACGCAACGCACACGGCGATTTCCAAGGTGATCAATATCATCGGTTGTTCCGATGCCATCTTGAATGTTGCAGAAATAGCCAAAGCAAGCGAGCATGTCGCTAATGGTGACGCAGTTGACTTCTTTGTTGCCTTGGACACCGCAAAGATTGATATCGGTGCCAATGATCTTAACGACTTTATCGCCTTCTTTATCGTGGGCGTAGACCTTAACGACATTGACGGTGCTATGCGTATCAAGATTCGTGTTGACGCGAACTTTCTTAGTGTGCGCGCCTCTTTCAAAGAATTCAGCATCGCGAAGTTCGGCCACATCGGTCTTGGTCATCACATGGCCACGGACAAAAGGTTCGCCATCGGTATTGGTAAAGATTTCGCCATCAGCACTCACAAGGTTCTCAGCCAATACACGTCCGACAAGACGTTCATAAATGCCGAGTTTTTGGGTGTATTTAAAACGTCCAGCACGCCCAAGGTCATAACGCTTGTCATCGAAGAATTTCTGAACGAGGAACTTTTCAACGCCATCGCGAGTAATAGGTTCGCCCGGTTTCAATTTGCGGAAAATGTCGATGAGAGCCAAGCTTCCATTCGTATTGGCGCTGTCTTTGGCTAACGTTGCCTTCATGCCATCGCTGTCGCCGAATAAATCGGTGATTTCACTCCAATTGCCTTTGCCATCGTTCTTGTCTAAGCCAAGGGCTTTTAAAAGAACGACTGCTGGCATTTTGCGTTGTCTATCGATACGGACAAACATCGCACCATGGCTATCCGTCTCAAATTGAAGCCAAGTGCCGCGCGTAGGAATGATTTCACCCGTATAAAGATGGACGCCAAGCTTATTGTCGAAGGATTCCCCGAAATAAGCGCCCGGAGAACGGACGATTTGGGAAACGATGACACGTTCGGCGCCATTGACGATAAAGGTGCCGCTATCCGTCATCATCGGGACATCGCCCATAAAGACCTCGCTAGCTTCCTTAATTTCGCCAAGTTGATCATTTTTGATACGAAGAGTGACACGTAACTTGCTTGAATAAGTTAAATCATTCTCCTTGCATTCAAGTGGCGTGTATTCCGGTTTGTCGAAATGACAGCTCACATATTCAATAAAAACGTTTTCCTGATAGTTTGCGATCGGGAAAACTTCCTTAAAAACTTCATCGATACCTTTGTCCAAAAACCACTTGAAAGAGTCCGTTTGGATTTCTACCAAATAGGGAAGTGGCGTATGACCGCTAATCTTAGAGAAGTCAATACGATCGTTTTGGAGTAAAGGATAGTCCTTGTACGTTTTGCTTTGTGCTTTGGCCATTTTAAGCTCCTTATTTAATTGCTTGTAGGACAAGATAGCCTTTCTTTTTAGCGAGTATTTCCGTCTTCTTATATAAAGAGGATATATACGCGAGCGCGCTATAAGCGCCTTGCTTCACACGAATAACCAAGAGAAGCTTGCCACCTTCCTTAAGGTGTTTAAGCCCTCCTTCATAAATCGCGTAGGTCACTTTTTTCCCTGCCCGGATGGGAGGGTTGGTAACTATCGTGTCATAGATGGAGTCGATGCTGTGGTAAACGTCACTATGTTGGATTTGAACTCTTTGACTAACGCCAAGGTCAGAAGCGTTTTGTTTGGCAAGAGCCAAGGCCCGATCGTTCACATCGATCAACGTGAGCGAACGTTCGGGTGAGACGGAAGCGAGGATTAGTCCGATTGGGCCCACTCCGCATCCCACATCCAGAATTGAGGTTCCAAGATCCGCTTGGGCGATGGTTTCAAGCAAGAGACGAGTGCCATCATCCAAGCCATCTTTTGAGAAAACCCCATTGTCGCTATGGAGGCAATATTCCTTTCCTAAGAAAGAAAAGCGAATAAGGATGTCCTTGTGGGATAAACCTTCCACGTTATCGAAGTATTGTCCCATTCTTGATACCCTCCATAAGCGCCAAAACCCTACCCATAGAGGACGAGTCCATGGGCAGGGTTCAAACGACTTAAGTTGAAACTACTTGATTTCGACTTCGCAACCGGCGTCGACAAGAGTCTTCTTGTAGGCTTCCGCTTCGACGGGGCTGATTTTCTCTTTGACTGCAACTGGAGCAGAGTCAACGAGTTTCTTGGCATCCATAAGTCCAAGACCAGTGATGGCTTGAACGGCCTTGATAACAGCGACTTTGCCAGCAGTTCCGAGTCCTTTGAGGAAGAGAGAAACTTCGGTTGGTCCCTTCTTGACTGGTCCTTCTTCTTCGGCTGGAGCGGCAGCGGCAACTGGAGCGGCGGCAGTAACGCCGAATTCCTTTTCAACGTCCTTAACAAGAGCAGAGAGCTCAAGGGCGGTCATTTGTTTGAGGGTGTCAATGATTTGTTCATTGGTTAACTTTTCAGCCATGGTTTTATCCTCCTAGATTAATTGGCTGCCGAGGCCGTAGCCTCTGGCGCATCCTTCTCGGCAATCGACTTAACGGCGCGGGCAAAGCCGGCGACGGGTTCGTTGAGAACCATGCAGAACATCGAGAGCAATTGCTCCTTGGTTGGGAGCTTGGCAACTTCTTTAAGTCCGGCAGCATCAACAACCGTACCTTCGACAAGGCCGCCTTTGAGGACAAGAGCCTCATGATAACGGCTGAACTTGTAAAGAATCTTCGCACCAGAGGTAGCGTCCTCGGAGAAGATAAAGGCGTTTGGCCCTTCGAGATAGGCATCGAGTCCTTCGATCGCATTGTCTTTGAGAGCGCGGCGAACCATAGTGTTCTTATAAACACCGAGGGTACCCTTCTTCTCAGCGAGCGTGCGACGAAGTTCGGTCATCTCAGCAACTGTTAAGCCTTGATAGCTAACAATGGCAAGAGCTTTGTTGTTCTTAAGGCCTTCGGAAATTTCCTTAACGGCATTTTTCTTAGCCTGAAGCGCTTTTTCGTTCATCGTGTGTTCCTCCTTTCTTTGTTTTGTCGACTATATGTGAAGCTTGATATAACTAGCGAGAATGTGAATGTGACCTCAGCAACGTGGATTATTAAGGCACTTGCCCGTTGCTATCTTAGGTATAACAAGCAATTCACCAAATGATTCAATCCCGACTTAGTTACGGGAAGCAAAGGCGAGCTTGATGCCAGGGCCCATGGTCGTATGGACAACAGCAGTCAAGATATAGTTGCCTTTGACGGTCGATGGACGAGATTTGACAATCGCGTCACAAACGGTTTGAAGGTTATCAACAATCTTTTGGTTGTCGAAGGAGATACGAGCAATGCTCATATTGAGGTTGCCATCTTTATCGACACGATAGCTGATCTTGCCTTTCTTGATTTCGGTAATCGCTTGGCCAATAGCCATCGTAACGGTACCGGTCTTGGGGTTTGGCATTAAGCCTTTTGGACCAAGAACGCGGCCCATTTTGCCAAGTTCGCCCATCATATCCGGGGTCGCGACGATGACATCGAAACCAAACCAGTTTTCGGTTTGAATTTTTTCGAGCATGTCTTTGGCGCCAACGAAGTCCGCGCCGGCTGCTTTGGCTTCTTCTTGTTTGCCAGAAGTAAGAGCGAGAATCTTTTTGGTTTTGCCATTCCCATGAGGAAGGACGAGAGTGCCACGGATAAGTTGGTCCGCAAGCGTCGGATTGACGTTAAGGCGGAAGCTGATATCAATGGTGCTATCGAATTTGGTCGTATTGGTCTTCTTCAAGAGTTCGGCGGCTTCTTCAAAGCTGTACTCTTTGTTTTCGTCGACGAGCTTGGAGGCTTCGACGTATTTCTTTCCTTTTTTCATCTCTGGTCTCCTTACTTCTCAACGGTGATGCCCATTTGACGGGCGCTGCCAGCCACGATTTTCTTCGCGGCTTCGATGTCGTTAGCATTGAGATCCGGCATCTTGTATTTGGCGATCTCTTCGCATTGAGCATCGGTGATATGACCGACGATTTTCTTTTGATCGCCGGAACCTTTAGTAAGGCCCGCCGCTTTCAGAATAAGACCGCTCACTGGAGAGGTCTTGATCTCGAAGCTATACGATTTGTCTTCGTAAGCGGTGATGATGACGGGGACGACTTGTCCCTTGCGATCTGCCGTCTTCGCGTTGAAGTCCGTGCAGAACTTGTTCATAACGACGCCTGCGCTAGCAAGCTTTGGTCCAGGATGGGCATCTCCGCCAGGGAGCTCCATCTTAAGGACTTTGACGATTTTCTTTGCCATGTTGTCCTCCTTTGACAATATGAAGTGGCTTCACGGATCTTCGTCAGAAAGACCCTACCACGTTGCACGCTCTATTCGCGTGCGGGTATTAATATACGCGCGTAGCGCTGGGCATACAAGGATTATTTTTGGTTTAAACCAACAAGAAAAACGCAAAATTGAAATATCGTTGCAAAACCCGTCTAAACAAAGAAAAAACTAAAAACGATCTTCTTTCAAAGGCCTTTCTCTAATTCTTTTTATCGACATTCTTCGCATAGAGGAGAGAAACGGAGAAGAAAATAAGAGCGGCTGTTAACCCTGTATCCGAGAAAACGGCAATAAACATAGGAAGTTCGTTTCCATCCGAAATATAAGGCATAATGATCGTGAAAAGAGCGATGATAAACTTCACCGTCAAAGCGATAACAACATCGAGAATGGCTCTTTTTCGAGTCTTTTTTGCCACTTCAATAGCCGTAACGATCTTATGAGGGTTGTCGTTCATGATGACGACATCCGCATTCTCGATAGCCATGTCGCTACCGCCTCCTCCCATCGCGATCCCCACATCCGCCAAAGCGATAGAAGGAGCGTCGTTAATCCCATCGCCGATATAGGCAACCGCTTTGGGGGAGGTTTCGATTTTTTCTTTGAGGATTGCCCTTTTCTCATCTGGAAGCAACTCGCTCCGATAAAAAGAGAGACCAAGCTTTTTGGCTATAGCTTCGGCGCTTTCCTTCTTATCGCCTGTGAGCATCAAGGTATCAATTCCATTTGTTTTTAGGTCTTCTACCATCGCCTTGCTTTCTTCGCGAACGACATCGTTCAAAAGCGCGTATCCAGCGTATTTCCCATCGACAGATAAGTAAACGATTGTTCCTGTTTTCGAAATTTTATCGGCAGAAACCCCTTCTTTTTCCATTAGCTTATAATTGCCAGCGAGAACTTTGTGACCGTTAAAGATGAGTTTTGCGCCATAGCCTGCCACTTCTTCATAAGAGGATATCCCCGATATGATTCCGTCGATGTTCTCTTTTTCGATGATGGCCTTTGCAATAGGATGGCTGCTTCTTGATTCGGACGCATATAGATAAGCCTTAAAATCCTCAAGAGAAATCCCATGGGGCACCATTTCGCTGACTTCGAAACGACCATAGGTAAGAGTCCCGGTTTTATCCGTTACGACAAGTCCAAGCTCGGTCAATTTATCGAAATAGGAAGCGCCTTTGACCAAAATTCCGTTTTTCGAAGCAAGACCAATACCAGCAAAATAGCTTAATGGCACACTTACGACTACGGCGCAAGGACAAGAAATGACAAGAAGACATATGGCGGTATAAATCCAATGTTTCCAAACAGACAAATCGTCATATCCAAGTATCAAAGACGGAATGATCGCAATAAGAATCGCCAAAGAGACAACAACCGGAGTGTAAGCTTTAGAAAACTTGGTGATGAACTTATCCGCTTTGGACTTGTTATTTTCTGAATCTTCGACAAGCTTGAGGATATGGCTTACCGTGCTGTCTTCATAGGATTTGGTGACTTTCAGAGAAACGGAACCGCTTTTTAAGATGGTGCCACTATTCACAAAATCCCCTTCTTTTTTACCAACAGGGACGAATTCACCCGTTAAGCTCGACATGTCAAAGTTTCCTTCTCCTTCAGTAATAATGCCATCAGCTGGCACAATTTCTCCTACTTTGACAAGGATTTCATCGCCGATTTTAAGCTCTTCTGGAGCTACCACTCGAAGGATATCTCCCATTTTCAAATTAGCCGTCTTTGCTCTTAAACCAACCGCATCGGAAATGGCTTTATGAGAACGCTCAGAAGCAAAATCTTCAAACATCTCGCCGATTTGATAGAGCAAAACGATCATAACGGCCTCAAAAAACTCGTTGGCTCCAAAGAAGCGAAGACAAAAAGCACCGACGCTCGCAATGAACATCAAAACATTTTCGTCAAAAGGGTTCTTTTCTTTGATGCAGCTTTTAAAGCCTTCAATCACAATGTCATATCCACTGGCGAGCCAAGCAACGGCCATAATCGCAAAATTAAGCCAAAGGCCCACGCCATTTCCAAAATGGGCATCACCCCATTCTTCCGTAAACAAAAACAAGCCAAACAAAGCCAAAACAAAGCTAACCGATAAACGAACGATGGTGAAAACCAAATGTCTCCTATCTTCTTTTTCGATCTTTTCTTTCTCGCTCATAGGAGCACATTCGTGGCAATGGCAAAGCATAACTATTTCTCTTCTTCCAAGACGTGGTCGTGGACAACCTCCAAGAGTTTGTTCACGTGCTCATCGGCTAAACGGTAAAAAACCTTATGGCCGTCTTTCCTTGTGTCAACAAGATGGTTTTTCCGTAACGTCTTAAGCTGATGCGAAATAAGGGATTGGGAAGCCCCTACTTCTTCCATAATTTGGCTGACGTTTTTTTCTTCGTTTGCGATGGAATAGAGAATTTTAAGTCGGGTAAAATCACTCGCAATATTGAGAAGCTCTTCCATCTTTTCTAGGATTTTGTCTTTCGGCATCTTGCTCATAAATATGAATCTCCTTTCATATTTGCGAAAATTATTCTACCTTTTGCAGGAGAGACGTCAAGATAAATATGAACTTTTATTCATATAAACAGAAAAAGAAAAGGGCTAGATTGTCGAAATCCAGCCCTTTTGCGTCGTTTATTAAATTTTTTCGATTTCGGAGAAATCAACATCGACAGGGGTGCTTCTACCGAAGAAAATAGTATCAACTCGGCACGCACCAGTCTCTTTATCGATGGAAAGAATCGTGCCTTCCGTTCCTTCAAGAGGCCCTTTGATGACCTTGACTTTGTCACCAACGCCATAGCGATCATACATCGAGCTGTCCACCAAGCCCATTCGCTTAAGAACAGGCTCGATTTCTTGACGAGTGACGGGTGTTGGCTTTTGACCGCCACCGCTCGAACCCGCAATACCGGTGACGCCTGGAGTATTACGAACAATATACCAAGATGTGTCGGTCATGATCATCTCAACGAAAATGTAACCAGGATAGAGGTTCCTCGTCTTCATTTTTCCAGTCGGGATGCCATCCTTTAAAACCGGTTCCTCAACCTCTGCCACCAAAACGCGGAAAATTTCATTTTGCATTCCCATCGTTTTGATGCGCTTATTCAAATTCTCCGCCGTTTTCGCTTCATGCATCGAATAAGTGGTAACGATATACCACTGTTTTTCACCTAGTTGTGGTGCTGCCATTTTACATTCCTCCAAAAGCGTCCTTAAGCTGCGAAATGATGCTGTTCGCCGTTAAATCCTCGAGAGCCAAAAATATGGCGGCAAAAAGCGAGATGCAAATAACGACCGCAATCGCCGGCCAAAGCTTATCTCGAGAAGGCCAGCGAACACGTTTGCCTTCCTTGACAACTTCTTTCATGTACTTGTGTGGGTTCATGAGCTTCCTCCTATTTGCTTTCTTTGTGGAGCGTATGGCGTCCACATTTTGGGCAATACTTTTTGAGTTCAAGACGATCTGGGTCGTCCGAATTCTTGGTGATCTGATAGTTTCTAGAGAGACATTCAGAGCAAATTAAAAATTTCTTTTCCCTACCCATTCATCTTATCCTTTCTCAGCCTGTCAATCATAGAACTAGCCTTATAGGCTGTCAAGAAAAGAAGCCCTTCGTGACATTATGGCGCGATTGGTTTCCGGTTAATTATCAATTGGTGGTTAATATTGAGGGGAAGCCGATGGCATAAAGAAACGAAGAAAACAAAAAATATATGAACTTAGGTATTGCCACTATTGAAACTCTATTCTCTTATGTTATAGTATTGGCAAGTTGATAAAGGGAGAAGTTATGAAAATAAACGCACGAATTAAAATGCTTATGGAAGAGAAAAACATGAGTCAAAAAGAATTGGCTAGACTGGCTGGAATTACCGAAGCTTCAATGTCAAAGTACATAAGCGGAACAAGAACACCGAGAATAGATGTGATTGCAAACATTTCTAGAGCATTGGGCGTAACAGCGGATGACCTTATTGGCAATACCATAGAAAGCAGCAATCTCGGACTCGCACAGCTAAAGGTTGTCCTTGCACGAGGTATGGAGACCATGTCGGACGAAGAAAAAAAAGAACTAATCAAATTCTTGCTCGAAAAATAGGTAGTCAAAATGCGACTGGCAAATGAAAGATATGAGGAAATTAAACGCATTGTTGCGGAATTTTTTGAAGACTATCAAATCAGCAGTCTCCCAATAAATATCTTCGAAATTGCTATAAAAATGGAGGCAAAAATTATATTTGCATCCGAGCTCATCCGAGAAAACCCAAACAAAAAACTTGAATATCGCACGCATAAATTTCCCAATTCTTTCACCTTTTTTACGGAACATGACCAAAGATTTTTCATATACATCGACGACATCGGAACCACGGCAAAAAGGCAAAGATTTTCGTTGGCTCACGAAATAGCCCATATAATCCTGAACCATAGAGAGCAAAGCCCACAAAACGAAGCAGAAGCGAATTTTGCAGCAACTTATATATTAGCACCCACATCTCTCGCCCTTATCGTGCCAAAAAAACAATGGGAATCGGTGAATACGGTTTCCCGTTATTTCAATGTTTCAAAATCCGAAGCCGAAATAATAAGAAGACGGTTTGAAAAGCGTCGTTCCCTAAAACAGCTAAAAGAAAGGGGCTACGAAAAGAGCATCAACGAGTTATTGAAAGATTCAGTCTTCAAAAAAGTGAAAGATCCTCCATAACAAAAAACAAAAAGGCCCTCATCACTTGCACTGACAAAGGCCTGACATGCTACAAAGCACGCCAACAAGCTTATTGTAGCATCTCACATAAACATTGAATACGGCCATCAGCCAGAAAGGAAATTTATCAAATGTATAGAGATGCAGAAAATCGCGTTAAGGATTCATTCCAAGCTTTCTTAGTTCAAGGCGCTAATTTTACTAAAAACGAAGAATACCCAATCATTAAAAGGG
>DJRQ01000062.1 GCA_002440125.1 Caryophanales bacterium UBA6356 | reverse complement strand
CTAACAGGTTAGCAACCTGCCCCCTTCGGCCTCTTGGGTACGCCTCCGTCGCAAGACGTAATATACACCAAAGAGCGAATAAACGCATTACCTTTTTCAAAAATCGTACGAAATCGAGGTATCGGAGATTAAATTCGTCCTTAGTGAACTCCTTTTGCTGAGTTTTTTGTGCCGTTTTATCTCTTCGAGGGCGCTTTCAAAGCCTTCGAAAAACTCAATGCTCACAAAATAGAAGAGTTTCCCAGCCACTTCCTCCAAAGGAAGTATCTTATCGCCAAGAGAAAAGTCTCTAGTGGCATCGCATTCAAGAAGAAAAGAAGAAGCAACGATGGTCAAAATGCTTTCTGGGAAAGTCCCTTCGGAAGAAGGGTCGTTGGCTATCTTCTTGCCAACCTTCCTAAGAACGCTTCGAAAGCCTTCCCCACTTCTTCGACTGACGTCATATTCGAGGGAAATGGCCCTTGCCATGAGTTCGTTATAAAGAAAAGAATAGAGGTTCCTTATTTGCTTGTCCCAAGCCCAGCCCGAATGGATTCCTTCTCTATCGCGATAGACGAAGTAAAGCAATGTCGTTTTATTCGTTATCCTTTCGCTTTGAAGCTCTCTAAGCGAAAGGAAGGGTCCGTCATAAGGAAAAGAAAATCGGACAGTCCCATCTTCTAGAAGCATGAAACTCGTTTTAATCTCAATCGCCTTGTCTTTCATGCTTATCACTTTAAATCGACAAAGAAGAAAAGCAAGACGGAAGGCCTTAACTTGAGTATCTCCAGCAAGAAAGATAAACTAAGGCTATGAAATTCCTTTTCTATTTCATCGCTCCCACGAACGCTTATTATAAGAATCCCTATAGTAAGGATTCCCTTTTCGTTGGCTATGAACCAGAGAAAAGAGTTCTTTTTACGGAAGCGATTCGCATCGATAGGAAAGAAAGGTTTTTGAAAAAAAGGATTTTCAAGATAAAAGAGGAGAAGAACGAGAGCTTTCTTCTTTTCGCGAAAGAAGTCGAAAACGAACTCTTAATCTCTTTAGAATCCTATTTTCCCGCCGAAGGAGTGAATTATTCAAATGGGTTATTTGCCTTCAAAGGAAAAGAAGTCCGAGTGCCAGATTATCTTGCGAACTTTGGCGATTACGATATTTTTCGTCGTTACAACTATTACCCAGACAAGAAAAGAGTCCATTTCTACGAGCTCTTAAGGAAATTCTATTCCTTTGCCTGGGAGATTATCGGAGAGCATGAGGATATCGCCATCTTCGAAAAGATACCCTCAGCGGTGAAAGACGGATCCATCCGGGTCCTCTTAGAAAAAGACGATTTTGATTTTCCAGCCGACGAGATGTGAAAAGGCTTTCATGAGAAAAAAGAGACATTTCGCTCTCTTCTTTTTTTGCACCCATCTAGAATAAGTCCGCTATGAAAAAAGTTCTTCAAAAATTCGTTCATTACTTCGATGCCATTGACCTCACGGAAGGCAATATTCGGAAAAGAATACTCCGTTTTTTAGGCCCTATTGTCTTAAGTTTGCTCTTCCAGCAAATCTATACGCTTGTCGATAGCATGATCGTCGGACAAACCCTTGACGAAGTTGATGTCGCAGCCGTCAATAACGCCACCAACATCATCTTCTTGGTAATTGATTTCGCCATCGGCACAATGAGTGGCTTTGGGGTTGTCATCGGCGAACTTATGGGCGCGAAAAACGAAGAAGGAACAAGGCGTTGCGTCATCAATCAGATTTATTTATCTTTCTTGATCACCATTTTTTTAACAGTCGGTGGCGTTCTTTTGATCGATCCCCTATTGGCGATGATCGGCATTGCTCCAAGTAACGTCGATCCCCGTGCCAATGGAGTCTATGAAAGCGCAAGGACATATCTCCTCATCATCTTCGGAGGTGCCATCACCCAGGTCTTCTATAACCACATCGTAAGCACTTTGCGTTCCATTGGCGATAGCTTCACCCCTTTCATGTTTTTATTGGCAAGCACGTTGCTAAACATCGCTTTGGATTTGCTTTTCATAAAAGTCTTTGGGCTTGGCGTGGCCGGTGCCGCTTTCGCCACTATTTTGGCCCAAGGACTTGCTGCGATTGGGTGTTATCTTTACGCTTATTTCCATTATCCGAATCTCCGACCAAAAAAAGAAGATTTCAAATGGAATCAAAAATACATTTTGTCTTCGCTTAAAAATGGGCTACCCATGGGCTTTTCTTTTTCTGTTTTAGCAATTGGGATCATCGTTATGCAATCGGCCATCGATCGTTTTGACGTCACTCCAGAAGGCATGGCGGTAGCAGGTCTTCCAGCAGAACTTGGCTATGGAGCCGGATGCAAAGTCATCAATTTCCTCATGGCTCCTCTTAATGCCTTGGGAATGGCGATGATTAGCTTCCATAGTCAAAATCTAGGAGCTCGGAATCTTGATCGAATCAAAAAAGGTTTCAAAGCATCTTTCCTTATCGGCTTTGTGATTTATCTCATCGTTATGACGATAGGGCTTCTTCTAACAATCAACGGCGCATATCAATATTTCTTCTTAAGCCAGGACAAAATCACCGCGGCTTCTATCCGTTATGGAAATACCTATATCTATATCGCCATGCCTTGCTTTTTCTTCTTGATGGTTCTTTTCTTGCTCCGCAATACCCTTCAAGGGCTTGAGAAAACGATCCCTAATTTTTTAAGCGGAGTTGGAGAGCTTGTGGCCAGAGTGCTTATTTGCTATTTCTTGCCATATATGCTCAATGGTTTCACTCCCACCAATAGCGTTTCCTCAACGCTTGCCTATGCTGGCGCCTGCTTAGGCGATCCACTTGCTTGGATTGCCTCGTGCTTGGTGATGATTTATCCATGCTTAAAAGCTATCTACTCCAAAAAGAATGCCGTTTTTCTTTTGGAAAATAGAACCAACAAATAGAAAACAATCGGGATTTGCTGTCAATTGTGAATTTTTAACGCAAGGAAACCTCATCTTCTTCATCAAGATAGATGCCATTTCGTTTGCCACTATTGAAACGGATGCCTTGCTTTAGGTAATCGCTATAGCTTTTGGCTAAAATATCATAGCCGAAAGCGGTCGAAACCGCCTTGGCGAGGTCATCCAACGACATACTTCCTTGTTCGGCAAGGATATCCGCTGCGCAATTGCCGATCTCGATAAAGCTAATATCGACGATTCTTCTTTCGGGGACCGCTTGGAAATCGGTCTTTCGCCAGAAAGGATAGCGAAGGCAATCGTAACCTTTGGGATAATAGAAGGTGCGACTGCCACATATTTCCTTACACGGAGAGACTTTATTCAAACATGCATTGATCTCATCTCGGACGCTTGTTCCGATACGGTCCTTTTGGTAGGCTTCGCGAATTCTCCTATCGAGTAAGGCAGCGCTTATAGGATATTCATGGTTGATGATGTCTTGAATAAAGAATTCGTTAATCGGCGTGAACATCGGGATTTCGGGAACGTCTTTTTCGTAAGGTCTAAGGTTTTTTGGGAGTTGCTTTGGCTTTTGGATGAAAAGAGGGTTCCCAAGAAGTTCTTTTTCATCTTCTTTCATAGGCGAAGAAAGGGCTTCGTTAAAGGCATTCACCACTTCTTTGACGACTTCTTCCTTGTGATCGAGATATTCGACGGAATAGATATTCAAAAGTCGCCAAGAGCGTCTTTTCAAAACGCTTGGTTCATTGACATGGCGATCCCGACAACTCATAATCGCGCTTTTCTTATTGTCGAAGAGAATGCCAAGGACATAGTCTTCGGGCTTATCCTTAGAAGCGATGGCCAAATCAATTTTAAAGGTGCTGCTCCCTAAGTTTTCTTTGACTACATACCCCAAATGACGAAGATCTTCCCCTAAGAAAGAGGCGACGCTTAAGGAAAGCTCATCGTTTTTGTTTTCGAGTCGGTTCGGTAGCGCCTCAATACCTCCTTTGGCAAACAGGAGAAAATCCCTAAGATAGCGCGCGCCTTCGTTTTTAGCGTTATCCGCGCGAATGGCATTGGGCTCAAAACTAGCAAAGACAATCATCTTTTCCCGAGCCCTAGACACTGCGACATTAAGCCTTCTTTCGCCACGTTTGAGAGAAAGAGGACCAAAATTAAGCGACAAATAGCCCTTTTTATCCGGCCCATAGGTCACATCGAAGAGAATGACGTCTCTTTCGTCCCCTTGCACGTTTTCAAGGTTCTTCACAAATATCTTCTCGCCATGAGGGGCGTCAAAGAGTTTGGGGTTATTCGCCAATTCTTTTTCGAGAAGGTCCTGAATGAGGTTTTGTTGCGCCTCGTTAAATGTCACAACGCCAATAGACTGTTTCTTGGTCAAGGGATCCTTCAGGCGTTTCATGATTTCGCTCACAACCGCTTTTGCTTCCGGCCGATTGATGCCACGTCCCCTTTCGTACGCGCCTTTTACGAGCCGATAGGAAACGCTTCCTTTTTCAGAGCAAGGAGAAGGAAAAGTCAAAAGGGTGTTCCCATAGAAGCGGTTATTCGAGAAAGCGATAAGGGATTCATAACGGGAACGATAGTGCCAAGTAAGGCGCTTACGAGGCAAATGCAAAACCATCGCGTCATCGAGTAGACTTTCCAAATCCTCGTCTAAGGAGGCTAAAGAAGCTTCTTCACCGTCGCTATTAAAGGAAGAAACGAAATAATTCGATGGAGGCATCTGCTCTTTATCGCCCGCGATAACGAAGGAATCGGCGCGGAAAAGAGCGCCCACGGCCTCGCTTGTGGGAATTTGCGAGGCTTCATCGAAGATAACGACGTCGAAATGGTAATCGTCCGGATCGAGATATTGCGCCAAAGTCGCCGGCGACATCATAAAGCAAGGGGTCAAAAGGGAAATCAAATCCTTATATTCATGGAACAAGAAGCGAAGAGAACAACCTCTTCCCCCATTTCGAGCGAGCTTCGAAAGCTGGTAGGCATTGGTCGAAGAGGCGAAAGAGCTTGCGTCTTTTGGAAATTTCGCGCTGATTCGAGAAGCCGTTTCCACAATCGAGGAGTTTTGGAAAGCCAAAATGTCCTTTTGATAGGCCCTAATGGCATTTTCCGTCTTTTCATGAGATAAGGTAGCGACTCCCCTTTCCGACAAAACATGGGTCAATAAGGCGAATGTAACATCGGCAATATAAGAATCGGATAGGGTTTTGTAGGAGATATTTCCATTTTTAAAGGAAGATAAAAAGGAAGGAGGCAAAAGAGGAGAGACCTTATCGAGTTCGAGAAGCAAATTTGTCCAATCGCTTAAGCGGCCAATAGACGAAAGCGCGTCCCCTACTTTCTCGCTAAGGAAGCGGAAATAGTCTTTAGAATCCCCATATAGAGAAAGATCGAATTGGAAGGACTCTTTCAAAGAAGCTTCTCGCTCTTTCAATTCTTCGAATAGGGACCGAAGGGTTTCGTTGGCTTTTCCAAATAAAACTCCTTCCCCCATCTCCGAAACATATTCTAAGAAGCTTTCCCGGCTTTCGCCTAAGTTCATCCTTTGAAAAGCGGAAGCGATTTGAAGCGTGAGATGAAGCTCTTTCTCGCTTTCCGAAGCCTTTTCGGAATTCGCGAAGGAAAACTTCGAAAGGATGGCTTTCGCATAGGCGTCAGCCTCTTCAAATTTCTTTTTCGCGTCATTCGCCTCGGTAAGCTTGCTTAAAAGAGCGATGAATTCGTCCTCTTTCGGCATCTTTTTAAGCTTCATATAAACTTTCAGGCGCTTCCAAAGGCTCTTAAAGGCTTTTCTTCTCTTGAAGAAAGAAAGATCCTTATAGCTTTTCGCCTCTTCCAATAAGGAAGAAGGATCATTTAAAAGGAAGGCTTGGTCAAGAAAAGCAAAAGAAACGCTTTCGCGTGAAACGACCTCTATCCTTTTCGTTTGGCAAGCTTCTTGCAAGGCTTCTTTTTTGGAAAGGAAAGTTTCATCAAGATAATATTCCTTCCGCGAAGGGATACCGCTTTGGAGATAGCTTATGATTTCGAGATAGGCTTCGACATTTAGTCGACTTTCTTCTTTGAGCCCACCCTTAAAGAAAGCATTGTAGGTAGCCAAGCGAAGCTTCTCGAACAAGGAGCGAAGAGGAATCAATTCTTTCTCGAGTGCATCGCGGTAAGAAAGGGAGTACTCCCGTTTTTGGAAGGCCAAAAAGGGCGAATTCCGATACCCCGAAAAAGAGGAAACAAGATGAGAAAGCTCGTCCAAGGAGAGAATGGCTTTCTTAAAATCCTGATAGTTAAGGCTTTTGATGTAAATAAGAGGGATGTCATCATCTGTTCGATATGATTGTTTTTCCAAGTAGCGAACGATTGCATCATAGGGTGAAAGGAAATAAGGAGCACTCTCATGGAGTTTGCCCATGATGCTATTGAGTTCTTTCCTCTCTTCGAGAAGATTATCCCCCAAAGCGTCGAATTTCTCTTCATCCGATAAAGGGCCCAATTCCAAAAGGCGTGAATAATTCGAAAGGATGTCGCTCTTGGGAGTTCCAAGGTTTGCGAGTTTCAAGACGAATTGCCCCAAATGGAGAGCATCGAGCCTTTTCTTAACAACATCCAAGGCGACTTCCTTTTCGGCCACGAAAAGAACCTTCTTTCCATGGTAGAGGAAGTTCACAATCATATTGGCGATGGTCTGGCTTTTCCCAGTGCCAGGAGGGCCATCCAAAATAAAGGATTCGCCTTTCTCGCTATCCACGATGGCTTTGATTTGAGAAGAATCCGCTGAAAGAGGGGCGGCGAAATCCTTTGGTCCAATCTTTTCGTCAAGCTCTTCTGGGGAAACGAGATTTTCCGGTGCGTTCCACTTCTTTTCGCCATAGACAAAAGAAGCCACAATTGGATGATTCATCATTTCCGAACGATGGTTCCTTAGGTCGTTCCACATGACGAAATGGGCAAAGCTAAAAAGCGACAAAGCGCTCGTGTTTTCCAAAAGCGCCCAATTTTTCATTGGCAAAATCGTTTTTCGAATCTCGTTATAGATGATTCTCACATCAAGGGTTCCGTCGGACTTCCTTGGAAGAGGGAACAAACGGGAAAAATCAAGATTATAGGTTCGGCGGAAATACTCGAAAGCGGTCCTGTTGAGTTGGAGATCTTCGGAAGAGTATTCGATATTGTAATAAAGACCATTCTTGCGATGGGGCGCTTTGACAGGCAAAAGAAAGATTGGGGCATACATCGCTCCCGTGCCATGGCTAGCCGCCTTTTCGTTATCAAACCAGCGAATAAGGCCAAGGGTCAAAAAGAGAGGATTGCAACCGCTTTCTTCGAGAGCGCTATTGCTCTTCCGGACCAAATTCTTTAAAGAAGCATCCGCCGTTTGAGAGGCATTCACCACCAGTAAGGAGTCTTTTTCGTAATAAGAAAGAACATCCGATTCGATTAAGGAGGGGGGCAAAGAAAGAACCTTCGGCGAATTTTCTTTTTGAAGGACGCTTAACGGAGTCGGGACGAGAGCGACTTTAGCGCGCCCTTCGATAAACGAAAGCATCTTCTCAGCATCCCCACATAGAACCTCAATGCCTCGGCTTCCTGTTTTATAGGAGATAAGTCGGTTTCTCAAATTTAAATCAAGAAGTTTTTCTTCCCAATAATCGAAACGGTTTTTGGAGCCTTTGGCATCGTCAGGAAGATAACGCCGCAAGGAAAGATCGACGGAGGGCGTTTCGCCTTCGTTTCCTTTAAGGGATGGAAAATCAAAAGAGAAAGAACCATCGGATAATTTTTTGGGAGTCGGGATAGGAAGGATACGGTCTTTTCGACAGGAAGCAATGTCAATCGCATAAGAAAAGTTCTTCGCTTTTTCAAGCGTCTCATAAGCTTTTTCAACGCTTTCGAGGAAAGAAGAATTGTTCCCTTCACAAACGCAAGTAGACTCTATGAGGACCAAATGGTTGAATCCTTTGGAGGCGTTATTCAAAAGCACTTGGGAATTCTCTTCCTTCGACGAATAAAAACCGCTCTCTTCATCGAGCCAGCACCCCACGAAAGCGTGATTTTGGAAAACCACTAGGATCGGCTTTAGGAGGCTTGCTTCGAGTAAGCTCATCATGAGAATCGAAATATCCAAGCAATTCCCTAGCCGATTCGCAAGAACATCCTTAGGCAAACGAATCCTTTGAAAGATGGCATTAAAGGAAGCGGGCGACAAAGCGTACGAAATTCCAGCACTCTTCATCGCCAAAAATAAAGCATCTATATCCTTTAAAACCTCATTGGGATCGCGCGAAAGGTATCCTTCAAAACTGGAAATGCCATATTTTTCTTTTTTGAGCTCATGCGCTTTTTTTAGGAGCTCGAGAACGCTTGGATCATTCGGGGTCACAAAGGAAGCCAAGATTTCGTCGACGCGTTCTTCGCTGGCGCTTTCTTCAATGGGAAGGAAGGAGAATTCGACCTCTTTTGTGGCTAAAACGGTGCCGTCGTTTCTTTCCAATGATACTTTGAGGCTTCCAATTCTTTTTTCCGATAATGTGTAAAGAAATTCAGCATCCAGATGAGTATTGAAATAAGAGATGATTGTCTTCTTCTTTTTCTCTAGATAAGAAAGATGGATCGAATCGATCGAAAGAGCGCCGATAGGCTTTGCTTCAAAGCGAATAACCAAGTCTCTTTCATCTATGTCGGAAAGGTTTTCGACGACCATCGACCTTATAAAAGAAAAAGAATTCGGAGCTCCTTCCGTCACTTCTTTTCGGAGAACATCCGCTTGATAGTTCACATAGTTCATGTCGTCCCGAACGTCCAAAGATAAATTAAAAAAATGATTCGTATCCATAGCCCAATCATTATAGCGAATAAGCTTTCCTTAATGCTATAGACACAAAAAAGCAAGCGTCGCGATAAGGGGTTTCGCGAACGCTCGCCACACAAATAATAAGGCTTTTTATTGAAGAAACAACTGAATATTGAATATCAAATACTGAAATTTCAGTTTTTTGAAAGCTTAAACGTTTTCGAAGGGCGATTTTGGACTAATACGCTCGAGCAAAGTAAGCAATAATCTTAGCTTTTTCGCCGCACACAGGGCAACGAAGGCTCGTATCGGAAGGAAGTTCTTCAGCAATGACGCGGGTGGTGCCGCCATTGGTGAGAGTTTTGATGGCATCTTCGCATTCCTTCTTCCCGCAAAAAGCCATCTTGCCATATCCGCCTTTATCGAGGATGGCGTTCAATTCGTTCACGTCTTTGGCGTCATGGATATGAGAATTTAAGAAAGCAAGGGCCTTGTCGTACATGTTTTGATGGATTTCCTTAAGAAGAGCAGGGGCCAAGGAGGCGATCTCCGAAAGAGGCAAGACTTTCTTCTCGCCGTTGACGCGTTTGGTGAGAACGGCTTCGCCTTTTGCTAAATCGCGGGGGCCAATTTCCACGCGAAGAGGAACGCCTTTCATCTCATATTCGGCGAACTTCCAACCCGGCGTACGGGAATCATCGGCATCGAGTTTTACCCGTATACCTTGCGATTTGAGCTCTTCATAAAGCTTTTTAGATGCTTCCAAGACGCCCGCTTCCTTTTGGCGAACTGGCACAATCACCACCTGAATAGGAGCGACATAAGGAGGCAAAACAAGACCATTGTCGTCCCCATGGACCATGATAACGGCGCCAATAAGTCGCGTGCTTGCGCCCCATGAAGTTTGATGCGGAGCCTTTAAGGAATTATCGCGCGCTTGGTAAGAAATCCCAAAAGCCTCCGCAAAACCCGTTCCTAAATAGTGAGAAGTTCCACTTTGAAGCGCTTTTCCATCGTGCATAAGAGCTTCAATTGCGTAAGTATTGACAGCACCGGCAAATTTCTCGTGTTCGGTCTTCTTCCCTTTGAGGAAGGGAATGGCCAAAAGTTCCTTTCCGCAAGCGTCATAGGCGTTATCCAAAATCCATTGAGCGTTATTTTCCGCTTCAAGTTCGGTTTCGAAAAGACAATGCCCTTCTTGCCAAAGGAATTCCGACCCACGAAGGAAAGGACGGGTCGTCTTCTCCCAACGGACAACGCTGCACCATTGGTTGAATAGAATCGGAAAATCGCGATAAGACGACACCAGTTTCTTAAAGAGATCGCTAAAGAGAATCTCGCTTGTTGGGCGAACGATAAGGGGATCGGCGAGTTTATTGCCACCGCCAATCGTGCAAACAAGGCATTCTGGAGCAAAACCTTCGATATGTTCCTTTTCCTTATTGAAGAGGGAAGAAGGGATAACGGTAGGCAAATAGACATTCGAAACGCCAATCGACTTGAATTTCTTATCAAGGTACGATTGGATTTCCTCCCAAATCGCATAGCCATAAGGAAGATAATTGATGAATCCTTTCACCGAACCATAATCCATAAGCTTGGCTTTCTTGCAAACATCCGTGTACCACTTAGCAAAATCCACGTCACGAGCCGTAATGGCATTGTTCTTGTTTTCCATGATTATATTTTTCCTTTCAGCGCGAGAATGCGCGTTTCGTTTTTATCGTTAACCGGAGCTAAAGCGGGTGAATAAGGGGCGAAAACATCGCTGGAAATATATTCGATGCCGCTTCCGACGACAAGTTCGAGGGCATTCCAATTCGCCAAATTCGAACCGATAATGGGCTTTCGATATTTGAGAAGCTTCTCAACAAGCGCGTGAAGTTGGCTACGAATAGCCGTATCGAGGCCGACATCGTCGTCATTGGAAGAGAAATCCACAAAGAAACCATCCGCTTCGGAAAGAAGTCGAGGCTCGATATTGAGGTTCTTGCCACTGACCTGATAGGCAATGCCATAGCCGGCCTCCTTGAGCCCTTTAAGGGATTCCAAAATCTTATCAAGGCCTAAATTGGCAGTCTCCCTAGCCACATCATCGTTAGTCAAAATAAAAACCAAGTTGGCATCTTTGGAACCACGAAGCCTTTTGAAGAAGGAGGGAATCATGGGGAGCTCGGAAGCTCTTGCGGGGTAATAGAGCTTTTGGCTCTTTAATTCTCTTTCGGATACGAAAGTGCCGACAAGATTTTTCGCGATCGCCGCGAAAAGGTTCTTATCGTCTTTCGCCCGCAAAGCGTAATTCTTTAGCTCATCGATAGAATCGAAAGCGCAATCGCTTCTCGGAGAGGCTTTGCCAAGATATCCGATGATTCTCTTTCGGGTCACGCTATAAACGGGGCGGAAAGAGTAAAGAATCCTCTTTTCATATATAATGCGCTCAACCTCGCTCCGGTATTGCTTTATTTCAGTAACGCTATAATCCTCGGTGCCGCGCTTAAAGAAAGCAACGGAGCTAGATGTTTCAAAGGCGTTTTTTGCCGTCCTTCTGGCGCTCGATATAATCGCATCCCCATCGCCCATAAGATCTTTGTTTTGAACGATGCCAACGCGAATCTCAATAGGATGTTTGTTGGTGTTTACCGAAGCAAGTTCATGCTCAATCGCCCGCACCGCCGTTAAGGCGAACGCAATGGCCTCGGCCGAGTCCATTTGCTCGAAATTGGCAATAAGGAATTCGTTTTCGCTGGCTTGGATGAGCTTCATGTTTCCTTTCACGAAGGATTCCAAAGCCATACGGAAACGAAAAGAAACATTCGAACTTACCTTTTCTTTTCGTTTCAACACCGATGTTCCATTCGATTGCATGACGCTAAAACAGAAAGTGACGCCACTTCCACCGCTCGTATTGCGGAGCGCTTCGCTAAAATCTTTTTCGCTCGATAGACGAACAACAGAGCCGATAGAAGTCTTATTTCTTTTTTCTGGCAAAAGATAGCTCTCAAGATGAATGACGCCATGAAGAGGGTCGCTTTTCCGAATGTGCAAGAAAGCGTTCAGCCTTCTTTTGGATTCATGGAAGTAAACGGATGTTTGGAGATAATCCGACGCTTTTTTATCGGCCAAAATATCCTCAACCCAGCTCTTCACTCTTTTCGGCTCATTCCCTGGGAAAGAATTATAAAAATCAGACAACGTATCCTTTTTTTGCTTGGAAAGATCTGCTAAATCAAAAGAAATAACGATATTCTTGGCGCTTTCGATGCGATAAATGCGAATGGTGTTCATTTCGTGGCTCATCCCACGATAATACCGGGCGTCATTCTGGGAAAATAAAACCCAAGAAACTATAAGGGTCACCATGAGCCCGGCAAACAAAACAACCAAGAAACCGAAAAGGAGCGTTCGAAAATCAAAACGCTCGAAGATACTCATTTTAAGGTTCGAATATACGGCTACAAAAAACTCGTCTTTTTCCCACATGGGCATTATGTTAGCACATTTCCTTGTCAACGTGCGCACATATATGAGCGCATAAAGGGCAACAAAAGAAGAATTTCATTGATAAAAAGAATGGTTTTGTGTAGCATAATGCGCGTTGGAGAAGTACCCAAGTGGTTGAAGGGGTCAGTCTCGAAAACTGATAGTGGGTGTATGCCCAGCCAGGGTTCAAATCCCTGCTTCTCCGCCA
>DJRQ01000029.1 GCA_002440125.1 Caryophanales bacterium UBA6356 | reverse complement strand
TTTGGAGAATCCCATAGTCTTTCACGTTCATCACCTTATAAAAAGATTTCTAACCCAATGACGAAAGGTAATTTACCCATTCCAAGAACAACGAGCTTTTTGCATTGTTCCCCCTTGCAAATCCACCCGATCTCTCTGTCAACAATATGTCAGGGCATGGGAACGAATAGGTCCACGATAAAATTCGCAATCCTTCAATAGTTGATGTTTAAAACTTATAAATCCTTATATAAAAAGAGCTGAGTTCTAAAAACAAAAAAGCCAAAACTTAGTTTTTCTTAATTTAATGAATATATGCGTTGGGATGTACAATCCCCAAAGAAAGCATAATTGAGATATCCAAAAGAAAACACGGATTTCTCCGTGTTGATTTTCCGATGGCGGGGCAATGCAGGTTTTTTCCGAACAGTTTTAAAGCATCAAATTCTCTGAAATTTTCTCAACGTCAATGCATTACTTTTTTTGTTCCCATGATTCCCCGTTTAAACTTGTTTTTCAAATATCAAGACTGTTTTGATTCAAAAGAAAATCCTTGATTCCAATAACCGAAATCCCCTCTTCAGTAATCCATGGTTTTATCTCGCTCTTAACCACAATTATTTTTTTGAAATTATCTGGCACATTTAACAGCGGTTTTTCTTCTTGAATTGTTTTTTCTCTCGTGTTCAATGATAAAGCGGATTGTACGTAATATCGTTTATTGAACTGATTGCAAACAAAATCAATTTCAATTTGTTTTTTGCTATCTCCTTCTCTAATTGGAACAATCCCTACATCCACATTATATCCACGGAACAATAGTTCATTGAATAATATGTTTTCCATAATATGGTTTTCTTCTTGCTGTCTAAAGTTCAGTCTTGAATTTCTTAATCCAATATCAGAAAAATAAAATTTACAAGGAGTATGAATATACTTTTTTCCTTTTATATCGTAACGCTCAGACTTTTCAATCAAAAACGAATCAAGCAAGTAACCCAGAAATTTATTAATCGTGTTTATTGAAATGTCTTTAACTCCGCTGCTGATATAGGTGTGCCATAGTTTGTTTGGGTTGGTTAGAGAGCCGATGGAAGATGACAGAATATTAACAAGGGAATCCAAAATATCGGTTCTTTGGACCTTATTTCTTTCAATGATGTCTGCAATATATGTTTTTTCAAATAGCTGTTTTAGATAGCTGCTTTTCTCACTTTCGTTCGAACAGAAAATAATTCTTGGCATACCCCCATAAGTGATGTACTGCTCCCATGCTTCGTCTAATGTTCCCTGAAATGCTGAAAAGAATTCAGAAAAAGATAAAGGAAATACTCTGATTTCATCGCCTCTTCCTCTAAATTCCGTAACAATATCGGAAGACAGGAACTTCGAATTGCTTCCTGTCACGTAAACATCTAGGTTTCGGATGTGAAGGAACCCATTCAAAACGGATTCAAAGTCATCGACTTTTTGAATTTCATCTAAAAGAAGGTAATATTTATTATCATCCAAGATTAAATTTCTAACATATTCATCTAGCATGTCTGGATTTAGGTACTTGCTGTTTCTTCTTTCATCCAAATCCAATTTGATGATATGATTTTCCTTAACCTTTTCCTTTATTAAATAATCCTTAAATAAAGGATCCAACAAAAAAGACTTTCCGCATCTTCTTATTCCCGTAATGATTTTAATGAGACCGTTATCTCTCTTTTCAATCAGTTTTTGCAGATAGGAATTTCTTTCAATGACTTTCATATAGCCTCTACTGAATATTTGTTCCGTAAACGGAAAATATTTTCAGTCATATTATATTTAACTTGCCTATTATATCAAGAAAGAAAAATCGTTTAGTGAGGCAACCAAATAATTATTCTATATACAAGAAACGTATATGTACTGTTCCTATGCAAAAAATAAAAACACGGATTTCTCCGTGTTGATTTTCCGATGGCGGGGGAAGAAGGAATCGAACCCACATCAAAGGTTTTGGAGACCTCTGTTCTACCACTGAACCATTCCCCCGACGCCCGCTTATTATAGTGATTTAAAAAGCGTTAAACAAGACATAAAAAGAGAGAGAGGCAAACGCGGAAAAGCTCTATAATCGAATAATCTTTCGGGATTAAAAACAAGGAGAAACGTATGCTTCGAAAAGAAAACGTAGCAGAAGCGAAAAAGTATTTAGAAAAGATCGTAAAGGAAAAGGAAATTCCAGGTTGCAGCGTTCTTATTGTGGATCAAGGGGAGGAAAGCCTCTATTTCGACTGCGGTTTCTCCGACCTAGAACATGAAATTCCCTTCAAAAGAGACGCAATCTGCCGTCTTTTTAGCGTTTCGAAGGTTTTTACAACGATAGCCATCCATAAAGCAATAGAACTAGGTTTGCTAGCGAAAAGCAATCTCTTAAGCGATTTTCTGCCGGCGTTTAAAAATCCTAAAGTGCTTATGGAAGACGGTTCTTTGAAAGAAGTCGCTTGCCCTACTATTCAAGACCTTTTGAACATGTGCGCCGGCTTTGGCTATGGCGAAGGAGAAAGCGGAAAGGCGTTTGAAGAAGTCGAAAAAAGCAATTACCGCGTTTCCACTTTCGAGTTCGCTTCCCTCATTGCCCAAAATCCCTTGCTTTACGTTCCTAGAACCAAACGTTCGTATTCTCTGGCGGCCGATCTTCTTGGAGAGGTCATCGAGAAAGCCTCTCATCTTCGTTTTAGCGAGTTCTTGGACAAATATATTTTTATTCCGGCGAATACGAAAGATATGGGCTTTTCTTTAAATGACAAACAAAGAAAAAGGCCTGTGCCCTGCTACGTCAAAGAAAATGGTCATTGGCAAAAGATGCGACGGGTTGGTTTAGGCATTGATATAAATGGCAAGGAAACTCTTTTCGAATCGGGTGGAGCCGGTTTATTTGGGACTATCGGCGATGTGGCATCCTTTGGAACCGCTCTTTTGGAGGGGAAGATTCTTCGGAAAGAAACGCTAGAGAGCCTCTATAAAGAGGAGAAAGACGACTTATGCTTCCCCTCCGATTGGATGGCCCCAGAAGGCATGATCTATAAGAACCTTTTTAAAATCTGCCGAGAAGCAAAAGAGCCATCGGACATCCAAGGGGATTTCGGATGGAATGGATGGCTCGGTTGTCACATCGCCTTAAACGCCAGAATCGGAAGGGTCTACGTTTTCTTTACCCAGGTCGCCGACTATGGCGAAGGGAAAGAAAATAGGGAATTCCGAAATATTTTTTATAAAAATTCCTAGCAATTCCTCGCTATTTTGCTTACGAGACCCATATCGCATTGACCAGCATAATGAGCCTTGAAGTGTTTCATGACGGCAGGCACGCTTTTATCGGAGAGAGAAAGGATAATCGTCCTAATTTCTTCTTCGCTTAATTGCTTCGGAAGATATTTCGAAAGCGCCGCCTTTTGGGCGTCTATGGCCTTTGCTTGCTCTTCTCTTGCAACCTTCAAGTAGCTTTCCTTTTCTTCGTCCAACTCTTTGCAAAGCTTTTGGATCATGGCAAGAACATCGGCATCCGTTATTTCTTTCCTTTCGCCGGAAGTTTTCTTTTCCATATAGCGAGAAAGCAAAATCGAATAGACACTTCTCGCATTTTGGTCATGGGCCTTCATAGCCTCGATGTTCCCCTTTTTGATTTCATCTATGAGCATATCAATTCGCCTCCGTATTTATTTTAGCATGTTTCTTCTTGTCGATAAGGCGTTCGATAGGATCGATAACCACGCGAGAGAAAGCGAAATAAATCGGCAAGATTTCAAGACGCCCTAAGAACATGCCAATGCCAAGGATCCATAATACCCCATGATACGCCCCAGGCGAATTGGCGAGCTTATAGGCATTAAGATCCATGAAAGAAAGGCCAGTACTCGAAAATCCCATCATGAACTCATTAAAAGCGTCGTTAAAACTTAGATTCGGGAAGAACATCAGCGCCAAAGCGCCAACCGCAAAGAAAGAAAGGTTGAGCAAAGCGTAGTTCCTCGCTTCCGAAACCGTTCCTTCGCTTATCTCCTTCTCTTCCCCCAAATGATATATAACATGGGGATTTATTGTTCTTTTGGAACTATTCTTGTATTTCAAAGACCAATAGAACTCTTTGCACAAAATAGCCACGCGATATTGTTTGATGCCACCCGCAGTCGATCCCACCCCGCCGCCAACTGTCATCAAAAGCCAGCCAACGAAAACCCCTACTTCCCCTAGGCAACGAACGTCTGGGAAGTTATTGAAACCGGTCGTGGAAATGGAAGTGACGCATTGGAAGAAACCATAGCGGAAGGAAGTCCAAATATCCGTGCCTTCGCTCGAGACGCTATAGGGGTCGCTCCGATAAAGAAAAGCGATCGAAGTAGAAGCGACTAAAACGGCAAGAATGAAGAACGCGAAGGCGAACCGAATCTCAATATCCTTGCAAAAGTCCTTGATTTTGCCCCGAAGCAAGAAAGTGTGGAGCAAGAAATTGGTGGCTCCAGCAAGCATCAAAACACAAAGCACCGCTTCCATGGGAATAGGGCTTCTAACGGCATAAACGCCATTAAATATGCCATTGGTACTAAAGAAATAGACATTGGTTTGCCTGGTGCTAAAGCCCCCTGTCGCCAAGGCGCTAATGGCATGGCACAAAGAGTCAAAAGGAGACATGCCGCATAGCCAAAGAGAAAAAGCGCCTAAAAGCACCCATCCCGTATAGACCATAAGGATGATCTTGGCGCTTTTAGCGAGGTTCGGTACCACTTTGTCGCTATGGCCTTCGGCAAAATAAAGACGGAAATTGTTTTTGCTCGATATAACGGAGGTAACGATAAGGATAAGACCAATGCCGCCGATGAATTGAAGCCAAGCGCGATGGAATAAAAAGAGATGGGAAGCGGGATAGGTTGGGCAATAATCGGAGGCTACCCCATTGGCATCAGACACCAAGAAAGCCTTCGAAGGGAAGGTCGTTAAACCAACCGTCGCATAGCCGGAAATGGATTCGAAGGTAGATTCCGAAAAGCTCATCGAAAGACTCATTTCCGCATTCCCGAAATTAAGGGATTGGAATTTGGTCAAATAAAAAGGAAGGGCGCCTAGCAAAACAGCGAAAACCCAAATGAGAATAAGAAGCAAGGCATCGTCGTTTTTCTTAAACCTCGCTTTCTCTTTCCCAAAGCCGAAAAGAAAATAGAGAAGAAGGCCCAAAAGAATGGCCGAGCCGGCAGGAAGCGCAAAATCAAGCACTCCTTGCCATTCTTCCGGATAGAAGGCCAAGACCGCTAAAGGAACGAGGATAACGATTCCTTCGAAAACTAAAAAAAGGCCCAAATAGCCAAGAATCAAAGGAAATCCACTGCTTTTTTTAGTTTTCATCGTTTCTCTTCGCTTTTTGTCTTATAGGTTTCGTCGGTTTCTTGGAAGGGGATTTAGCTTCATTTTTTGCGCCATCTTTCTTTTCGACGATTTTTTCGACGACCTTTTTGACGGCATTTTTTGAACGTTCGCGCTTAATAAACTCAAGCACTTCTACCTCATTTTCCTTAGCGCAGGCAATCACCAGCGTGTCCTTCGGTTTAAGAAGAACTTGGCCATTCGGAATAACGAAACTATAGTTACGCACGATATAAGCAATCGAAGCGAATTTGGGGAAGCCGATTTCCGCGATAGTCTTATCGCAGATGGCGTATTTGCTTAAAAGGGTCGCCTCAATCATGCGAATGTTCTCGTTATCAAGAGAAAGAGACTTGATAAGAGATTCGCTGTCCGATTCGTTTTTGATGTTTTGGGCAAGCAAATAGGTGCTCGAAATAACGCTGTCGATGCCTAGCTTCTTATAAAGTTCTACGTTTCTTGGGTTTTTCACGGTGCAAATGCATTTTTTCGCGTTGAATATCTTCTTGGCAATGACGCAAGAGGCGTAATTATCCGTGTCCGATTCCATAAGGGCAACAAAGATATCGGCATCATAAGCATCGGCCGCATCAAGGACGTGATAACGCCATGGATCGCCGATGGTTACAGGAATGTGCTTCTTTTCCAAAAGATAATGGGCGTATTCCTCGCTAGGGTTGATGACGATGAGCTTATTTTCTTTGGTATTGAACATGTCGATGCCATAGGAGGCTTCGAAAGTTCCACCCGCTAAAACAATCTTCATTAGTCTTCCCCTTCCTCTTCGACCAAATCAAACTTGGTCAAGGTAAGTTCAAAAGGATAGATGGCTTTGATGTTTTGAAAACCGGCAAGGCAAGCGCCTTTATCAGGATCGTCAAAGCGAACAAAGATGCGGGGAACTTCAAAAATGCGAGAGCAGACATGCGCCAAAAAGAGATTGGTGTTGTCATCTCCCGTCGTGATGACGACCTCCTTGACGGTGCGAATCATGCCATCGGTCTCTAAGAAAGAAAGGTCGGTTGCATCTCCGGCGGTCGTAAAGCCGGTAAAAGTATCATCAAGCCGAGAAAAAGAAGAGGCGTCTTTGTCGACCACAATAACGTCTTCCCCTTTCGCGGAAGCACGTTCGGCCACACCCGCGCCAAGTCTCCCTAATCCGATAATAAGAACCCTGTTTCGTGCCATAAGCCAAATTATACCCTAGCCCCTATGGGGCTTCAAGAATCGGAGTTTGATAAGAAAAACGGCACAAAAAACGTAAAAAATATGGCAAAAAGCCATTCTTTCACTTATTTTCCGGAATCGCCGCTTCATTCTTTTTGGTTTCTTCCAATAAAGCGGCATCCATCTTTTTTGCCGCATCCTTATAAAACTTCGGAACGATAAAAGAAAACACAAATATCGCCATAACCCAGCTAATAGGCCATGTGCTCCAAAGCCAAGAAAGAGTGTGAATAGCTGGGATATTCGCCCATAGGCCAAAGATGAAAGCAAGGCGCAAACAGGTGACGAAAAGGAAGATGACGAAGGTTGGGGTTTTCGGGTGCCCTAAGCCTCGGCAATCGCAAGAAAGAACTTCCATCACTCCATCAAGGCAATAAGTAAGACCCATCATGATAAGGCGTTGTCCTGCAACATCTAATGACTTTTCGTATCCTTCTTGGTCAAAAACACCATTGGAAGTGAATGATTCTTTGGGGATAAAGATGCCATTAAGCTCATTGCGGAAAAGAGCGCATATACCCCCTACCGCAAAGCCCACCACCAAAACATAGCAAAGGCTATACCAAATGGCTTTTCGCACGTTTTCCTTCTTCTTGGCGCCGTAATTTTGGGCTACAACCGCGGTTGTAGCAACGCTAAAAGCATCCAAGAAAATGAAAATATAGCCTTCCACCTGCTGCGAAGCGGTATTGCCCGTCATAGCTACTTCAGAAGTGATGGAGGCGTCGCTATAAGAATTTACGGAAGCTTGGATAAAGACGTTGGCAATGGAGAAGACAAAGGACTGAAGGCCAGCAGGGATGCCGTGCTTTAAAATCTCCAGCGTCTCTTCTTTATAAAGACGAAGGCCTTTAAAGGAAAAACGGATGAACTTTTGCCTTTTGCTCGCTAAGAAAATAACGACCAAAATGGCTTCGAGAATTTCACTGATCAAAGTCGTTAGACCAACTCCGACGACATCGAGATTGAAAGCCATGACAAAAAGGAAATTAAGACCGACGTTTATCGCGCCGCAGGCGATGAGAGCGTAAAGCGGTCGTTTGCTATCTCCTAAGGCCCGAAGGATAGCCGAGCCAAAGTTAAAGACAAGCAAGAAAGGCATGCCAATGAAATAGATCTCAAGATAGGAGGTAGCCTTGTCAAGAAAGAGAGATGGCGTTTGCATGGCGATAAGTAGATAGCGCGCGACGAAAAAGCCAATAACGCCGATAATAACGCCAAAAAGAACGCTTAGAACCATCGAAGACTCAAGGGCCTTTTGGGCTTTCGCTTGATCTTTTTCGCCAAAGGCCTTGGCCACCACGACATTAGCGCCAACGCTCGTTCCGACGAATAAACCAATCACGAGATTGATGAGAGCGCTATTGCTGCCAATCGCATTCATGCTCGCATAGCCGCCGCCGAAATAGGAAACGACGATCTCATCGGCGCTGCTATAAAGGAGTTGCAAGAGAGAAAGGAGGATGATGGGGAAGGTATAAAGAGCCATCTTCCCGAAGAGATTGCCCGATGTAAGGTCGATATCGCCACTAAAGGCTTCTTTGAAACTCCATTTGGGTCTTGAGTGATGGCTATTCGGTCGAGTCATATGGATCTTCTCCCCCTATGGGAAACTTAGGTATCATAGACCCTTTCTCTAGGAAAGGAGAAAGAAAAGAACCGCCTTTCTTTGAAAGCGGTTCCATAAAAGCCTTATATCCTCGCAAAACCTACTTCTTTTGGAGTTTCGGGAGTTCCAAATCGATCGATAAAGCATCAAAGAGCTGAACTTCTGGCAAACGAGAAGCAATCTCGAGATACTTCGCTTTCGTCTCTTTCCTTTTAAGGTTTTTGAAGCCGCTTTCGGCATAGCGAGTCAAACACCACGTAACGTATTCCTTAGTCGCATCCGTCATGTAGTAGCGAGGGCTATGCTTTAAGAAATACCGAAGCGTCGTATCGGGCTTGAAGTTTTTGGGGTCATAGACGTAGGAAGCGCTTAGCATATCGCAGACGTATTCGGTCGCGTACTTATAAGGCATCGTCTTCGCGATGACTCTCCCCATAAAGAAATCCGTCCAATATTCCCAATGATGGGGATTGCGTTTGGTATGATGCTGGCAAATCGAGGAAAAGTAATCCTCATGAAGACGTTGCTCATAAACGGGAGAATGATTGCCAGCATAGTAGAAAGCGCTTTTGGAAAACTCGGGGTAAGAGTATTTCGAGAGATCGTGCCGAAGGGCATGCCAAAATATGCCCATGTGAGCAGCATTCCGAATGACGCGATGGCGATGCTTGGTGATGGTCAGCAAATGTTTGAAAGGATGTCCCATATAGAAAGAATCATAATACAAAATCGATTCGAGGATTGAATATTTTGATATCGAATCTATAACCATCAAAGCCTAGAAACTCGCTTTTTTTCGTTGAAGTGAAGTGAATGAAGCGTTACTTCACTCACTTCACTAATTACTTCACTCGCGCCGCCATTAAAACACATCTATAGGGGATAAACCTTTTCTTTGTTCGAAAGATAAAGAGTCATCCTTCCGCTTTCGATGGGCGATAAATAGCCTTTTTTCACGAGTTCTCCTAGGAGCGTTTTTCGCAAATAGCTCGATGGCTTTATTCCAAGAGCCGAAGCGATTTGAATAGCCGTTCTTTCTTTCGCATAGCAAAAGGAGAGGACACGGAGTTCCTTCTCGCTTAGCGCTTCCCCCACCACATACACGGAAGGCTCATCGTTCTCTAAAACCAAACCGCCCTGATGCGTCAAGTCCGGAAGCGTCAAAGAGAAAGAGACATCATCCGAGTTCACAAATGGGGCATAAAGCTTCCCATAGGACTCATATTCTTGTTCAATTTTATCAAAACCCGAACCTTTATGATCCATCAAACGGCAGAGAGTAAAAACGGCACAAATAAGTTCATTCCTTCTTAAAGGCGGGATTTTGGAGAGCTCTTTTTCTTCGCGAAGCCACTTAGAGCTTACCAAGGAGCCTGGCGAAACGATTTCCAAACGGTCCAAGAAAAGGTTGATCTCAATTTGCCCTCCCTGAATAAAGTAATTGCGATGCCCTATGGCATTGGCAATGCCCTCGCCTAGAGAAATCGGAGGATAGGAAAAAAACTTCTCTCTTCCGTTAGCCGTTTTTTTAAAACCATTAACGGAATGAAGAAGAACGAAATCACGTGCTTTTAGATACTCATCAATGAGATTCCCTTTGAACGTTTCCGAAGCCAAGAAGATGTCATCCCCCTTACTCACCCCCTTAAACTTGGAGCATTCGATAAGAGTCCTCGAATCTTGGCAGTCGTCTTTAAAAAGTAGCGCCCCCTTCTTAAGAAAACCGTTTGTCGTCATAAACCCAACATTTAAAAGGTCCTTCTCAGTGAGTTCTTTCCCGTCGTTTTGTTCTCTATAAAACTGAAACAATCGAGTAAAATCGTCCATTTTAAACGGCACATTCGTTTCCAACGTATCAAAAGAAACTGCTTCGCTATTCATGACCAGATTTCGAATTTCTTCGCCTGAAGCTACGCTTGTCTTCCCAAAATGACGAACATAAATAACGCCCGTCGAATGAAAACGAAGGGAAATGGGAGGGCATTTGCTTTTTTCGACGTGAATTGCCAAAACGTAGCGGGTAGGCAATGTGGAAGGAACGGGAATCTTTTCGAAGCGATAGCGAATCGGAGGCTCGATGTGCGCCAAAACAAGTCGCTGGACCATTAAGGAAATTCGATCCACTTCTTCGTGCGTTAAAGCGAGCACTTCATGCGTTTTATTATCGACTCCGACATAGAGAGTGCCGCCTAAAGTGTTCGCGAAAGCGACAATTTCCTTCAACCATCCAATCTCCGCCCTTTCTTCTTTTTCGCTCCCTCGACCCTCTTTTAAAACTCCTTTGAATTCGTTTTGATAATCCTCAAGATTCACGCCATTTATGAGTTCTTCTAGATACATAGCCTATCCTCGCTTCTATCAAATAATAGCCTATAAAGTGAAGTGAGTGAAGCGTTACTTCACTAGTACTTCACTAATTACTTCACTATAACTTCACTAATTACTTCACTCACTTCAGGAAGTCTCTTTTCCTTCTCCTATTTTGTGATATGGAAGCTCTTATACAATTTCGATCTATCAAAGATTATTTTTTTACTTTTTATTAGAAGTTTCCTTGATCAGTGATCTTTTTGGTGATCCAATTAGTCGAAAGAGGATTTCAATATATGGACATTAACGCCTATCCTGCCGCCTTGCAAGAACTTGGCTTAACGGATAAAGGAGACCGTCATAAACTCGTTGGGCTATTTGCCTATAACGAGTTTTTCAATGCCGACGCTCAATACGCCGATGAAGTGAATGACGGCATCGTCGTATCGCCGAATTACCCGATCTCAGGCATCTATCTAAACAACGAACTAGAGGAAGACGCTCTCGAAATTGACATAGCTTATTTCCCAGATTCCGCAAGCGGTTTTCGCATCCAGGACGTTTTAGAAGAAATAAGCCAAACCCTTCTTATCGTCGATAACATCAAAAATAGGAACCAATATGGTTCTGGCAACGATAAAGCGGAATCCATCCTCCGCGACTATCTCCATCCCGAAGAAGGAGAAAAGCCCCTTCCCATTGTCGTTCGCGTTCTTACCAATCTCGATTTAACAGAGAAAGAAGAATACGAGGTGAGTCGAAAAATCGAGAATATCGATCCCTCCATCAAGGGATTGAAAGTATCGACGACCATTTGCTTTGGCCATCAAATAATCGATAGCATCGCTTCCAATAAGGAACCCTTCGATTGCGTGAGAGAAGGAACGCTAGAAGTCGATAAGGAAGAGAACAAAATGGCCTATGGGCAAGATAGCATCGTCGTTAACGTGAGCGCGAAATCATTAAAAGAACTATGGAAGAAGGAAGGGAAAAGAGGCCTTCTTGCCATGAACCTTCGCTACTACATAAAAAGCAAGAACATCGATGAGAAGATCACCGATTCCATTATGGACGACCCTCAGGATTTCTGGTACCTCAATAACGGCATCATCATCGTTTGCGAAGGCTATTCCTTTAAGGGGAACACGCTCAAACTCCAAAACTTCTCTATCGTGAATGGCGGCCAAACGACGAATATGATTGGCACCACCCCTTTTGATACCGACTTCTATCTCCTAGCGAAAATCATCGTGATAGGAAAAGAAAACGAAGATAAGACCTCCTTCGTTTCGAGGGTCGCCGAAGCTTCCAACACCCAAAAGCCCATCAAGGCGAAAGACATTATCGCCAATAAGGTAAGCCAAAGGAACTTAAAGCTATCGCTAGCCAAAGAAAACATATTCATCGAGATTAAGCGAGGAGAAAAGCCGCAAAAGGATATTTACAAAGAACCTTGGCAAAGAACGAAGAACAACGAGCTCGCCCAGGATCTTTACGCCTTCGTCTATCTTCAGCCGGGCCCTGCTCGCAATAACGTCTCGAAGATTCTTCAAGACGAGACAAAATACGAGAAGATATTCGAAAAGCATGAATACGATCCCCTTTTCATCAAAGACCTTCTCTATCTTGAAAAGGCTTATCGCAAATACGCTTCAGGCATCACCAATAAGAAAAACGAGTATATCGATGCCACCAAAAGAGGCTTGGTGAAAAACGGCATGTTCTATTGCTTAGCCCTTATCGGCTATCTCCTCAAAATCCTTTATAACCCCCTTTATAGCGAGACGCTTCAAAAATATAGCGGCATGAAGAAAAAGGACCTTTATCGGGCCGAACAAGCTTTTAATTTCGGTTTTATCGATCAAAGGAAGGGCTATGGCGATTTCCAAAAAGAAGCCATCATCCTCTTTAACATCATCTTCGATAACTTCATTATTAACGCCTTTAAAGCGGCCAAGGAAGAGCGGCCAGAGCTCGCTTATAGCAACTGGACGAAGACCAACACGGGATTCGAGAGCATCTTGAATAACATGAGCCTAGGCATCACGATGGCAGGAGGAGAGAATTTTGCCGTTAAAGCCATTCGCCCTTTCTTTAGGCCCATTTCCGAAAAGGAGATGCTTCTTGGTGAGAAGCTCTATGAGAAGAACATCAAGTCCATCGAAGGAACGCGAATCGAAAACATCTCGCAAGAAGATGAGAGCCTCCGCAACGAATTGATGATGCTCCGCTATAACGTTTCTTCTTCGAAGCACATTCCCGAGAAGAAGATTCTTACCGACAAAGCGCTCGAGAATATCGTCTTTCAAAAGCCGCTCACTCATAGCGAACTCCGAAAATACGTCTCCGGCGATACCGATTACTTCATCGGAAAAGAGATACTCGCCATCGTTTTAAAATACATCCATTAGGATACTCTATAAGAAAAAGGAGAACGCGAAGTCATTCTCCTTTTCTTATGCCGTCAAAGAGTATTTTTGCGTTTTCTTTTTATAGACGCGATAGGTGAAGATAAGAGCGTAGGCGACGCCTATCGCCTCGGCGATAGAGCTTCCCCACCATATGGCATCGACGCCGAAATAATAGCCGAACAAGAAACAAGCGGGGAAGAGAACGATGAACAAACGAATAATGGTCACAACAAGCGGATGGATGCCATTTCCATAAGCTTGCAAGACCCCATTGGAAAGAATGCAAATCGAAGCCAATAGGAAAGTCGGCGCGGTGATGCGCGTTAAGAGAACCCCCATATTCACCCATTCTTCATCAAGATTGAACAAAAGGAGAAGCTCTTTAGGGATGGATTCAAAAACGATAATCCCGATCAAGGCGATGATAAGCCCATAGAGATATCCCCACATAAAGGCCTCTTTGGCTCTTTCCTTATTCTTGTTTCCGTGGTTATAGGCGATGATAGGAAGCATCGCGTTCACAAGGCCATAAAGGGCCATGAAGATAAAGTTTTGAAGCTTATAGTAGACGCCATAGACAGCGACAAGGGTGTCTTGCATCGTGGGATTTTGGCTACAAAGAGACATGAACACGAGTTGGAAGACGAAGGGTTGAAGGCTTTGGAAGGCTTGAAGCACGATGCTTGGAAGGCCGACCCTTAGTATTTTCCCCATCATCGGGAAGTCGAAAGCGATATCCTTCTTATGAATTCGCACTTCCTTATTCACAAAGCCCGTAAGAAGGAATCCGACGATCATTGAGATCATTTGACCGATTATCGTTGCGATGGCTGCTCCTTCGACTCCCATGTTCCAGACAAGGATGAAAAGAGGATCCAAGGCGATATTGGCCAAGGCGCCCGCTAATTGCATGACCATGGCAAGATTTGTTTTACCGGTTGCGCATAAAGAGCGCTCACTCACGAGTTGAAGAAGTTGGCCGAAGGAGAAAATAAAGCAAATTCCAAGGTATTTCGAACCCATGTCGATAACAACTTGGTCTTCGCTCATCGCCGAGAAATAGAAACTCCCAAAATAAATGGCTAAGCCAAAAGCCAAGAAGATGACATAAAAGAAAACCATCAGGAGATAGCCATTCACGCAAGAGCGGGCCGCTTTATCGTTCTTTCCTTGGCCTAGAGCCTTTGAGAGCACGGAATTAACGCCTATGCCAGTTCCTATTGCGACAGCCACCAAAAGAGTCTGCAAAGGGAAAGCGTAGCCAAGCGCAGTGATCGCTTTGGCATTAAAAGGCGCTTCGATCATGCCGATGAAGATACTGTCCACGATGTTATAAAGAGCGCTTACGACCATCGAAAACATCATGGGGATAGCCATTTTCAAAAGAAGAGTCGGGACTTTCTCATAGCCCATCCTATTCATCTTCACTTCATTTTCCACAAAAAATACCCCCGTGTCCATTAGACCTTAGGTTAGAGATCTAGGTCCAAAATCTACGGGGCGAAAAGTAAGCGAATCTTAGGAAAAATCCTCCGTTATTTTCGTGGGGTATTTTAAGGGTAAAAGAAACAAAAAGCAAATGTTCGAAAACAAGCGATAGCGTTTCAAGAGTGTAGG